>NZ_JALCYU010000035.1:0-7222 GCF_023507765.1 Chromobacterium sp. IRSSSOUMB001
GCCCTATATCAGCGGCTGCCTGCACAACTCCGAACTCACCGACAGCAACCCCGGCGCTTACTGGGACAGCCGCAACCTGATCCGCACCTGGGCCAACAACAAGCTGCGGCTGGAAGACCGCAAGGGCGAGGAACACATCAAGCTGGCCACCGAGTTCGACAAGAGCCAGCTCAATATCGGCCACCTGGTGGATAACAAGCGCGCGCCACGCGGCCAGGGCTTCGAACTCAGGACCGACGGCTGGGGCGCATTGCGCGCCACCAAAGGGCTATTCATCACCACCGACGCCCAGCCCAAGGCCGGCGGCAAGCAGCTGGACATGCAGGCGGCGCAAGCGGACCTGGACAACGCGCTGAGCAATATGCAAACCCTGGCCGAGATGGCCGCCCAGGCGCGGGCGCTGGCCGCCGACATCGAGCAACAGCGGCAACTGATGGCGGATCGCCTCAGCGAACTGCAAAAGTCCACGCTGCTCGCCCACGCACCCGACGGCATCGGTCTCAGCAGCGGCCAGCATCTGCAACTGGCTGCCGGCGGCAACCTGATCGCCACCGCAGGCGGTCATGCCGACATCGGCGCGATCAAGCGCTTCACCGTGGCGGCCGGCGAAGCCCTCAGCCTGTTTGCGCACCGGTTAGGAGCCAAGCTGATCGCCGCGCAAGGCAAGGTGGAAATCCAGGCCCAGCACGACGCCATCGAACTGGCCGCGCTGAAGCAGATCCGCATCATCAGCAGCGGCGACGAAATCATCATCGCCGCCAACAAGAAGCTGACGCTGCAATGCGGCGGCTCCTACCTGACGCTGGACAGCTGCAAGGTGGAAGCCGGCACCCGTGGCGACATCAAGCTGCACGGCGCGTCGCTGACCGCTCCCGGCCCGGCGTCCATGCCCACCCCGGCTTACGACTTCCCCAGCGCCAAGGTGGTGGAGCCGCGCAATCACTATTTCACCCTCAACAACCCCGCTTCCGGCAAGCCGCACGCCGGCATGCGCTACACCATCACCGAACCGGACGGCGTCATCCATCGCGGCCTGACGGACGGCAGCGGCAAAACCCAAACCATCAAAAGCAGCTACGCCAAATCCCAGCTCAAGATCGTGTTTGAGCCACAAGGAGAATAAGCATGGACTTCTGGATTACCGGCGAAGGCGTGACCCAGGCCGCCAGCCTGGCCAGCTACACCGCCATCCATTTCCCGCGCCAACTTAGCCGCGTCCGCCTCAAGCGCATTCCGTTTTGGGGCAAGGGCATTACCCACCAGGGCGGAGCCATTCGAGACAAGCCCCCCGGCCCCGGCCACTACTGGGTGGAAATCGCCCACGACGACCCCAGCATCACGGAAAGCTATGGCTGGTATCCGGCAGCGAATATCGCCGGCATGGAGAGCAAACTAGATCAGCTCAGCGCGATGTGGGATGTTGAGGGCTGCATCAATGGCGACTCTAAAGACCGCCGCGATGCAGATAAGGAGAATCCAAAGAAAAAGAAGTATGAACTCCTGGCTGGTCGCGGCATCGGTCACCACCCCTATCCCTACGACCCCAACCACGGCAACCCCAAAGCCCGCAGTGTCCAGCCGCTCTACCTGGGCTTGACCGACCAACGCGCGGAGACGGCGGTGATTGAGGAAATCCGCGCCTTCGCCGCCGCTTACACGAAACAATCCGGTGGCCGCTGGAGTTATCGACTGGACAGCTTTGGCGAAGCCAACTGCCACACCTTCATCTGGCGCATGCTGCACGACTGCCAGCTGATTGATCTGGAATTGCTCAACGCAGACATTGATCCCCACTTCGACAAGCTGCGCGGCCTGGTGCTGAAAGAAGCCGCCAAGGGTGCGGTCTTCGGCGGACCCGGCGTCATCGTCGCCACTACCACCAGTACCGCACGCCGGCTGATCAAGCCTGACTATGTCGACAAGCTGGTTGCACACACCACCATGACGCGCGACGAGCTGAAGCGCCGGAACTGGTTATGAAGACCTGGCAAAAAGCCTCACTGATCGGCGTTCTGCTGCTCATGTTGTTGGGCCTGCTTGGTTATCACATTCAACAATACCCGGCCGTCCGATGGCTGGTTTTATGGATACTCCCCATGAGCCTGACTTATACCACCGACACTAACGGCGAACGCCTGCACGTCAATACACCCTACTATGTACGCGAATGGCCACGCACCTTTTCAACGGATTACTTCGTCGGAGAAATCCAAAGCTTGGAGACTACGGAGCAGGAAAGCGACCCTACCCAGATTGCTATTAATAAAATCCAAAAAATCGCTTATCGAAAGGGCAGCAGCTTTAAGCGCGAACCTTTCACAGACCCCATCGACTACGAACGCTTTGGCATCAAGGTCAACGGCATCTATTTCTTCGGACTGGATGCAGATGGCCAGATTAACCGGCTGCTGACCATAGAACAGGCGCTGTGGGAACCCGTCTATATCAAGGCAGACATCTTTGTTGCCGAGGTCCGCTCTGCCGAGAAGGTGATCAGAACAGAGATGGGTTCTGTTCTCTTCAGCTACTGGCCCGATACTGGGTCACGTAAAGAAGTACGCGGCTTTTATGTCGAGTCCAACGGGCGTAAGAAGTCCTGGCTAGTCAACTTTCCTGAACAAAACCGAAATAAAACCAATCACACCCGCTACTTCCAGGCCCAAACCGACCCCTTCACCGCCGACATCCCCCTTAAAGTCCTCGGCATCAAGACCGATGGCCGCTATCTGCTCAGCGTTCTGCCCGACAACAGTGCCGGCTTCCCTCGCCCGGAACTCGATGCGCTGGCAGACGCCCGCCATATCGAACTGTGGGTGGCCAATGGCCAGGTCTATCGCGCCACCCTCACCACCTTTGTCGTTACCGGCGAAAAATGGACTTTCTACAACGACAAAGGCGAATTAGAGCGGCGTAATGGCTACGACATCGAAAACGGCCGCAAGGTGGAGTGGGCGCAAAAACTCGACCGCACCATAGGCCAACGCGGCGGCGAATGGGTGCCGCCCCGGCCGCAAGACGCGCAAGAGGACTGAGGTCATGCCCACTCGGCCCATGCCAAACAAAGAATCCGGCAGGAGGCGATGGCGGCCTACCGGCTTAACCCTGTTCCTGGCATTCCTCATTGGCCTCGCGCTGCTGGTGGTATCGGCTCTGGCCGGCTATCCCACTGCGCAAGGCATTCTGACAAAGGCATTCATCATGGCAATTCCGCAAAACATCGACAGCAATGGTAAAACCCTCACTCCCAACACCGAATACTACGTCTGGCATGCCCCTAGGGTGTTTTCCTCCGATTACTTCGATGGGGAAATCCTTACCGCCGAGCAGGCCGAACTTGGCTTAAAAAACGAGGGCGGCGTATCAACACTGAAGATCAACCGCGATCATAAAATCATCTTCCGTGGTCTTGATTTAAATAAACGAGAACCTTACACCCGCTCCATCGACTACGAACGTTTCGGTGTCAAAGTTAATGGAGTTTACTTTTTCGGCTTAGATGCAGATGGTCAGATTAATCGAATGCTGACGGTAGAACAGGCACTACAAGAGCCGGCCTACATCAAGGCTGACATTTTTGTTGATGAAGTCCGCCAAGCTGAAAAAATAGTCCGTACTGAAGTTGGCCCCGTTTATACCGATTACTGGCCTAACAGTGGTCAATTGAAAGAGTTACGCGGTTTTTTTGTCAGAACAAGTGGTCTTAAACGCACTTGGATAGTTACCTACTCCGAGCAGGGGATTAAAGATTCAAACCATAAGGCCAGCTACCAGGCGAATACCACGCCCTTCACCGCCGACATCCCCCTTAAAATCCTCGGTATCAAGACCGATGGCCGCTATCTGCTCAGCGTCCTCCCCGACAACAGCGCCGGCTTCCCTCGCCCCGAACTCGATGCGCTGGCAGAGCAACGCCACATCGAACTGTGGGTGGCCGATGGCCAGGTCTATCGCGCCACGCTAATCACCTTCGTCACGACCGGTGAAAACTGGACCAGCTACGACAAGGACGGCAACTACCTCAAACGCTGGGGCTACGACATCGAGAACGGCCGCAAGGTGGAGTGGGCACAAAAGTTCGACCGTAGCGTGGGTCAACGCGGCGGCGAATGGGTGCCGCCCCGGCCACAGGACCAAGATGACAACTAGAATTAGATTTAGTAATTTTTTGGAGAAACCATGAAAAACACCCTCAAACTAGACATTGAAAAAATGGTACAGATATTCAAAACCACCTTTTCGGTCATATTGATTGCCAACACCCCCATAGCGGTCATAACTGTCTCATCGTTTATAATACCCAGCTCAACCTGGCACCTCTTTGATCCCATTTTAATTACAACCCTCATTTTAAGCTTCGCCCTCCCCCCTCCGATTATTTCTTATTTTCTTGCCAATGCAGAATACGAAAAAAAATGGCGCACCAGCATTCGCTGGCGCTTTATTGCGGCTCCCACATCTATCATTTTCACTATGATTTGGGCCACCTTCCTTCCTCCACACACAACCAAAGAATGGGGCGATTTGATTTTTCTACTATTATCCATGGCAGTCACCCCCTGCGGATTACTACTTTTTGCTCTATCAGATGCACTAATGGAGCATTATGGAATTTTGAAAGGAAGCCTAATCGTCATAATCTTTCTTTCCATCTGCATCCCACCCATGGCGGCTATTGTACGGCAACCTCCTGCAACCCATATAGAAACCCAAACCCCCACTAACCTAATACAAGCTACGGTGACACCCTCTTTTTTGGCCACAGACGAAAGGTGGCCAAGTGGCAACCACCTTGAACACAGGGGTTACAAAATAGAAAACACCATCAAATTGGAGTGATCGCAAAACTTCGACCCCACGGGGAGCGAACCCGACAGTGAGTATGAGCCTCCTCGGATACGGAACCAGAGTCATGAGTAAAACTGTGACAATTCAATGACTGGATATTTCATGAAAGCAATTTCCAAACTTAGCACACCCAAAATAGTACAGTTTATCAAAGCCACATTTGCAATTACTTTAATTGCATGCGTCCCCATAGTTACCATGCTCTCCCCCTACTATTTTGCTCAAAAAAACACATGGGATATTCTCTATCCACCTATAATCATCAGCACATTATTAAGCATGATCATACCAGCCCCCATGCTGGCTTTCCTGCTAGCAAAACATAACAAACCCACATTCTGGCGCACAAGTATCAAATGGCGTATTTTTGCCACACCAGTTTCTATTGTTTTTATTTTCATCTGGCCTATGCCACCTATTCCCGGCGACTGGGGCTCTTTAATCTTTTTTTTCATATGCCTAACAATAATACCAAACGGAATATTACTTCTATCACTATCCGATGCCACAATTGAACGATACGGGCTTTTCAAAGGCATATTAGCCCTGGTTTTATTATTTTTAGTGTACATCCCAGCCATGAATGCAATTTTATAGCAATGACTTTCAAAACCATCGTCATAAAACCGACTATTTTCATGCCAAATGCGAGCCACATAAAACGCAGGTCGAAGGGGAGAAAACCTCAATCACCGCATCGACTAATAGGGCTGTGAAGGGCATTGCTACGGACGCAAGCCCCCCTTCCTACATAGGTGGATTTATTACTGTGGCCTTTTTTTAGAGGAAGACACCATGCCGGTTGATCTCGAAAGCCTGCGCGCACCCGATTACGAGCTGGGCGAGCCGCCGCGCCTCTGGGTCTGGCTATTGATCCTGCTGCTGGTGATGGGCAGCGGCGCGGGACTGACCCTCTACCTGTGGCCGGCGGATCAGGCCAGCGGCTGGCGTTTCTGGACCTGCTTGCTGGGCCTGCCCTTCGTCATCTACCTATTGTTGTTCACGCTACGCATGCGCGACCTCGAAAGCTGGCGCAATCAGCTCTATCTGGAAGAACAGGCGCGCCAGGAGGTGGAGCAGAACAATATCCAGTTTGGCCAGCAGCCGCTGTCGCTGCTGCATGGCGTCGCCTGCAGCGCGGCCGGCGATCTGGCGCAGACCCTGGCCAGTGTCCAAGCGCCCCAGCCCTTACTGGCCTCCATCCCGGTACACGGCCACCGTGACGAGGTGATCCGGCATACCCACCTCCCCGACAAAGACGCTCTGGACTGGCAAGCCTCGCCCGAGGAACGCATGGTGAAGCGGGTCAAATCCGCGCTGAACAAAGCCTTGACGCCACTGCTGCCCGCACTGCGCGCGCTACCGTCCCAATGGCCCTTGCATGTCGAATTACAGATCGACACCGGTGGCGTGGCCGTTGATGTCATGGCGCTTTGGCGGCGGCAATGGGCATGGCGCGAGCTGCGGCCAGTCCCGGCGTCGGAAACCCTGGTTGCCTCCGGAGGCATGGCGCGGCTGGACCACTGGCTGGACCAGAGTTCGCCCAAGCACTACCAATGCTCGCGGCTGATCGTCGCCGCGCAGTTTTACGAACGCCCGCCGGCTGACAGCGCCGAGGCGGTATGCGCTCTATTGCTGGCCTGGCCCCAGGGCGAGAACGAGCACCGGCTGCACCGGCCGGTGAGCAGCCAGGACCGCGATACCGACGCGGTGCTGGCCGAGGCGCAACTGTTTGGCGTCTGCGAGCCGGAGCAACTGGACGCGATCTGGTCGGCCACCGGCCAGAACGACGATGCCGGCTGGGCCGTCGCGCTGAGCCAGCAGCAGCCCCGCGCCGCCGTCGTGTCGATAGACCGCCAGATCGGCCATGCCGGCGTAGCGGCGGAGTGGCTGGCGCTGCTGTTGGCCTGGCAAGCCGCCGGTCCCGACACCCCGCAAGCCTTTCTGACCCAGCACGGCGAGCACGCCATGCTGGGCCTCGTCTACCAGGAGAGCGGACATGCCGCCCAAAATTAAACTACCGCCGACGTCCCTGCCTCGGCCCAATCGTCTGCTCGGCAAGCTGCGCCTGCGTTGGAGTTGGGCCGTGGTGTTGCTCATCGCGGCCTTGCTCATCATCCTGGCCCTGCTGCTGGATGAACGCCTGGGCTTGTCGGCCAACGGCCAACTACCCTGGGCGATCTGCGGCATCGCACTCTGCTGCGTGCTGCTATTGGCGCTAGGCAACGCCTTTGGCGACCTGTCCAGCTGGCTGACCCAGCGCCGCTGGCTGCCGCGCCAATACACGCGCCAAACCGCAGGTCCATCCGACGACGCCCCGGCCGAAAGCTGGGGCGCGGCGTTTCAGTTGATCGTCCAACGCTGGCAACAAAGACCA
>NZ_JALCYU010000036.1:0-6391 GCF_023507765.1 Chromobacterium sp. IRSSSOUMB001
CGCCAATGCATGACTGACAACAATGCGCTCCTTACCCAATACACCATCTCGGTACGTTTCAGCCCAAGTGTGTAAAGTTTTATGCAACACAGAATGATCATGACTATCAGCAGGAACTTTGTAGAGAATGGGTGTAACACCCTTGGCTTCCCACTCAATAGTTTTGCTCCTCTCCTGCCCCGGCTCACAATCACCAAATGCCCAAGCCTGTGGTATGACTTCTCCCAGCATCCGATCGGCCGCCAGTGCATCCATCATATAGCGCAGCACTGGATCATTAATGCTGTATCCTACAAAACACACTACGTAATTACGGAACAACTCGCTCACGAAACGGGCTGCCCAACGCTCAGTGAGATAGGCCAAGCCAAAATCTCCGCTAGTGACAACCAGCCGGTTCAAGGCCATCTCATCGACTGTGCTGGGTAACAGACCATGCAGGTAGACCAGTCCGTTCCAACGGCTATTCTTCGGAACAGGCAGCATCGGCGCAGCATACGCCTGGAACACTTGGCCTGTTCGTTTGGCCGCAGCTTGAAACAAGCGGTCAAAGTTGGTAGTTACCAACCGAAGCGACCCCTCGCGGTTACGTGCCAACCGAAGTAAAGCTGCCTGCGTGTCCGTAGCTCCCTTGCGGCGTAATTTCGGTTTTAGTGCCTGCACCAATGCCCGACGTACAGCAAGGCGCTGTCCAGGTAGGCGCCGCTCTAATAGGTCGAGGGTGGCATCGAACTGGTTTAGATCCAAAGCCTTCCGCTCAATGTCATTGGGTACCGTGCCATTTCGCTGGTAAATATCGTCCACCAACCCTTTGAAGCCCGGCAAACCAGCAGGATAGGAAACACCTGCACCACAAAAAAACACGACACGCCCCTCCTCGTGTGCTTGTAAGAGCGCATCGGGTATATCAGGACCATGGGAAATGAATTGCAATTAATTCACCATCATTATTTTTTATGACTTTTTCATTTTATTGCTGTCCCCAGATTAATCTCAAGTAGGAATCAGCGCTGATAGAGAATACCGAGTACAGCCGTTAAGACTCACTTACCATCTCTATCCAAACAGCTACCCCAACAAGTCCACTCAACGCCTTATCATCACTTACTCCCGTCCAAGCCGCTCCAACATCTCCTGCCACAGCTCCCGGTACACCGGATTGCTGGCGCCTTCGCCATGCCCGGGGTTGTCGGCATTGGGGCGGCGTATCGGTTTGTTCAGCGCAAACTGGTGATCCGCCGGGATGCGCATGGCGTTGTAGGAGAGGCGGATGGCCGAGGCGAAGTTTTCCTGCACGTGATAGGTGCCGAACAATCTGTCCGGCGGCGTTGCGCCGGGGGAGGAGTACCAGGAGGCGATGCGGTTATTGGCGCGCATGTCCCAGCCGCCGGAAAAGTCGATCACGCCCCGGACCGCCACCCGCTTGGCGATGTAGGCGGCCATGCCGCCGCCTTGGGATTGCCCGGACAGCACGACCTTGCTCCAGTCTACGGCTTGCTGGTCCAGGTACTGTTCCCAACGACCTTGGGGGTCGGTTTTGACCAGGTAGCGCAGCAAAGCGGTCAGTCTATGAACAATGGCGTCCTTGGGTTTGTCCTGGATCAGCGCGGTGGTGTTTTCCCCAAAGGCGCGCTTTTGGCGCAGTTGTGCCGCGCAGTCCGGATTGGTCGCCAGCACCGGCCGGGTGCAAACCTGGGAAACCGCCGGCGTGTCGATGTAGGACAGGATGATGAAGCGGTAGCCCTGAGCCAGGGCGGTGTCGATGAAAGCCTGTTCGCCCACCACGGTGCGCGTGGTTTCGCCGCCGGTTCCGGGCAGAAAAACCAATAGCGGCGCGCGTCCGCCCCTCTCTGATGAAAAAACGATGTGCGGCCCGCTGTTTGCCACGATCCCGCCATCGGTGTCCGCGGGGAGAATGTCCTTGCGGACGGCGTCCGCCCATGCGGCCGTGGCGCTACTGAACAGCAGCGCGGCCGCGGCCGTCTTGCCGGCCCATTTGACCCAGTCTGTCATCGCACTCCTCGCATCTTGAATAAATAGATTGAATTGCCCCGACGGCCTGGGTTTGCATGAACCCTTGGCTAATTCTCTCAGAACCTGTTTACGATCTGCTACGCATCGGTAGGGGAATTGTGCGATGAGTACCGGCTTCGAAATGCTCATGTACCACGAGTACATTCCGCTTTCTCAGCCGCTTTCGCCTTGTCTCGTTCTTGCTCGCGAGATCGTAAACACGTTCTCAGACTCTACTCGCCATGCTCTGCGCGCAAAAGCGCGGCATGGCGGGTTTAGGCCAGGAGTTTGTTTACGATTGTTTCCATGGACAAGTTTAAGGTCTCGCGGACGAGGGTAAGACCAGACCAAAGCCGCTGAGCAAGCGGAAGGCACGCCCAGGGCGCTTGGCCCCGAGTCTTCATCAGGACTTCAGGCGCACGTCCCAAGGCACGTCCCGCACGCTGAGTATCCGGCAGGCGCCGGCGTCGGGATGGAGGGGGTTGAGCAGGTAGTTGTGGGCGTTGGGGGCCACTGCGCTGGGCACTTGCAACGCGGCGGAGGCCTGGCGTTGCAGCCAGTGATGGCCCAGGCTCTGGGTGAGCGCGGGCTGCAGGGTCCAATCCTCAGGCAGGCTGGCTTGGTCCAGCGTCTGCACTAGGCGGTCCGGCAGCTCCACTTGCAGCAGGGTGAAGGTGGCGGGCAGGATGGACACTTCCAGGTGCACCAGCGCTTCCAGCATGGCGCTGGCCGGGTGGTCCGCCAGGTAGACGATGGGCTGGCCGGCGGGGTGCCAGCGGCCGGGCCAGCGCAGCCCGCCCAAGCCCTTGAGATCGGCGTAGCGGCTGATGCGCCAGACGATCACGCGGCGTAGCCTTCGTTGGCTTGGGCGATCAGTTGTTCCACCAGCCGCGCGCCGGGCTCGGTATGGGCCATGTCCAGCGGCGATTTGCCCTCAAAGCGGTGCAGCGGCTTGCGCAGCCATTGGGCGGCGGCGTCCTTGTCGCCAAACAGATCTTCCGCCAGCAGCAGCAGCTTGGCCACGCGCACGCCGCGTTCGGATTCCTCGGTGCTCAGCGCCTGGCCCTTCTTGATGCGATGGGACAGGGTGCGCGGCGGGATGACGAACTCCAGTTCGCCACGGCTGAGGCCGGCGTCCACCAGGCGCTCCAGCATGCCGGTGTCCACGCCCAGTTCCACCACTTTGGCCACGTCGAAATCGTTGAGCATTTCCTGCCCCACCAACACGCTCAGTTCCTGCAACAGGCTGTGTTCCACCATGGGCGGGACCGGCGTTTCCGGCACGAATACTTGCAGCGTTTTCATGGTCCCTCCTTGGATTTGGCAATTTGCCCGTTAATTATCGGCATTTTGCTCAAACAAAACAAGGGCGTGGCTTGCCCGGCGGCGCCCAAGCCTTGCTCTAAATGCAACAGCGCATGCAAACCGGATGCTTTGATTGCGCCGGCCTGATTTTTGACGTTTGAAAACGGCAATGCGGATTTTATGCCTTTTACATTGCTGCGGACATGAAAAAACCTCATATCGGCCCCATGCCCGGCCTTTGTCCCCCGCCTTGCCCGGCTTGACCCGGCATACACCCTATGTTCCCGTTTTGCGATGCAAAAATAACCATTAGGACTATCTGTACGGCGTGAATTATGATTGCGCCTATTCAATGAAGTCGCTCCGCTTCCCCTTCGTCACGAGGAGAGGCGCTGGCATTGAAACACTCCGTCGTTCCGGCCTGTGGGCCCATTCCTGATGTTCCAGAGTCCCGGCCAAGCTGGAGTCCATGCCAGCACGAAGCGCTGCGTCTTCACACATTGATGCAATCGCCAATTCATATGCGTTTGCTATGAAAAAAGATGAATATCAGCACCAATGGGGGGCATTATGTTAAGTCAATTCACGATTGGCCAGCGCATCGCCGCGCTGGCGGGCAGCTTGCTGTTTGCCGTGGCTTTGGTGGGCGGTTCCGGCTGGTGGTCCTTGAACCAGATGGATGGCGAGCTGACCTCGCTGTTTGACCAGAAAATCGCGTTCCGCTACCAGATGAACGCCATGCAGAGCAGCATGCTTCACATCCGCCAGGATGAGAAGAACATCTTCATCAGCATCGGCAACCCGGACAATTCGGACCAGAGCATCCAGACCAACAAGCAGTTGCTGGACAAGCACATCGCCGAGTTCAAGAACCAGGCCGGCGCCGCCAAGTCCATGGCCATGGCGGCGGATCACCAGAGAACCTTCGACAGCATGCTGACCGGCCTCTCCGGCTACGAGCAGGGCATGAACGGTCTGTATCAGAAGATCGCCAGCGGCGAAATCAGCCGGGCCAATGTCGGCGACGCCGGCATCGCGCCGTTCAAGCCCAAGCTGTACGAGGCGCGCGACGCGCTCAACAGCCTGAGCAAGCTGGCCGACGAGTCCGCGCAGGCCGCCGAGGACGCGCTGGCGGTCAGCATGAAGAACACCCGCAACATGATGCTGACCATCCTGGGCCTGGCCCTGGTGCTGGGCGTAGCCCTGGCCTTCGCCATCGTCCGCTCCATCACCCGCCCCTTGCAAGCCATGCAGCAGACCATGCGCCACGCGGCGGAGAAGAACGATCTGACGGTGACGGTGGATCAGACCGGCCGCGACGAGGTCAGCGAAACCGGCCGCGCGCTGGCGCAGCTGCTGGGCAATCTGCGCGCCTTCCTGCAGCAGACCCGCGAGGACGCCAAGCAGGTGAACGACACTGCCCACGCGCTGTCCGGCGTGTCCAAGCGCATTGCCGAGGCGTCCCAGGTGCAAACCGACGCGTCTTCGTCCACCGCCGCCGCGGTGGAGGAGATGACGGTGAGCATCAACCTGGTGGCCGAGCACGCGGTGGAAATGGCCGGCGAGGCCAAGAGCAGCATGAACGAGGCGGTGAGCGGCAGCGAGGTGGCCGGCCAGGCCGCGCAGCAGATGTCCGAGATCGCCAGCGTGATCAGCCGCTCCGAAACCATCATCATTGGCCTGAACCAGCGTTCCGATGAGATCGGCAACATCGTGGACGTGATTCACGACATCGCCGAGCAGACCAATCTGCTGGCCTTGAACGCGGCCATCGAGGCGGCGCGCGCCGGCGAAACCGGCCGCGGCTTCGCGGTGGTGGCGGACGAGGTGCGCAAGCTGGCCGAGCGCACCGCGCAGGCCACCGGCGAAATCTCCGAAAAAATCAAGGCGGTGCAAGGCGACACCACCACGGCGGTGGCCAGCATGCGCGAGGCCACCGAGCGGGTGGAGGCCGGCGTGGCGCTGAGCGGCACGCTGTCCGAGCGGCTGGCGCAGATCCGGGTACTGTCCACCCGCCTGCTGGAGAAAACCAGCGAGATCGCCGAGGCGATGCGCGAGCAGAGCACGGCCAGCAACGACGCCGCCAAGAACGTGGAGCGCATCGCCAATATGGGCACGGAAAACGGCTTGTCGGTGGAGGAGTCCTCCGCGATGGCGCAGCAGTTGTCCGGCCTGGCGCATGGGCTGGATGCGGCGATTAACCGCTTCCGCGCCGATTAAATTAAGAACCTGTTTACGATCTGCTGCGCGTCGTGAAACGTGACACGGTGAGTACAGCTTCAAAATGCTCATGTACCACGTGTACATTCCGCTTTCTCAGCCGTTTTCGCCTTGTCTCGCTCTAGCTCGCGAGATCGTAAAAAGGTTCTTAAGAAGCTTCAGCCCTTGAACGCCTTCTAAAACCCAAGCTCTCAAACTTGAGGGCGCGTCCGGCTTGGTCCGGCCGCGTCCTCATGCCACAATCCGGGTTTTCGCCCGCCCTCTTCCCCACATGTCCGCCCTAGAACCGCTGTACGCGCCGTTCGCCGCCGCTCCCCCCGTGCTGCTGTGGCCGGCGCTGTTCCTGTTGCTGAGCCGCCAGTTGCGCCGCCGCGCGTGGTTCTGGCCCTATGTGGCGCTGTCGCTGCCGGGCACGGTGTTGCACGAACTCTGTCATTTTCTGGTGGGCTGGCTGCTGTGGGCGCGGCCCAGCCGCTTCAGCGTGTGGCCCAGCCGCAACGGCCGGCAACTGACGCTGGGCCAGGTGGGCTTCAGCCGGCTGACGTGGTGGAACGCGCTGCCCATAGGCATCGCGCCCTTGCTGTTGCTGCCGCTGGGCTGGGGCTTGCTGGCGCTGGCGGCCCGCTGGCCGTGGCTGAGTCCGGCCGCGGCCGGACTGGGCTTTCTGGCGGCGCAGTGCTGGGACGGCTGCCTGCCCAGCAGCACGGACTTGAGCCACGCCGGCCGCTCCGCGCTGGCTTACGGCGCGCTGGCCTGTATCCTGTTTGGCGCTTACGCGCTGCTGCATTACGGTTTCCGCGCGCTGGCCGGACAATAAAAAAACCGCCGGGAGACCGGCGGTTCTTAGCGGAGA
>NZ_JALCYU010000037.1:0-5713 GCF_023507765.1 Chromobacterium sp. IRSSSOUMB001
CCCCATCGCCATCGCCACACCCTGGCTGACGATGGAACCCACCGCGCCGGCAATGCCTGCCGCCGCCAGTGCGCCCAGGCTCGCGCCTGCGCTACCCAAAACAGCAAGACCAGAGGCCATCAACCCGCTCCCTGCTGCTGCGAGCCCCGGCGCCAGGATCGGGGCCAACGCTCCGGCTGTTACCACCACCGCCACCACGGCGACAATGGCAACAAAGATGGAGCCGAAACCACCGCAGCCTCCACCACCACCGCCATCCTGCGGCGGCGGCGGCGGCGGATCCGGCAGCGTCGGCGTCACATCCCCTATCGCCTCGCCCGGGTTGTACACCCGGTAGGTGCCGCTGTTGTTGTGCACATTCGTGACTTTGTTCGGCACTTTCAGCACTTGACCCGCTACCAACGCCTCGCTGCCGCTCAGGCTGTTGGCGTCCGCCAGCAAATACCACATCGCCTGATCGCCCCACAGCGACGCCGCCAGGCTTTGCAGGGTGTCCCCCGCCTTCACCGTGACGAAGCCCGGCGTCTGCCCCGGGTAGTTCGGCCCGATCGGTTCGTAGTTCTGGTCAAAGTCGGCACTGTTCACCGGCTGGCCTTCGCGGTACTGGTCTTTGCGGTTGCCAATCTGGCTTTGCGCCAAGGCCTGCGCGTAATCGACCCGGCTGGCGCCGTCATTGCCCACCGAGCCGATCTGCTTGCCGTCCAGGAAGTAGTAGTCCTGCCGCTTGTAGGTGCTGCCTTTGGCGATTTCCTCGCGCTTGAGCACCAGACCCTGGGCGTTGTTGACGTAGCGGAGGCTGCGCTGGCCCACTTCGTCGCGCGCTTCGGCCAGGTGGCCGTTGACGTTGTAACTGAGATGGGAGTAGCCCTTTTCCCAGCCCGGCGCATCCTTGTTGTACGGCTGGGCGGTGATGGTGCTCTGCTTGGCCTCGTCCCACCATTCGTAGCCGTAGTAGCTGGTGGTGGTGGTGCCGCTGCTGCTCTGCGCGCTGCTGGCCAGGGTGCCGTCCGCCATCAGGGTGTAGGTGGTGGTGGCGCCGTCCCGGGTTTGCTGCAGCAGCTTGTGGTCGGCGTCGTAACGGGACTGGGTCTGGCTGCTGACGCCGCCGTCGCCGTTCCAGCGGTATTCACGGTAAGCGGTGGCGCGTCCCAGCAGGTCGTTGTCGCGCTGGGCCGCCAGCTTGCCGTTGATGCGGGTGCTCTCCAAATAGCCGTCGGCGCTGTAGCTGTAAGTTTCGACGTTGCCGTTGGCGGCATAGGTGGCCTGCACCCGTTCGCCGGCGGCGTTGTACAGCAGGTCGACGCCGTCGCCGCCTTGCGGGCCGCGGCCGATCTGGCCGTTGACCAGGCTGCCCTTGGTGGTGACGAAGCGGTTCATGCTGTCGTAGCGGTACCAGTAGTCCTGGGTCCGCTGCTGGCCGTTGACGCCGTCGTGGTAGACGCTGTTGACGTTGAGGCGGTTGCCGACGGCGTCGTAGCGGTAAGTGATCAGGAACTTGGGATCCTTGATCTGGGTGACCCGGCCCAGCGCGTCGTACTGGATATCGGCGTACTGGTAGAACTCGCGGCTCTGGCTGTTGAGACTGGTATAGCCTTCGAAGGTCTTGTTGCCGTCCTGGTCGTACTCGTACAGGGTGTAGCTGTCCAGCGCGTGGTCGGACAGGCTCTTCAGATAGCCGTTGCCGTAGTACTGGTAAGTGATGTGCTGGCCGGTGCTGCCGCTTTGTTCGGCCACCTGGCCGGCGTAGTTGTAGCGGTAGCTGAAGCGGTGGTTGCCCAGGTCGACGTGGGCCACTTTATGGCCGAACAGGCTGACGTCGTCGGTCTGGCTGCGGCCGTTGGCGTCGGTCTTGACGCTGCGCCAGCCGCCAACGACGATGCCGCCGGCGCCGGCGATGGCGGCGTCCCACTGGTAGCGGTAAGCCACCCGACGCCCGGCGGCGCTGACGGTGGCCAGCACTCGGCCCAGGCTGTCGTACTGGGTGGTGTCGGCCAGGCTGTCCTTGCCGTCGCTGGTGCTGCGGTGGGCGATGCGCTGGCCGGCGCTGTCGTAGTCGTATTCGTCGACGCCGCGGCGGCCGTCGGCGCGCGCGGCGCGGTCCTGGCGGATCAGCTGGTTGTTGGCGTTGTAGCGGTAGTCGCTGCGGCGGCCGATTTCGTCGACGCTGACACGCAGATTGCCGAACACGTCGTAGCCCAGCTGCTTGACGCCGCCGTCGGCGTGGATCTCGCCGCCGCTCTTGCCCTGGCCCCGTTCGCCGCCGGCCAGCCAGCTTTGGCGGTTGAGCTGGCCGTTGGCGTCGACGGTGGCCACCAGATTGCCCAGCGCGTCGTAGCGGTACTGGGTGCGCGGCGCCCGCTGGACGCTGCTGCCGTCGGCCAGGGTGATTGCGGTCTCTGGGTCCTGCTTGGCCAGCAATTGGCCGAAGGCGCTGTACTCGAAGGTGGTGACGTTGCCGCGGCCGTCGGTTTCGCTGCTCACTTCGCCGAAGGCGTTGTACTGCTGGCGGCGGATGATGTTGTGCTCGCTCTGGCTGGTGCCGGTGATCACCCAGTTGAGGCGGGCGCTGTCGACGCCGCTGTGGCGGCGCAGATAGCCGCTGACGTCCAGCGCCGCGCCGTCGGAGCCGGTCAGCAGCGCGCCTTGAGCGTCGGCCAGCTGGTAGCGGTACTCGTAGTCGCCGGCGGCCAATGCGTCGGCGTTCAAGGCAAACTGCCCCTGGCCGTTGCGGCTCAGCGCCGCCTGGGTCCAGCCGCCCTGGCTGCCCTTGCTCCGATAAGACAGCAACAGTTGGGCGGCCTGGGTCTGCGGCGGGTTGAAGCTGACCAGCAACGGCAGCGTCAGGCCCTGGGCGTTGACGCTGACGGCGCCGCCGCCCAGCGTCAGTTGACCGCCGGCGCGGTTGAGCATCAGGCCCTTGGCGTCGAACAGCTGATATTCGAACTCATACACCGTCGGTACGCTCAGGCCCTTGGCCAGCGCGCTGCTGTCCCAGTCCCATTCGCCGTTGGCGGCGCGGCTCAGCGGCGCTTCGGCCCAGGCGCCGCCAGCGGTGCGATAGCGGATCAGGCCGCGAGTGGCCGCCGCCGGCTGATTGCCGCCGATGTGGACGACTTGCGGCTGGTCGCGCCAGGCGACGGGCTGGGTGACGGAAGCCGCTTCACCAGGACGGAAGGACCCGACTACCGCGCCCAGCGACTTGCCGTTGGCGTCGAGGCGATCGAGTTCGTACTCCCAGCTCTGGCCGGCGGCCAGGCCGTACTGAGCGGGGTTGAACTGGAACCAGCCCTTGACGCCGGTAGCGGCCAACACCTGGCTAGCGCCCCACTCGCCGCCAGGAGTACGGAAGCGCAGCCGCGAGGACACCGCGGCTTCGCCGAGATTGGTCAGATTGACCCAGCCGGTGTTGTACATGAAGGCGCTGTCGACGGCGGCCTCGCTTTGGGTGATCGTCGGCGCGCTGTCGTTGAGGTTCATCGTGCCCTGGCGGGTGTTGAGCACCTTGCCAGCGGCGTCCATGGCGACATAGCGGAACTCGTAATGACCGCGCGCCATGCCGGACCAGTCGAGGGCGAACCACCCATCCACATCCCGGCCATTACTCTGCATGCGTGGCACTTCGACATACTGCCAGCCAGCATTACTACCCGCCGGGCGGGTATATAGATACATCCGCGTAGCGGCGGTAGGTTGGGCTTGGAAATGGAGTTTTTGGGTATTTTCATAGAAACCAGACCACTTCACACCCCAGTTTCCAAAATTGCCCCAACTTCCCTGATTAGCTATAGCATACTCCCCAGTCAGAAACCGGGAATCGAGATCAATGAAAGCAGGTTCATTTATATGAAAAAGGGTTGCAACCTTCTTATCAGCATTCAACGAAGAAACTAAAACCTCACCAGTCTCCCCCATTTTATAAACATCAACTGAAAACAAATATGCATTATGAAAAAAATCTCTAATATATAATGGACCACCAATAGGATACTGAGAAGAGATAGGCTCACTACTTCGAATGACCTCCCCCGTATCTATCTTAGTAACACTTCCTTTTGAAGACACTATCTTCATCGGCACAACAAATTCAAATGTCCCTTTCCCATCAGAAAAAACATCACCCGCGTAGCCTGCCTTACTTTCAAAACGCTCGTCAGAATAATCAAGCTTTAACTCCCAGTCTGTTTTTACACGGATTCGAAACTTCCCCCCTCCTATCTCTGACAGAGCATTTGGCAGCGTTAAAGAAAGAACAACTCCTTTTGCGCATAAATCCCCATTTATGTTTTCTACCCCATAATATTTTATTGAGTTAATTGTTATATTGTTTTTTTGACCAATTGCAGCCCTCCCCCCCACCAGCGGATTCTTCTCCACCGCCACGCCCGGCGCCTTCGAAGCCCCCGCGCTCACCACCCCGCCGCTGCCCTCCTGCGGCACCGCGCTCACCCAACGCTCCGCCTGCACCAAGGCCTGGTCGCGCGCGTTCACCATCTTCGGCTGGTAGGTCGCTACTCGCTGGTTGCGGCCATCGTACTCGCTCACCGTCAGTCGCAAGCCGCTGTCCGGCCGGTTGATCGCCGCCAGAATCTGATCCCGGCTCAGTTGCCTCAGGTCCACGCTCTCCGATTCGATCTGCAGCGTGGCGTTGCCGCTGGCGTCGTACAAATAAGCCCGCGTCACTCCGCCTTCGTTGCGGCGGAACACTCGGCCGGCGCCGTCGTAGTCGGCGAACTCCTGCCACGCCCCCTGGCCGTCGGCGCTGGTGCGTTTGCCGGCAATCTCGCCATAGGCGTTGTAGCGGGTTTCGAAGCGCATGCCGGTGCTCTGGTCGCGCTTTTCGGTCTGGCGGCCGGCCGCGTCGTAGCGGTAGCCGGTGATGTCGTTCACTTCGCTGCCGTCGGCCTGGCGTCGCGCCCGCTGGGTTCGGGTCAGGTGGCCGGCGGCGTCGTAGTCGTAGCGGATGGCGTTGCCCATCGCGTCGCTCTGGCTCAGCAAGCGGCCGCCGACGCCGTATTGGTAGCGCACGATTTGGTCGTCGGCTTCGCTGGCCTCGTCCAGTCCGCGGCGAATCTGACGGCTGAGTTGGTCCAGACCGTTGTATTCGCTGTCGCTGGTCGGCCGCACGCTGCGGCCTTCGTAGTCGGTGTAGGCGGCGTCCTGACGTCGGGTTTCCCGGCCCTGCGCGTCGTAGCGCCAGTCGGTGACCTGGCCGGCGGCGTCGGTTTTTTGGGTCACCTTGCCCAGCGCGTTGTACTGGTAGCGGGTGGTGGCGGTGACCGCGGTCTGGCTTTGGCCGTCGGCGCTGGCCACCTGGAGTTTGAGGGTGCGTTCGACGCTGATCCGCCCCATCCGGTCGTAGTCGGTTTCCCGCACGCGGTCGTCGACATGGGGTTGGAGTTGCTGGCGCACGCTGTCCAGTTCGTCGCCACCGGCGATGGCGCTGGCGTAGCGGGTTTCGCGGATGGCCCGGCCGCCAGCGTCGTAGTCCCAGGCGGTGGCGTAGCCGGCGGCGTCGATGCTCAGCAGTTTGTGGCCGGCGCGGTCGTAGTAGTGGCGGCTGCGACCGCCGCGGGCGTCGGTGGTTTCGATCAGGTTGCCGTTGGCGTCGTAGCGCTGGCGGCTGACCAAGTCTTGGGTCGCCACCGTGTACTGGCCGCTGGCGGCGTCGCGCTGGCCGACGGTTTGCGCCGGCAGCCGGGTTTCGATCAGGCGG
>NZ_JALCYU010000038.1:0-5656 GCF_023507765.1 Chromobacterium sp. IRSSSOUMB001
TCGATTGCAGAAGACGGTGGTTCCTAGTCAGACCGTTATTTATGGTGATGTGCGGAAGGATGGGGCTCCGACAGTCAGAGTTCAGGACCTTGTTACTGAACGTCAATATGATGCCAATGGAAATGTGGTGTGTGAGATTGACCCTCGGGGTAATCGGACTCTTCGTTGGTATGACCTTGCCGGGCGCAAGCTGCTGGAGGTGGATGCCGCAGGCTATGCGGTGGCTTGGAGCTACAGTACCGCGGGCAAGCCGGTAAGAGAGGTGCGCTACGCAGCTGCAGTGACGGTGCCGGTCGATGGCATTGCGCTGGATGAGGCGCGTGGCCTGCTTAAGCCTGGTGCTCAGGATCGTATCAGCGAGTTTGATTATGACCGCATGGGAAGGCTGCTGGAGGAGCGTCGGCTGAATGTCGACTATTACGAGCAGGCAAGCCTGGAGGCTTCGAAAAAGCCAGAAGAAGACGCTATTGCGCAAATCCGTCAGACCGGCAGCGTGCGTACCCTATATCGCTACAACGCTTTAGGGCTGCTGACGCAGAAAACCGACGCCAAGGGTGCTGTCACCGACATCCGCTACGATGCGCTGGGCCGCGAAACCCATCGCGAGGAAGCGGCATTTATCGATCAAGCCGGGCAGAGCGTAAGGCCGACCACCGATACCAGCTACAACGATTTGAGTCTGACGACCAAGGTTGTCAAGGCAGGCGTGGATGGCGTATTCAGCGAAACTCAATACAGCCTGGGTGGTCGTGCCGATTGGATGCGCGATGCCGAGGGCAATATCACGTTCTACGACTACGATGCGGTTGGCAATGTAACGCGTACCCGACGTGAGCGCAAGGAGGCTGCTGGAGGCCAGGATGTCACGCTGTATGCCTACAACGCGGCTAAGTTGCAGACGGCCAAGCAGGATGTCGCGACCGGGGTATGGCAGGAGGTGAGCTACAACGCCTGGGGGCAAATTACGGGGAAGCGGACCAGTATCAATCGTCAAGGAGACTGGCAGGAGTTCAGCGAATACGACACTGCTGGCAGGCTGATTCGTGGCAACGCTGGTGGTGTAACCAAACTGTATGGCTACGATGCTAATGGTAATTCTACACTGACGGTTGTGTCAGGGCGAAGTCAAGGTGACGAGTTACGGGCTCTGACATTGGAACAAGTGCTATATAGATTATCCCAAGTCAATGGCTCTAGCTTTCAAGATGATTTGGAGGCGTTTCGTTTGTCAGTGAGTGACTACGATGCTCGAAATCTACATGTGGCAACACGTCAGCCCAAAATAGTGAATAAGCATCAAGATTCAGTTGTACAGGTAGAGGCTTGGACCACCGCAGAGCAGCAAACTGGGCGTGGAGATGTGGTAACAACAGATGGGGCATTTTTTAGGGATACTGTCCCTATGGTTAGCCCGATGAGAAAAGCTGATATTGCAATTGTTGGTGATGGTTTAATTACAAGTCAAATTCTATTTAATGGATTTCATGATTACTTGTTGGATGCTAGGTTTGGTAGGGGTGAGTTTGGTCGTGCATTTAAGGCTGCTATGACGTTTAATTTCCCTGAGAATGTGTTAATGCTTGGGGATGGGCGATATAAGTTTGATATTGTTTCAATCGTTCGCCCTATGCCGAAAGAAAGGTTTGTTGAGACAAAGTACGGATATTCAGGTGGCAGTGTAAATGTTGATGTTAATTTGCCTCTTATTAATTTCGAGCAGCGTAATTATAAGTTTGAGGTGAGTATATATAAGGAAGTTCAAGGTCAGGAGGTGTTTTTAGGGAAGGTAGAAAAATCATTTAATGGAATGGATGTAATTGGGCGTTATCTGCCTGAGCCTCTTTCTTTTCCAAAGCTGTCGATAGCTCGGTCTGAAATTAATTTTAAGAACCAGATTGGTGTGTCTAAAGTAATTTTCCTCACTCGGCGTGTGCCTTCTGAATCAGGGTGGGTGGTGCAATCAATACCAAATATGAAAATTAATGGGCATGAACAATCATCTTGGTTTTCTTTTGATTGGTCAAAGATGGAGAGGGGTAAGTATGAGTTTTGTTATTTGTCATTGGATGGTCAGGGTAAATTATTAAATGCTCGTCAGGGCGAGATGAACCTTGATGATAAAAGCCCTAACATTTCACAAAATAATTTACCAATGAATAGTGCCTTTATGACTGTGGGGGCAGGAGGGGAGGGACTTGGAAGTGTGAATGTTGTTGGTATAAGTGAGCGAACAAATCGTACCCTTATCCGTTTTCGAGCAAATGGAGGAGCGTGGGGGGAGTGGGTAGAGCGTGGAGGTGTATCTAGTGATTATTCTGGAGCATGGTTCCAGTTTAATCTCGCAGATTATGGACTAAAAACGGGTGTAAGTTATGAATATGACTTGGAGTATTTTAGTGGTCAGCAGTCACTTGGTCGTTTGATCGGTAGTTTGCAACCGGGTAATTCAAATTCTGTAACAGCCCCTGTTCGCTGGCATGAGCAGCCACAGATTGTTCATATTAAAAATCAATTGCCGGAAGCGGTGCATGGTGTCGTGCGTTTTCGTCCGGTAGGTAGTCAGTTAGATTTTAAAGAAGTTGTTCTGGTTAAAAGTGAGGGGCGGGAGTTTAACTGGGATTGTGTGGAGCTCGCTCGTAGTTTGTTATTGCCTACTCTTTATGAATTTGAATATCAGTTATTTGATGTGGTAGGTCGTATGGTTAACCGTGCTCAAGGTTCTATTGCTTTGGGTGGCGGTGCAGTGACTCTGGATAAAGGGAGTGTTGTTGGCTTAGCCTTGCCTATGTATGTCGCCTTTTATCCAGAGCAAGCAGCGGCAAATAAAATGGAGTTGCAATACCGAGAGAAAAGTGGTGGGGCTTGGCAAGAGGTTAAATTAAACAGAAAGGAAAATGGGCCGTTTGCATTAAATGTTGATGCTCTTGTCGCTGGTGATTATGAATACCGCTATCAGTTGAAAGACATCAATGGGGTCTATCTTCAAGATAGTGATGGCAGCACCTTGTTAGTAAATGGGTTCATGCGACGAGGTGTAAATGGAGAAGAGGTTTCTACTGGGCGTTTGCGGTGGGTGTTGCTTGGAGTGACCAATCGTGAGGCCACCATCACGCGCCGACAAACCTACAATGCCTTCGGCGAAGTGATTAGCGAAACCGACGGCGCCGGCAATACCATTCGTTCTGAATACAATGCGGCTGGCAAGCTGGTTGCCAAGCGAGAAGCTGCACTTAAGCTGCGCGACGATAACGGCGATGTGCTGAAGAACGTCGATGGCAGCGACAAACTGACCGACGAAGCTGTCACGCGTTACGGTTATGACGCGCTGGGAAATCTGGTGTCCAGCATAGACGCCAATGGGCATGAAAACCGCCAGCGTTGGCTGGCAGGCAGCCAGGAGGGGCAGGGCAAGGTGCTGCGAGAACGCCATGCCGATGGCAGCAGCAAGGAAATGGCTTACGACAGGCTGGGCAATCTGCGCATCGTTACAGTCAATGGCCAGCGCCAACAAGACTATCAATACGACAAACTTGGCCGCCTCAAGCGGATGGACCGCGCGCAGCGGGCAGACGGCAGCCGCGGCTATGACGAGTACGACTATGACAGCGCGGGGCAGCGGATTGCTCACCGGACCAGCGACGGCAAGGCGGTGTCAGTGGAGACAACGCGTTACGACAGCCTGGGCCGGGTATTGGAAGCCGTCAGCGCGGCTTCCCGTCATACCACTTACAGCTATGCCTGGGATGCTCAGTTGAAGGGTGCCGGCGGCATTGTGGTGGGCGGTTGGCGAACCACCACCACCAACGCCAACAATATGACCATGCAAGACGCGGTGGATTGGTTCGGTCTTAAGGGTGAACACCGTGATCTGGGCGGACGGGTGACACAGTACCAGTACAACAACGCGGGCCAGTTGATTCGCCAACAGAGCGATCAAGGCCAGAATATCCTGTACACCTACTATGGCAACGGCAATCTGCAGGGTATGGAGGATAGAGCCGCTAACCGTTTTACGCTGTATGGTTACGACGATGATGGCCGTAAAAACTACGAGGCTTACGCCAGCGGCCCGGATCGCGACCACCTGACGTTCTACCAACAGTCCGTTATGCGCTACGACGAACGTGGTCGGGTGATCGAAATCAAGGACCCGCGCTTCCTTAGCCGCTACCAGTACGACGCGGTGGGCAACCGCCTGCGCGTCTACAGCGAATATCAGGATGGCAAGGACGGTAGCAAGCAGGTGCAGGACAACTGGTACGCCTATGATGCGATGAACCGTTTCACCGTAACCCAGGGCAGCCGAGACGCCTCCGGCAATATCGTGGAGGGTAGCCGTGGCACCCGGATTGAGTACGATGGCTTCGGCCAAAGAGCCAAGGCGAGTAATGGCAGCGACGGCACGGTGGAAACGTATAGTTACACCGCAGACGGCTATCTGACGGATACCCAGATCAACGGCAAGCTGGCGTATCGGCGCAGCAATGACTTGTTGGGCCGGGTGACCGACGCGGAAAGCTTTAGCTGGGATGGTCAGGTCAAGGCCCGCAAGACGCATACGGACTACGACGCGGACAATAAAATGCTGCGGCAGGTGGTGGATGGCAAAGCGACCAAATATGGACTGATGGCTGATGGAACCTTGAAATTCACTCAGCAAGAGGACGACACCACAGTCACCACCTATTACGAGTACGAGTGGTGGGATGAGGCCAAGCAATCCAAGATTACCGCTCACCCGTACAACAAGGATGCGCCGGGCTGGCGGCCTGGCATCTCGCATTTGACCTACGACGTCAACGGCCACCTGAGAGAGGCTATTGACGAGCAGGGGCAGCGCAGCCTGCGCTACATCAATGATGCCCAGGGTGTGGTGATTCGACGCGAAGAGCTGGATAAGCAAAGCGTCTACAAGCGCCAAGACTATTACTATGTTGACGGCAAGCAAGTGGGCGCGGTGGGCAATGATGGTCCAAGCCGCATGGACTTTGCACAAGCATTGGCTCAAGGCCAACTGGGAGGCAAGAAAGACCAGTATCGCTTTGGCGTGGCGGTGAGTAGCGCGGATTTTGATCAGAACTACGAACCGATTGCCCCCAATTACCCGGGCCAGGCTCCAAGCACGGTCACCGTGCGTGGCGGCGATACGTTGCAGAGCCTGGCGGCCGGGCTGTGGGGCGACAAGTCGCTGTGGTATTTGCTGGCCGACGCCAATGGTTTGAGCGGTAACGAGACCCTGGCGGCAGGTCAGACGCTGCGGGTGCCGAATAAAGTCACGAATGTGCACAACAACAGCGGCACCTACCGGGTATACAACCCGGGCGAGGCGATAGGGGATGTGACGCCGACGCTGCCGGATCCGCCGCCGCCGCCGCCGCAGGATGGCGGTGGTTGTGGTGGGATCGGGGCCATCTTCGTTGCGGTTGTTGCGGTCGTTGCGGTGGTGATGACGGCGGGTGCTGCAGCACTCGCAATGGCGGGCACATTGAGTACGACCTTTGCCGCAGGCGGCTTAGGGGCGGTTATGGCCGCTGGTGGTTCAGTACTAGCCGGTACCGCGATTGGAGGGTTGAGCGCAGGGGCGATGATGGGGGCTGCGGCTATCGGTGGCGCAGTAGGTTCTATCGTCAGCCAGGGTGTGGCGATGGCGATGGGA
>NZ_JALCYU010000039.1:0-5047 GCF_023507765.1 Chromobacterium sp. IRSSSOUMB001
GCCTAAACTTTCCCCTAAAACCCTAGATAAGACTCCTCGAAATAATCTGATTTTCGAGAGGTCGGTATGGTTGCAGTGGTGTCGGGCGTGGGTTTGGGCTTGCAGAACAGTTCGCTGGCGGCCTTGGGCGGGCAGGGTCAATTGGGCGAGGCCGCCTTCGGCCGCGGCGGCGAACGGGTCTACGTCAACGCCGGCAACGGCAACCTGGTGCTGCAGCGGCGCGACGAATTCCTCGCCGGCAACGGCCTGCCGATTCAACTGCTCCGCACCTACAACAGCCAGGGCCGAGGCGGCGACGCCGGCAACTGGCGGCTGGGCTACAGCCGCCAGCTGTTCGACTTCAACGGCGCGCCGGGCAGCGCCGGCTCGCAACTGCGCCGCCAGGCCGAGGACGGCAGCGACACGCTGTACCGCTACGACACGGCGCGGGGCTTGTATCTGGCGCAAGGCGGCGCCGGCGCCGAAGACACGGTGCGCTGGGACGGTCAGGCCTGGACCTGGACCGACGGCGACAGCCGGAGCCAGGAGCGCTACGACGGCGCCGGCCGGCTGCAGCAAGTGCAAAGCCGCGACGGCCAGACCGTCACGCTGGACTACGACGGCGCCGGCCGCATCGTCGGCCTGCGCAGCGCCGACGGCGAGACGCTGTTCGTCGACTACGACGCCCAGGGCCATCTGAGCCAGCTGCGCAGCGTGTACCGGGACGGCGAGCAGAGCAAGACGCTGACCCGCACCCGCTACGGCTACGACGAACAGAACCGGCTGAGCAGCGTGATCACCGACCTGAGTCCCGACGACAACAGCGTCGCCGACGGCCAGGTCTACACCACCCGCTATGTCTACGATGGCGCCAGCCAGCGGCTGGCTAGCCTGCAGCAGAGCGACGGCAGCCGGCTGGACTTCGCCTATGCGCAGGTGGACGGCGACTACCGTGTGCTCAGCGTCAGCGACGTGCGCGGCGAGCAGACGCTGACCACCACCTTCGACTACGACGCCGGGGGGCAGCGCACCGTGGTCCGCGACGCCGCCGGCCTGCGCACCGAGCTGAACTACCGCGACGGCCTGCTGCAGCGGGTGGCCGCCGGCGGGGTGGAACAACGCTTCGACTACGACGAGCACGGCCGGGTGAGCGCGGTCACCGACGGCCGCGGGCAGAGCAGCCGTTTCGACTACGACGCCGCCGGCAACCGGGTGGGCGTGCGCGACGCGCAAGGGCAGCAGACCCGGCGCCGCTACAACGCCCAGAACCAGGTGTTGAGCGAAACCGTCGACGGCGCCGGCACCCGCCGCAACGTTTACGACGCCAGCGGCCTGCGGCTGCGCTTCAGCCTGAGCGCCGAAGGACGGGTGGAAGAGCGCCGCTACGACGCCCAGGGCCGCGAAGTCAGCCGGCTGCTGTACCAGGGCGGCGTGTTCGCCGGCGCCGACGACGCCACCGGCGAAGCCGAACTGCAAGCCTGGGCGGCGCGGCAGGACCGGTCCCGCATCGAACGCACCGACACGAGCTACGACCTGCGCGGCCTGGTGGCCGGCACCACCCGCTACGCGACGCTGGACGCCGAGGGCAAGGGGGTGGCGGACGGCCGGCACAGCGGCGTGCGCTATGTCTACGACCCGGCGGGCAATCTGCTGCAGAAGCTCGACGGCGTCAGCGGCGCGGTGCTGGCCGACTACCTCTACGACGGCCTGAACCGCGTGGTGCGCAGCCGGGACGGCCACGGCGTGGCCACCACCACCGTCTACCAGGACGCGCAACGGCAGACCCGGATCAGCCTGAGCAACGGCCTGAGCACGGTGAGCAGCTACGACGCGGCCGGCCAACTGCTCTCCGTGGTGCAGCAAGACGCCGGCGGCGCGCTGGGCACCGCGCGCACCGAGTACAACGCGCGCCAGCTGCCGGTCAAGTTGACCGACGCCAACGGCGCCGCCAGCTATCTGTTATACGACGAGCGGGGCCGCAAAGTGGGCCAGATCGACGCCGCGGGCGGCGTCACCGAATGGCGCTACAACGGCAACGACCAAGTGATCGCCAGCCTGCGCTACGCGACCCGGGTCGACCCGAGCCGGCTGAGCGGCGATCCGGCGACGCTGTCGCTGGCCGCGCTGCGGCCGGCGGCGAATCCGGCGGAGGACCGCGTCGAGCGCCGACTGTACGACAGCCTGGGCCGCCTGATCCAAACCATAGACGCCGAAGGCGGCGTCGAACGCCACCAATACGACGCCGCAGGCCGGCTGACGCACAGCACCCGCTACGCGACGCGGCTGAGCGCCGACACCCTGGCGGCGCTGGCCAGCCAAGCCGGCGAACTCGACCCGGCCGACGCCAAACTGCAGCCGGCGGCCGATCCGACGGGAGACCGCGTCAGCCGCCGCTACTACGACCGCGACGGCCTGCTGCTGGCCAGCCTGGACGGCGAAGGCTATCTGAGCGAAACCCGCTACGACGGCGCCGGGCGCGCGCTCGACACCGTGCGCTACGCGCAACGCGCCCAGGCCGGCGACAGCCTGGACGCGCTGCGTCCGCCCCGCGACGACGCCGACCAACGCACGCGCAATCTGTACGACGGCGCCGGCCGGCTGGTGGGCCGGATCGACGCCGAAGGCTACCTCGACGAAACCGTCTACGACGGCCAAGGCCGCATCGCGCAGACGATACGCTACGCCACGCGCGTCGGCGGCGGCGACAGCCTGGCCGCCTTGCGCCCGGCGGCCGACCGCAACGACCGCCAAGTGCTGCGCCAATACGACGCCGCCGACCGGCTGCTGCGCGAAGAACACCGGCCGAGCGGCCTGATCGTCCGCTACCAGTACGACGCCCAGGGCCAGGTGATCGCCACCACCCGCGAGGCCGGCGACGAGGCGCGCAGCCAACTCAAACGCTACGACAGCCAAGGCCGGCTAAGCCAGGAACTGAGCGGCGAAGGCGCCCAGGCGCTGAGCGCGCTCGGCGCCGATGCTAGCGCCCAGCAAATCGACGCCGTCTGGGCGCGCTGGGGCACCCGCCACTACTACAACGCCGGCGGCCAACGCACCGCCAGCCTCGGCCCCGACGGCCAGGGCGGCGCCGGCGCGCGCACCCTGTACTACTACGACGCCGCCGGCCGCCTCAGCCACACCCTCAACAGCCTGGGCGAAATCAGCGAAGTGCGCTACAACGCCTTCGGCGAAGTCATCGCCACCCAGCGCTACGCCACCCGGCTGGGCGCCGACGCGCTGGCCGCGCAGAACGGGGGCAGCTCAAGCGCCTTGCCCGGCGGGCTGCAAAGCGACAGCGACCGCCTCGAAACCAATCAATATAACCGGCTGGGCCAACGCATCGCCGCCGGCGACCGCCTGAACGCTGAACGCGAACAGTGGAGCTACAACGCCTTCGGCGAAGCCGTCGGCCACCGGCTGCGGCTGGACGCCGCGCGCAGCAGCTTGCAGAACAACGGCTACGACCGGCGCGGCCAACTGCAGAGCCAGAGCCGCGACGCCGAAGGACTGGCGCTGCGGACGACATCGAGCTACGACGCCTTCGGGCGGCAGATCGAAAGCGTCGACGCCAACGGCAACCGCCGCCGCATCGACTACGACAAACTGGGCCGCCAGATCCGCGTCCAAGACCCGCAAGGTGGACGGCAAAGCAGCGTCTACGACGCCTTCGGCCGGGTGCTGAGCCAGACCGACGCGCTGGGCCACGTGACCGCCACCGCCTACGACGACGCGAACGGCCGCGTCACCGTCACCCAGGCGGACGGCGTCCAGCTCATCACCCAGAAGAACGGCCACGGCGAAACCGTCAAACTGATCGACGGTCTGGGTCAGGCGACGAGCTACCGCTACAACCGCGACGGCCAACTGCTGAGCACCACCACCCCGGCGGGGACCACCCGCAGCACTTACGACAGCGCCGGTCATCAGATCGAAAGCGTCGACGCCAACGGCACCCGCACCGTCTACCAGTACGACGCGGCGGGCCGGGTGCTGCAGCGCACCGTGGACCCGGACGGCCTGAAACTGAGCAGCCGCACCGAGTACGACGCGCAGGGCCGGGTGCTGCGGCAGACCGAACCCAATGGACGGGTGAGCGAACAGCGTTACGACGCGGCGGGCCGGCTGCAAAGCCTGATCGTCGACCCGGACGGCCTCAAGCTGAGCACGGTTTACGGCTACGACGCCCAAGGACGGCAAATCCGGGTGACCGAAGCGGCGGGGACGGCGCAGGCGAAGACCACCGAATACGAATACGACGGCGCCGGTCGTCGGGTGCGGGAGACGGTGGACCCGGACGGGCTGAAGCAGAGCACGGTTTACCAGTACGACGGCAATGGCAACGTGGTGGCCAAGACCGATGCGATGGGCAACATCGCCCGCTACATCTACGACGGCAATGACCGTGTGCGCTATAGCCTGAACACGCTGGGCCATCTGACGGAAACGGTGTACGACGCGGCGGGGCAGGCGGTGCAAAGCCGACGCTACGCGACGCCGGTATCGGTGTACAACCTGGGCACCGCGCTGACGGAGAGCGATCTGTCGGGGAAGGTGACGACGCATGAGAAAGACCAGAGCACGCGCACAGTGTACGACGCGATGGGGCGTCCGAGCCTGAGCATCGATGCCGCGGGCAATGTGACCGAGCGTCGCTACGACGCGGCGGGCCGGGTGACGGACACCATCCGTTACGCCAAGAGCCTGGCGCAGATGGGGCTGTCGGCCGAACGCCTGCAAGACGGCGCCCGCGCCAACCTGCTGCGCAACAGCCTGTTCGAAGCCTCGGCGCCGGGCAAGGTGGCGAACTGGGGCTATGGCGCGTGGAACGCTGACGCCGAAGTGGGCGGCAACCTGAGCGCCGACTGGCGGGTAGCGGAGGGCCTGGCTGGCGAGAACACCGTCTATCTGCACCAGACCGGTCGTCATCCGCAAGACGCCTACCAGGAACTGGTGCAAAGCGTGCCGGTGCAGGCGGGACGCCGTTACGCCTTCTCGGTGTACACCGGCGCGCATCGCGCGAATACCAGCCTGCACATCGTGTGGTTCAACGCGGCGGGCCAGGCCTTGGGTG
>NZ_JALCYU010000004.1:0-337633 GCF_023507765.1 Chromobacterium sp. IRSSSOUMB001
CTATACGTCACGCCCCCACACCCGTCAACACCTTTTGCGACAAAAACCTCAACAAAAGCGGGCCAGGCCGGGCAAACCCTTGATGCGGCAATGAATATCCATAAAGAGTATTTGTCAACTCCCGCCCCATGTCCCGACTATCCATGAAAAACGGGCCGGCGAAATGCCGGCCCCTTGTTGGATATACGTGCTTCCTCTAGTTTTTCACGCTCTCCGCCGGCTTTAGGTAAGGCAAGAAAGCATTGACCACTTCAGGATCATCCGGCTTGGTCCGCGTGCCTATACTGACAACCTTGCTTGCGCCGGGCAGTATCAAATACTTGTGGAAGTTCCATACCGGAGCGTCGTCGGTGGCCTTGATCAAGGCTTTGAAGAACGGCTGCGCATCGGCGCCGCGCACATGCCCTTTTACAGCCATCGGAAAGGTCACGCCATAATTGGCTTCGCAGAACGCGCCGATCTCCTTATCGCTGTCCAGTTCCTGAAAGAAGTCGTTGCTGGGAAAGCCGACCACCATCAGACCGCGCTGCCCATAGGTCTGATACAACGATTGTAGTTGCTTGAACTGCGGCGTGAAGCCGCAGTGGCTGGCGGTATTGACCACCAGCAGCGGCCGATCCGCGTATTGGCATAGATTAATCTGGCCGCCCATCAGGCCCGGCACTGTGTAGTTCAACAAAGCCGGGCAAGCCGCCAGCACCGCCTGACTGCAAAAAATCAGCATTGCGCCCCATCGTTTCATTCGCGTCTCCTCGCTGCGCCATGTATTGATGGCAGACAAAATGATAAGGCAATGCTTGAAGCATTGCCTTATCTATTGTCCCGAGCACCGCATGCGGGCGTCTGCTGTCATTCCTGCTGGCTGGCGATGTCGGCCCGCACCTTGTCCATATCCAGTTCCCGCAGACCTTGAATCAACTGCTCAAACTGAGCGGCCATCATCGCCCCAGCCTGGTTGAATACCATGATGCCATCCTTGATGGCGATCAGCGTGGGTATGGAGCGGATATTGAAGTGGGCGGCCAGGTCTCGCTCGTCTTCAGTATTGATCTTGCCGAACACGATGTCGGCGTGCTTTTCCGATGCGGCTTCGAAAGTGGGACCGAACATTTTGCACGGACCGCACCACGGCGCCCAAAAGTCGAGAATGACCAAGCCTTCCTCTTTCATATGGGCGTTGAAGTTGTCGGCGCTGAGGTTGATGTAAGTCATCGGGGTGTCTTTCGCTGTCTGAAGCGCCCGCCAACGGCGGGCTGTTGCAGCAAAGATAGGTACGCGCCCGCGGCATTGCAAGACTATCGCCCAGTTGAATTTATCAATCCAGACGATAGCCGCTGTCGCCGCGATGCTTAGCCTATGAAGGGCAGCGCGAGGTAGAGCTTGATCACGATAGCGTTGACGATATCAATGAAGAAGGCCCCAACCATGGGCACGACCAGGAAGGCCAGGTGCGAGGGGCCGAAGCGTTCGGTCACCGCCTGCATATTGGCGATGGCGGTGGGCGTGGCGCCTAGGCCGAAGCCGCAGTGGCCGGCGGCCAGCACCGCCGCGTCGTAATTGCGCCCCATCACCCGGAAGGTGACGAAAATCGCATACATCGCCATCGCCGCGGTTTGCGCCAGCAGTAGCACGAAGATGGGCAACGCCAAGGCCGCCAAATCCCACAAACGCAGGGACATCAAGGCTAGCGCCAGGAACAGCGACAGGCTGACGTTGCCCAGCACCGACACTTCGCGCTCGAAGATTTGATACCAGCCCAAAGCCGCTAGCCCGTTGCTGATCAACACGCCGACAAACAGCACGCAGACGAAGGTGGGCAATTCCAGCGGCGTGCCTTTAAGCAGGCCGCCGAGAAAGGTGCCGCCCAACAGACAGACGGCGATCAGCGCCAGCGTCTCGATGAAGGAATGCGGAGTGATCAGACGTTGTGCGTCCGGCTGTTCGAAAGCCAGCGGCGGATCGTCGGCATTGTGCTCGGCGCCTGGGGCTTTGACTTTTTTGACCAGAAAACGCGCCACCGGGCCGCCGATTAGGCCGCCCAGCACCAACCCGAAAGTGGCGCAAGCCAGCGCCAGTTCCGACGCGGAGGCCAAACCGTACTTGGAAGCAAAGGTGCCTCCCCAGGCCGCGCCGGTGCCATGGCCGCCGGACAAGGTAATGGAGCCGGCCAGCAGACCCATCAATGGATCCAGGCCCAGCAGGCTGGCCAGAGCGATGCCCAGTGTGTTCTGCACCAGCAGCAGGCCAACCACCACCGCCAGGAAAACGCCAACTGTCTTGCCGCCCTGCCTCAGGCTTTTCAAATTGGCGTTGAGGCCGATGGAAGCGAAGAAGGCCAGCATGAGCGGGGTTTGCAGCGAAGCGTCGAAGCGAACCTCGTTGCCGGTCAGCTGACGGAACAGCAACAGCAGGGCGGCAATCAGCAAGCCGCCAACTACCGGCTCGGGGATATTGTAGGTGCGCAGCGCGCCGACATGCGCCACTAGTTTGCGCCCGAGCAGCAAAACCAGCGACGCGGCCACCAAGGTGCCGTAGAAATCCAGTTGAATCATCGAGTCTCCCTATTGTTTGATGAGCGACGGCGCGCTTGATTCAGACTAGCAGCTGTCGGAATGTTGTCGCGCCCTGCAATACGATAGGCAACCCGGGGATAAAGTTCGGCCTCTAATTAATAGAGGCCTTATAGAGTGAATATCAACCGCTAATCGCGACGAATCCGCCAGCATTGATGAATGGCGCGGTTGCGGAAGTCTTCCGGCACTGATTGCGCGCTGATGTCGCTGATGAGGTAATCGTCGGATAGTCTCTCGTCCAGCTTGAAGCTGCGGAGATTATTGGAGAAGTACAAGGTGCCGCCCGGAGCCAGCAGCGCCATTGCGTAGTCAATCAGCCAGACATGGTCGCGCTGCACGTCCAGAATGTCGCGCATCTTCTTGGAGTTGGAGAAGGTAGGCGGGTCCATAACGATCAGATCAAACTGCTTGCCGGCATCCACGGCGTCTTCCAGATACTGAAACACATCCGCCCGCACCAGTTCGTGCCGGGCAAGGTCCAGGCCATTGAGTTCGAAGTTACGGCGCGACCAATCCTGATAGGTATTGGACATGTCCACGGTTTCGGAGCGGATCGCGCCGCCGGAGGCTGCGTAGACAGTGAAGCTTCCGGTGTAGGCGAACAGATTGAGGAAACGCTTGCCGGCGGCTTCTTCCCTCACCCGCTTGCGGGTGTTGCGATGGTCCAGGAACAGGCCGGTATCCAAGTAGGCTTCGAGATTAACAATAAAGCGCTGACCAAACTCGTTGACGACAAAGTCGCAGCCCTGTTGCCCCGCTTTCTCATACTGGCTCACGCCTTTCTGGCGACGACGGTTCTTTAGCGTCACCGCATCAGGCGCAAGGCCCGTCACCGCGCACAGGCTGTCCACCACCGCGTTGATCCATTCGCGGTAAGCGTCGTCCTCCATCTCCCACCCCGTGTCGTACTCCTGCAGGTGGATGCGCTCGCCGTACACGTCCACCGCGAACGGGAACTGCGGCACGTCCTTGTCGTAGACTCGCCAGGCGTCCAGCCCCTGGCGACGCGCCCATTTGGCGTAGTGCTTGAAATTCTTGGCCAGGCGATTGGCGAATGGGCTGACGTCCAGCATGAGTCCTCGATATTGGCGATAGGCAAAACACAAAACAAACGCGCCGCTGACTACAGGCGGCGCGCGAACGGGTTATCCAATTCTATTACAGCCGCGGCTATTCGGACGAATACATCTCGATCAGCTTGCTGTAAACCGGTTCCGGCAAGTATTGGCGAATCACGCTTTCCCAGCCCCTCGGCCCCACCAGGCCCTTGACCATCGTGGACGACACTTCGGCGTACTCACGCGGCGGCAGCAGGAAAATAGTGGTGATGTCCGGGTGCAGATCGGAATTGATATAGCGCATGGTGCGCTCGTATTCATAATCGCTGGCGGTGCGGATGCCGCGGATGATGTAGTTTGCGCCTATGCTTTGCGCGTAATTAACCAGAAACTGATTCTCGAACACATCCACCCGCAGCTTGCTGAAGCCGCCAGTGACGGCGCGCAACAAAGCCACTCGTTCCTCGACACTGAAGGTACAGTGTTTTTCCGGGTTCACTCCGACCGCTACGATCAATTCGTCAAACAGCTCCACCGCTTCACGAATCATCCATAGGTGACCATTGGTCACCGGGTCGAAGCTGCCCGCGTACACGGCTCGCTTCAATTCTCGTTTTCCTTTGACTGTATGATGTGCCATGGCGAATGTATCGTGGTCGTTGGGGGTGGGTAAAGCAATTTTTGTGCATTGCGCAAAATGTTCCGCTCCCACCTGGACTATCCGGGGCAGAATCTGTCCATTTCACTCATTATCGGCAAAGCGCCGCCAAAAAAAAGCGGGCCGCGCATGGCGGCCCGCTTACGGTCAAATCCTACCCATTCAGGCGTTGATCTCCTCGGCGCGATGACAAGCGATCATGCGCTGATCCAGTTCGCGTAATTCCGGCACCTCCTCGGCGCAACGCTGATTCGCGTGGGGGCAGCGCTTGTGGAAGGCGCAGCCCGACGGCGGCTTCAAGGGGCTGGGCAGCTCGCCCTCGATCTTGATCTTGATACGACGCTGTTCCGGGTGGATGGACGGCGTAGCCGACAACAAGGCTTGGGTATAAGGATGCAACGGCCGCTCATAGACACGGTTCTTTTCCCCCACCTCCACCGCGCGCCCCAAATACATCACCATCAAGTCGTCGGCCACATGCTCAACCACCGACAGGTTGTGGGAGATGAACACATAGGCGGTTTTGAACTCGTCCTGCAGATCCATGAACAGATTGAGCACCTGGGCCTGGATAGACACATCCAACGCCGAGGTAGGCTCGTCCGCCACAACGATCTTGGGGTTCAGCATCATTGCGCGGGCAATGGCGATGCGCTGACGCTGACCGCCGGAGAACATATGCGGATAGCGGAAAAAGTGCTCCGGCCGCAAACCAACCCGCTGCATCATGCCGCGCACCTTTTCTTCGCGCTCCTTGGCGCTCAGCGAGGTGTTGATCAGCAAGGGCTCGGCCAGCTGACTGCCGATTTTCTGGCGCGGATTCAAGGACGCGTACGGGTTTTGGAACACCATCTGCACCTTGGTGCGCATGGCTTTCAATGCGACCTTGCCGGCCAGGGCCGCATCCTGGCCATCCAGCAGCAGAGAGCCCGAGGTCGGCGCTTCGATCAGCGTCAGCTGCCGCGCCAGGGTGCTCTTGCCGCAGCCGGACTCGCCCACCACCGCCAAGGTCTTGCCGGCCCGCAGTTCGAAGGAGACGCCGTTGAGCGCCTTGACTTGCGCCGAGGGCTTGAGAAAGCCTTGGGACACGTCGTAGTAACGGGTCAGATCCCGCGCTTGCAATACGGTGCTCATTTCGCCTCCTTGTCCAGCAACGGGTAGTGGCAGCGCACGGCGCCGCCCTCCACCGGGGTCAGGCCTGGACGCTGGGTCCGGCAGTTGTCCTTGACATAGGGGCAACGCGGCGACAACAGGCAGCCGCCGGGGCGGTCATACTGCCCCGGCACAATGCCGGGCAAGGTGTTCAGGCGATGCGCGCCTTTGCTGTGCTCCGGAATCGACGACAGCAGCGCTTCGGTGTACGGATGGGCGGGATGATTGAACACGCCCGGCACCGCGCCCATTTCAGCCACCTGGCCGGCGTACATCACCGCCAGCCGGTGCGCCACTTCGGCCACCACCGCCAGATCGTGGGTAATCATGATCAAGGCCATGTTCTGGCTCTTTTGCAAGCTGACCAGCAGCTCCATGATCTGCGCCTGGATGGTCACGTCCAAAGCCGTGGTCGGCTCGTCGGCGATCAAGAGCTTGGGGCTACAGGCGATGGCCATCGCAATCACCACCCGCTGGCTCATGCCGCCGGACAACTGATGCGGATAGGCGTTGAGCCGCGAGGCCGGCGCCGGAATCTCCACCAGTTCCATCAGTTCCAGCGCGCGCCGCTTCAGGGCCCCGCCGCGCAGGCCTTGATGCAGCTTCAGCACTTCCATGATCTGGTAGCCGACGGTGTAGCTGGGGTTCAGCGAGGTCATCGGGTCCTGGAAGATCATGGCGATATCCTTGCCGACGATCTTGCGGCGTTCGCGCGCGGAGATGGTCAGCAGGTTCTTGCCGTCGAAGCTCAGTTCGTCGGCCACGATGCGGCCCTGACCTTCCAGCAACCCCATCATCGCCATCATGGTCACCGACTTGCCGGAACCGGATTCGCCGACGATGCCGACGATCTCGCCCTGATCCACGGTCAGGTCCAGCCCTTCCACCGCGCGGAAGGGATTTTTCTCCGAACCGAACTCCACCGAGAGGTTCTTGATTTGCAGCAAACTCATTTCCATCCCCTCAAGCCGCGCGCTTCAGTTTCGGGTCCAGCGCGTCGCGCAGGCCGTCGCCCATCAAATTGATGGCGAGCACCGACAGCAAAATGGTCAGGCCGGGCAAGGTGACCACCCACCAGGCGCTTTCAATGTAATCGCGGGCCGATGCCAGCATGGTGCCCCACTCTGGAGTCGGCGGCTGCACGCCCAGGCCGAGAAAACCCAGCGCGGCGATTTCCAGGATGGCCGAGGAAAAGCTCATCGTCGCGTGCACGATCAAAGGCGCCATGCAGTTGGGCAACACGGTGACGAACATCAGCCGCGGCAGGCCCGCGCCGGCCACGCGCGAGGCCGTAACGTAGTCGCGGTTCAGTTCGGTCATCGCCGACGCGCGAGTCAGCCGCACATAGGCCGGCAAGGCCACGGTGGCGATGGCTATCATCGCGTTCATCAGGCCGGGGCCGAGAATGGCCATGATGGCCACCGCCAGCAGCAGCGAGGGCAAGGCCATCATGATGTCCATCAGCCGCATGATCGCGCCGCCGAGGACCTTGGGAAAGAAGGCGGCCAAGAGGCCGAGCACCACGCCCGGCAGCAAGGCCATCAGCACCGAGCACAGGCCGATGAACAAGGACAAGCGCGCGCCGTGGATCAACCTCGACAGGATGTCTCGCCCCAGTTCATCGGTGCCGAACAGGAATTGCGTCGAGCCGCCGTCCACCCATGCAGGAGGCGTCAGCAAATGGTCGCGATATTGCTCGATTGGGCTATAGGGCGCCACCAGCGGCGCCAGCAGCGCACAGGAGGTGACGATCAACATGAAGATCAGGCCGGCCACCGCGCCCTTGTTGTGGGAAAAGCCCTGCCAGAACTCCTTGAACGGCGAGGGATAGGCCAGCGCCAGGTCCGGGCCGGCGTTGACTTGCGTAGTCTGAGTCATAAATCCACCTAACTGGCTGTTACTTGGCGTGACGGATGCGCGGATTGGCGATGCCGTACAGGATGTCGACGATGAAGTTGGTGAGGATCACCAGCGTCGCCACCATCAGGATGCCGTTCTGCACCACCGGATAGTCTCGGCGACTGATCGCGTCGATCAGCCATTTGCCTATGCCCGGCCAGGAAAAGATGGTTTCAGTCAACACCGCCCCGCCCATCAGCGTGCCCACTTGCAGGCCGATCACGGTCAGCACTGGAATCAGCGCATTGCGCAGGGTGTGGATGAAGATCACACGCGCCGGCGACAAGCCCTTGGCGCGCGCGGTGCGCACATAGTCCTCGCGCAGCACTTCCAGCATCGACGAGCGCGTCATCCGCGCGATGACCGCCAACGGAATCGTGCCCAGCACGATGGCCGGCAGAATCAGGTGCATCAAAGCGTTCTTGAAGGCGCCGGCGTTCACGTCCGGATCCGCGGCCTCCGCCATCCAGGAATCGATCAGCATAAAACCGGTATGCGGCGCGATGTCGAAGGTCAGGTCGACGCGGCCGGACACCGGGGTCCAACCCAGCTTGACCGAGAAGAACATGATCAGGATCAGGCCCCACCAGAAGATGGGCATGGAGAAGCCGGTCAACGAGATGCCCATCACGCCATGGTCGAACAGCGAGCCGCGCTTGATGGCGGCGATGACGCCGGCCAGCAGACCCAGCACGGTAGCGAAGATCAAGGCGGAAATCGCCAATTCCAGCGTGGCGGGGAACAGGGTTTTGAACTCGGTCCAGACTCCGGTCTTGGTGACTAGGGACTCGCCCAGATCGCCGTGCAGCAAATTGACCACATAGTCGAAGTACTGAGCGTACAGCGGCTTGTCCAGACCCAGGCGATGCAAGGCTTCGGCGTGCATTTGCGGATCGAGCGCGCGCTCGCCCACCATCACCTCCACCGGATCACCCGGAATCATGCGGATCAAGCCGAAGGTCAGCAGCGTGATGCCGAAGAAGGTTGGCACCAATAAGCCCAACCTTCGCAGAATAAAGGAAAACATGAGGACTTCTCCCTTGCGCCGGCCCCGCTGGGCGACTGGGCGCAATACTCAACTTGAGACCCAGAGCGACGACGCTTTGCATGGCAAACAGCGCGCGACGGCTCTATTGCGTTTGGGGAGACGTTACCGGAATAGAACGGAGAAGAAGCAAGGAAAACAACAATGAAGAGCGCCGGAGCGATGGCATACAACTGAACCACCCACCCACATCAGCTGCGCCACCGCTACGGCAAGTGCAAGATAGCACTCCTCCCCGCAAACGAGCTTGACCCAGGTCAAGCCTGACGCACAGCCTCTCCACGCTGTGACTGACTACCCTCTAACACCACCCAGTAGACGTTCCGCCGCCATCGGGCCCGCCACCTCTTTGTGCGACTGGAAACCCAAGGCTTAGAGTAGCCGACAAAACCCCGCGCCGCGTCCTGGCGCGCCGGCGGCAGCTGCCGCCCGGCAACACATGCCAGTTCGCATCACGGATTTCGCCAGCCGTTCTTTATCAGGCAAAACATCGGGGGAACCAGCCCCCGATGTCGCTGTTTTTTATTGTATTCCGGCTTACTTGACACTAACGCCGTAGAAGGAGTTCAGGCCGAAGGGGCTGACCTTGAAGCCCTGTACCGATTTCAGCATCGGCTGATTCACGGTGGAGTGGGCAATCGTTGTCATCGGCACTTGCTGTTTGACGATCTCCTGAGCCTTCATGTACAGCTTGGTGCGCTCTGCCACGTTGGCGGTGCGCTTGCCTTTCTGGATCAGGTCTTCAAACGGCTTGTAGCACCACTTGGAGAAGTTGTTGCCGTTCATCGCGTCGCAACCAAACAGCACACCCAGCCAGTTGTCCGGATCGCCGTTGTCGCCGGTCCAGCCAATCAGCATGGAATCATGCTCGCCGGCCTTCGCGCGCTTGATGTACTCGCCCCACTCGTAGGAAGTGATCTTGGCCTTGACGCCGATCTTGGCCCAGTCGGACTGCACCATTTCCGCCATCAGCTTGGCGTTGGGGTTGTACGGACGTTGCACCGGCATCGCCCACAGGCTCAGTTCGAAGCCGTTGGGATAGCCGGCCTTGGCCAACAGCGCCTTGGCCTTGGCCACATCGTAAGGCGCGTCTTTCAGGCTCTTGTTGTACGACCACTGGGTCGGCGGCATCGGGTTGGTGGCCGGCTGGCCGGCGCCCTGGTACACCGCGTCGATGATGGCCTTCTTGTTGATCGCCATGTCCAGCGCCTGACGCACTTCCAACTTCTCCAGCGGCTTGTGCTTGACGTTGTAGGCCAGGTAGCCCAGGTTGAAGCCCGGCTGCGCGGTCACCGACAGCTTGGGGTCGGCCTTCATCGCGGCCAGGTCGGTCGGACGCGGGTTGACGGTGATCTGGCACTCGCCGGCCTTCAGCTTCTGATAACGAACCGAAGCGTCGGTGGTGATGGCGAACACCAGGTTGTCCACTTTCGGACCGTCAGCCTTGTTCCAGTATTCTTTGTTGGCGGCGAAGCGGATCTGCGCGTCTTTTTGATAGCGCTTGAAGATGAACGGGCCCGTGCCTACCGGCTGCTGATTGATCAACTGCGGCTTGCCGGCCTTGAGCAGTTTGTCGGCGTACTCGGCGGATTGCACCGAGGCGAAGCTCATCGCCAGGTTCTGCAGGAAAGCGGCATCCAGGCTCTTCAGCGTAAACTTGACGGTGTTGGCGTCGACTTTCTCGACCTTGACGATATTGGTGTCCAGACCCATATCCGTGAAATACGGGAATTCGGTCGGATAGGCTTTGCGGAACGGATGGTTCTTGTCGACCATGCGGCTGAAAGTGAATACCACATCGTCGGCGTTGAATTCGCGGGTCGGCTTGAAGTAGTCGGTGGTCTGGAACTTCACGCCCTTGCGCAGGTGGAAGGTGTAGCTCAGGCCATCTGCCGCCACGTCCCACTTTTCGGCCAGCGCCGGCACAACCTTGGTACCGCCGCGCTGGAATTGCACCAGGCGGTTAAACACGGTTTCGGCGGACGCGTCGAAATCGGTGCCGGTGGTGTACTGACCCGGGTCGAAACCGGCCGGGCTGCCTTCCGAGCAATACACCAGAGTACCGGCGGCCTGAGCCGACATCGCGGCCCCCGCGATCAGGCCCGCGGCCAGCAGCGCTTTCTTGACAGTTTGCATAATTATTTCCTTTCCCTTGTACAGACTCGTAGGTCTTGCTTTATCGGTGGGTTCCATGCCCGCCATGGGGGGATACATTATGCAGAGAGGACGCTTTTGACAAGCGTCCTCTGCTTTTTTCTGCCAATCTTTCTTCTCGCTAGAACTATATCTGGCGATTTATCAGATTTTCCTCAGCACAACGCTGCCCACCGAATAGCCCGCGCCGAAAGAAGAGATGACACCGACATCACCACTGTGCAGATCGTCCGAATGCAGATGAAATGCGATGACCGAGCCGGCGGAACTGGTGTTGGCGTAACGGTCCAGAATCACCGGCGCCTCATGGTCGCCGGCGTCGCGGCCCAACACACGCCGGGAAATCAGCTGGTTCATCGCCAGGTTGGCCTGATGCAGCCAGAAGCGCGCCACCTCGGCAGGCGGGATGCCCAGGCACTCCAAATGCGCGGCGATATGATCGCCCACCATAGGGCAGACTTCCTTGAACACCTTGCGGCCCTGCTGTACGAAAAGCTTGTCCGGCTGGCCAATTCCCGCCTCGTCGCAACGATTGAGGAAGCCGAAGTTGTTGCGGATATTATTGGAGAACACCGTGGCTAGCTTGCTGCCCAACACCTCGTAGCGCTGCGCCGAGCTTGCCGCCTCGGCTCGCTCCAACACCACCGCGGTGCAGGCGTCGCCAAAAATGAAGTGGCTGTCTCGGTCGCGGAAATTCAGGTGTGCGGAACAGATTTCCGGGTTCACCATCAACACCGCGCGCGCCTGGCCGCTGGCAATGGCGTTGACTGCGGTTTGAATACCGAAGGTGGCGGATGAGCAAGCCACGTTCATGTCGAAAGCGTAGCCCTGAATACCCAGCGCCTGCTGCACCTCGATCGATACCGCCGGATACGGGCGTTGCATATTGGAGCAAGCGACGATGACCATATCGATGTCCGCCGCGCTTCGGCCTGCGCGTTCCAGCGCCTGCCGCGCGGCGGCCACCGCCATTTCCGCCTGGACCGACAGCTCGTCGTTGCCGCGCTCCGGCAAGCGCGGCGCCATTCTCGCCGGGTCCAACACCCCGCTCTTGTCCATGAGGAAGCGCTGCTTGATGCCGGAGGCCTTTTCGATGAACTCGGAGCTGGACTCGGCCAGCGGCTCCATCTCTCCAGCGGCGATCCGGTCCGCGTGTTGCTGATTGTGAGCGTGTACAAAGGCATTGAAAGCCGCGACCAGTTCCTGATTGCTGACCGTGTGCGGCGGCGTGAACAAACCGGTTCCGCTAATGACGACCTTGTGCATGAATTGTCCTTTTAGCCCCCCGTAACCCGGGTAAGTGTAGATTTTTGTTGCGGCGACGACAGTCCTTGCTGCCCCGCTCAAGCGGAAATAGCCCGCCCTGTCTCAGCCCGTCCTCGGACGATCCTTTCCGTCGCCGGATTCTACACCAAGCCCTTCATCTGAAAGTAATAAAACCGCAAACGCCGCCCTGGCGCGGCCCGCGGCCCTCTCCGCCCCCGACGCCGCGCGCACGGACGCTCTTGCCGCGGGGCCGGAGCCGTCGGCAAAACTACCCCTACGCTTAAAAACCGAGTAAAATGATCGGCTTTGCGCAGCCGCCTTCTCTTGGCCCCCGCCGATAATAGTTGACTAAAACAGTCGGATATTAGGTATAATCGTCTGCATCAGGAATTCATCCTCCTCCAAAACCCCACTCTTGGAGACCAGAGACATGCGTTTAACCACTAAAGGCCGTTTTGCCGTCACCGCGATGCTGGACTTGGCATTGCGCGAGAGCGGCGGCCCGGTCACGCTAGCCGGCATCAGCGAGCGCCAAGGCATCTCGCTCTCCTACCTGGAACAACTCTTCGGCAAGCTGCGGCGCGCCGAACTTGTAGACAGCGTGCGAGGCCCCGGCGGCGGCTACACCTTGGCCAAGGCCCCGATTGATATTTCCGTGGCGGACATCATCACCGCCGTGGACGAACCTGTGGACGCCACCCAGTGCGGCGGCCGAGAGAACTGTCGCGGCAATCAGCGCTGCATGACCCACGATTTGTGGACCAATCTGAACGTCACCATTTTCGACTACCTGTCCAAGGTCAGCCTCGCCAGTCTGGTTGAGCAGCAAAAGACCAAGGAAAACACTGTATTGCAGGATAAGCGCGAATGCAGCGTGGTTCACGCTTCTGCCGCCTCCGGCGCCCTGTGAGGCGCGGACCCATCTTCTGTGGAGAATATAAATGAGCCAGCTCAAGCTTCCGATCTACCTCGACTACTCGGCCACCACGCCGGTAGACCCGCGCGTTGCCGACAAGATGATTCCCTATCTTTACGAAAAGTTCGGCAACCCGGCTTCGCGCAGCCACAGCTTCGGCTGGGACGCGGAGGAAGCGGTGGAGAACGCGCGCGCTGAAGTGGCCAAGCTGATCAACGCCGACTCCAAGGAAATCGTCTGGACCTCCGGCGCCACCGAGTCCGACAACCTGGCGATCAAGGGCGCCGCCCACTTCTACAAGAGCAAGGGCAAGCACCTGATCACGGTCAAGACCGAACACAAGGCGGTGCTGGACACCATGCGCGAGCTGGAGCGCCAGGGCTTCGAAGTGACCTATCTGGGCGTAAAGGACGATGGCCTGCTGGACATCGAAGAATTCAAGGCCGCCATTCGTCCGGACACCATCGTCGCCTCGGTGATGTTCGTCAACAACGAAATCGGCGTGATTCAGGACATCGAGCAGCTGGGCGAGATCTGCCGCGCCAACGGCGTGATCTTCCACGTCGACGCCACTCAGGCCCCGGGCAAAGTGGTCATCGACATGGAAAAGCAGAAAGTGGACCTGCTCAGCCTGTCCGCTCACAAGGTGTACGGCCCCAAGGGCATCGGCGCGCTGTACGTGCGCCGCAAGCCGCGCGTGCGCCTGGAAGCGCAGATGCACGGCGGCGGCCATGAGCGCGGCTTCCGCTCCGGCACCCTGGCCACCCACCAGATCGTCGGCATGGGCGAAGCCTTCCGCATCGCCCGCGAAGAGATGGACAGCGAGCGCGAACGCATCCGCATGCTGCGCGACCGGCTGTGGAACGGCATCAAGAACATGGAAGAGGTCTACATCAACGGCGACATCGACCAACGCGTGCCGCACAACCTCAATGTCAGCTTCAACTTCGTCGAAGGCGAAAGCCTGATCATGGCGATCAAGGAGCTGGCCGTGTCCAGCGGCTCGGCTTGTACCTCGGCCTCGCTGGAACCGTCCTACGTGCTGCGCGCACTGGGCCGCAACGACGAAATGGCCCACAGCTCGATCCGCTTCACGCTGGGCCGCTTCACCACCGAGGAAGAAATCGACTTCGCGGTGAATCTGCTAAACCAAAAGATCGGCAAGCTGCGCGAACTGTCCCCCTTGTGGGAAATGTTCAAGGACGGCGTGGATCTGAATTCGGTTCAATGGGCCGCCCACTAAGGGCGACAGCAATATCCAGCGCCGAGCCGGCAAGACCGGAACGGCGCTGAAGGAGACAATCATGGCATACAGCGACAAGGTAATGGATCACTACGAAAACCCGCGCAACGTGGGCTCTTTCGAAAAAGGCGACGACAGCGTGGGCACCGGCATGGTGGGCGCGCCGGCCTGTGGCGATGTGATGAAGCTGCAAATCAAGGTGAGCGAGGACGGCGTGATTCAGGACGCCAAGTTCAAGACTTACGGCTGCGGCTCCGCCATCGCCTCCTCCTCACTGGTGACTGAGTGGGTCAAGGGCAAATCGCTGGACGAAGCGCTGGAGATCAAGAACACCGCCATCGCCGAAGAACTGGCCTTGCCGCCGGTGAAGATTCACTGCTCCATCCTGGCCGAAGACGCGATCAAGGCCGCGGTCAACGACTACAAGCAAAAGCACGGCAAATAATCAGCGGGGACATCATCATGGCTATCACCCTTTCCGAACGCGCCGCCGCCCACGTCAGCGCCTTCATCGCCAAGCGCGGCAAGGGCTTGGGCATTCGTCTGGGCGTTAAGACCTCCGGCTGCTCCGGCATGGCCTACAAGCTGGAGTTCGTCGACGTGGCCAGCGACGACGACGTGACCTTTGAAAGCCATGGCGTCACCGTGTTCACCGATGCCAAGAGCTTGGCTTACATCGACGGCACCGAACTGGATTACGCCAAGGAAGGCTTGAACGAGGGGTTTCAGTTCAACAACCCCAACGTCAAAAACGAGTGCGGCTGCGGCGAAAGCTTCAACGTCTGACCCCGGCAGGCGGGCGCGCTTCGGCGCGGCCCGCCCGTCGTCCAACTGTAAGCTAGGTTTTCCGGCCCCGTCCCTATGAGCACCGATTTCAGCCAAGACTTCTTCTCCCTGTTCAATCTGCCGCGCCGCTTCGCCATAGACGGCTCGGCACTAGAGCACGCCTGGCGCACCGCCGCGGCCCAGGTTCATCCCGACCGCTACGCCAGCAGTTCCGACGCTGAAAAGCGCAGCGCGCTGATGCAGGCCACCCGAGTCAACGAAGCCTACCAAACGCTGAAGTCGCCGTTGAACCGCGCCCGCTACCTGCTGACGCTCTCCGGAGTCGACACTCAGGAAGACACCAACACCCAGATTCCGGCCGCCTTCCTGATGGCGCAGATGGAGTGGCGCGAGAACATAGAAGACGCCCGCGCCGGGCGCGAACTCGAACGCCTGGAAACACTGTCGCGCCAGCTGCGGGACGAGAGCCGCGCGCATCAGACCGAATTGGAGCAAGCGCTGGATCAGCGTACCGACTTGGACGCCGCCGCGCTTCTAGTGCGAAAATTGCGGTTTTTGGAAAAACTGGACCAGGAAATCGGCGATGCCATCGAGGCTTTGCTCGACTGAGCTCCCGGCCGCCGGCCCTTCCCCGTCGTGGGGATCGCGCACCGGCCTGTCCTCCATATCCGCCTCCGCCGCAGCAGGCGGCTTACCTCGAACTGATTTGAACTGAATATGGCCTTACTGCAAATCGCCGAACCCGGCCTCTCCGCCGCCCCTCACCAACACCGATTGGCGATCGGCATCGATCTGGGCACCACCAACTCGCTGGTGGCCTCGGTGCGCAGTGGATCCGCCGCCGTACTCAAGGACGAGCACGGCCGCAGTCTGCTGCCCTCGGTGGTGCGCTACGCCGACGAAGGCGCCGTCAGCGTCGGCTACGAAGCCCAGAAAGAACAGAACAAGGATCCGCACAACACCATCGTCTCGGTGAAACGCTTCATGGGCCGCGGCCTGGCCGACCTGCCGGACGTCCGCAACCTGCCCTACCGCTTCGTCGACGCGCCCGGCATGCTGCAGCTGGTGACCCGCGGCGGCATCAAGAGTCCGGTTGAAATTTCCGCCGACATCCTGCGCACCCTGAAGCAACGGGCCGAAGCCAGCTTGGGCGACGAACTCACCGGCGCGGTGATCACGGTGCCGGCCTATTTCGACGATGCCCAGCGCCAGGCCACCAAGGACGCCGCGCGCCTGGCCGGCTTGAACGTGCTGCGCCTGCTGAACGAACCCACCGCCGCCGCCATCGCCTACGGGCTGGACAACGGCAGCGAAGGCATATACGTCGTATATGACCTAGGGGGAGGCACTTTCGATGTTTCCATCCTGAAACTGAGCCGCGGCGTGTTCGAAGTGCTGGCCACCAGCGGCGACTCCGCATTGGGCGGCGACGACTTCGACCACCGCGTCTACTGCTGGATGCTTGAGCAGGCCGGCCTGTCCGGGCTGGGCGCTCAGGACACCCGGCTGCTGTTAACCCGCGCCCGCGAAGCCAAGGAAGCGCTGACCGAGCACGCGGAGACCCAAATCACCGCTCTGCTGTCCGACGGACAGACCCTGAACCTGACCTTGGATCAGGACACCTTCCGCAGCATCACCAAGAACCTGGTGGACAAGACCCTGCTGCCGGTGCGCAAGGCGCTGCGCGACGCGGGCGTCGCGACGGACGAGGTCAAGGGCGTGGTGATGGTGGGCGGCGCAACCCGCATGCCGCAGGTGCAAAAAGCCGTTGGCGACTTCTTCCGCCAAGAACCGCTGACTAATCTGGACCCGGACAAGGTCGTCGCCTTGGGCGCGGCGATTCAGGCCAACGTGCTGGCCGGCAACAAGGGCGAGGACGAGTGGCTGCTGCTGGACGTGATCCCGCTGTCGCTGGGCATCGAAACCATGGGCGGCCTGACCGAGAAGATCATCCCGCGCAACAGCACTATCCCGGTGGCGCGCGCGCAGGACTTCACCACCTTCAAGGACGGCCAGACCGCGATGTCCATTCACGTGCTGCAGGGCGAGCGCGAACTGGTGGCCGATTGCCGCTCGCTGGCCAAGTTCACCTTGAGCGGCATCCCGCCGATGGTGGCCGGCGCGGCGCGCATCCGCATCACCTTTCAGGTGGACGCCGACGGCCTGCTGGAAGTCTCCGCCCGCGAACAGACCAGCGGCGTGGAAGCGCGCATCGAGGTCAAGCCCTCCTACGGCCTCAGCGACGAGGAAATCAGCCGCATGCTGACCGAGTCCATGACCCATGTGCATGAAGACATCGAGGCGCGCAAGCTGCGCGAAGCCGTCGTCGACGCCACCAGCCTCAGCGAAGCCTGTCGCGTCGCGCTAGCCAGCGACGGCGACCTGCTGGACGCCGACGAGCGCGCCGCGGTGGACGAGGCGCTGGCCGCCGTGGACGCGGCCATCGCCGCGGCACAGGCCGCCCGCGAGGTCAACGAGGCCTCCGGCCGTCTCAACCGCGCTACCGAAGAATTCGCCTCGCGCCGCATGGACCGCAATATCCGGCGCGCGCTCAAAGGCCACAACATTTCCGATTTGTAAGGATCCGCCATGCCGCGAATCATCGTACTGCCCCACGCCGACCTCTGCCCGGAAGGCGTGGTCATCGACAACGCCGAACCCGGCCAGAACATCTGCCAGATATTGCTGGACCACGACATCGAGATCGAGCACGCCTGCGAGATGTCCTGTGCCTGCACAACCTGCCATTGCATCGTCCGCGAAGGCGGCGACTCCCTGAACGAAGCCGACGAGCTGGAAGAAGACCTGCTGGACAAGGCCTGGGGACTGGAAGCCCAGTCCCGCCTGTCCTGCCAGGCGATTGTGGCCGATGAGGACTTGGTGATAGACATCCCTCGGTACACGATCAACCACGCCCGCGAACACCACTAGGAACACGCCCTAAAATCCCTGTAGCCGCGTTGCGCCGCCTTGCCGTACCTCATGTACTGTCTGCGGCGGCGCGCCTTGCTACAGTCGCTGCGCTGGATTTTATGAACGGTTCCACGCTCTGGAGATAAAAAGATGAAATGGACCGACGTGCTGGACATCGCCATCGAACTGGCGGAAGCCCACCCGGAAATCGACCCCAAAACCGTGCGCTTCGTCGACTTGCACAACTGGGTCGTCGCGCTGCCGGGTTTTGACGACGACCATAGCCGCGGCGGCGAACGCGTGCTGGAAGCGATTCAACAAGCTTGGATCGACGAGGTGGAATAAGCGCTCGCCCCCCTGTTTCGGCAAGGCCGCGTCTCCTGACGCGGCCTTTTTGCCGTCTAGCGTCAAAAAACCCACGGCCGCCGCATAGGAAAAGCCGTGCCGATGGCGGTATCATCGGACAAAGGCTGCGACAGCCCGCCGGCAGCCTCCTCTTTCGAAACGGAGCTCCCTGATGTTTACCCTCATCATCGGCAATAAAAACTATTCCTCTTGGTCCCTGCGCCCCTGGCTGGTGCTGAAAATGCTGGACGAGCCGTTTGAAGAGCAGCAAATCGATCTTTACCTGTCCGACACCAAGGCCCGCATCCTCGCCGCCAACCCGGCCGGCAAAGTGCCGGTGCTGATAGATCGCAAGCTGCGGGTCTGGGATTCGCTGGCGATCTGCGAATACCTGGCCGAGTGCTTCCCCGCCGCCAAGCTGTGGCCGGACGACGCCGGACTGCGCGCGGTCGCCCGCTCCATCGTCGCCGAGATCCACTCCGGCTTCTCCGCCCTGCGCGAACACCTGGCGATGAATCTGACGCTGCGCCATATCAATTACCAAAGCACGCCGGCGGTGGAGTTCGATATCGCCCGCATCATCTCGCTATGGGAAGAGCATCTTCCGCGCCATCAGGCCAACGGCGAATTCATCTTCGGCGGCTTCAGCATCGCCGACGCCTTCTTCGCGCCGATCGCCACCCGCTTTCACACTTACAACGTCAAATTGCCTGAGCAGTCTCAGGCTTACGTCAACCGCCTCCTGGCTTTGCCGGCCATGCGGGAGTGGTATGATGCCGCCCAGGCGGAAGGTCAGCGCGGCCAATAGCGTCCGATGTCGCAATTAGAGTGGAAGGACGCGCCATAACTCATTAGAATGGCGCGTTTTTTTATCATTTTTACGCGTAGAAGGATAGTTTCATGACCACCCCGTTCATCATCGGCGTTGCAGGCGGCAGCGGCAGCGGTAAAACCACGGTGACCAATCAAGTGCTGGAAACCATTGGCTCCGAGATGGCGGCTGTGATCATTCAAGACTATTACTACCGCGATCAGAGCCATCTGACCTTCGAACAGCGGCTGGCCACCAACTACGACCACCCGCAAGCCTTCGATTGGCCGCTGCTGATCGAGCACATCGACGATCTGCGTAACGGCCGCGCCATCGAAATGCCGGTCTACGACTTCGCCAACCACACCCGCGCCGAGGAAACCATTACCATCCAGCCGGCGCCGGTCATCGTCATCGAGGGCCTGTTCCCGCTGTACGACGCCGCGCTGCGCGACATGATGTCCTTGAAAATCTTCGTCGACACCGATTCCGACGTGCGCTTCATCCGCCGCCTCAAGCGCGACATCACCGAGCGCGGCCGCACCACCGACAGCGTGATCGAGCAATACCTGACCACGGTACGGCCGATGCACAACCAGTTCATCGAGCCGACCAAGCGCTTCGCCGACGTGATCCTGCCGCACGGCGCCAATGATCCGGCGGTGGATATTATCACCACCAAGGTGGCCAGCCTGATGGTACGCTAAGAGCGGGCAACAAAACCCCTGATGCTGCGTTGCGCCGACTTGTCGTACTCAAGTACTGCCTGCGTCGGCGCGCCTTGCCTCAGGTGCTCTACGAGCTTTTGCGAACCGCTCAGACTTAATGCGGCGGCGTCCGCGCCGCCGTTTTCCGCCCGCTCTTGGCAGCGGGCTCCAAGCACAGGAGTACTTCCATGCACACAATCAAACCGCGCAATCCGCACGCTTGCGCGCCCATCATGAAAAAAGGCGGCGCCCACGGGCGGAGCCGCTCCGGACAGCGCCAGGCCGGACGCCAGGCCATATTGGCCGAACTGGATCTTGATCTGGACTGGAACGAAGCGGACGCCTACCCGCCGCAGGCGCAAGCCGCTGCCGACGATGAGCCGGCGGTTTTTGGCGACGTTAAAAACAAAGAGCCGCGCATTGCGCGGCTCTTTGTTTTTAACGGTGCCCTGCCAGCGGCTACGCCCCCGACTTCAACTGCAGCAAATCCCAGCGGTTGCCATACAAATCCTCGAACACCACCACGGTGCCGTATTCCTCCTCCCGCGGCTGCTCGCTGAAGCTCACCCCCGCCGCCGCCATGCGGCGGTAATCGCGCCAGAAGTCGTCGGTATGCAGGAAGAAACCGACGCGACCGCCGGTTTGCGCGCCCACGACGGCTTGCTGCCGTGCATTGCTCGCCTTGGCCAGCAACAGCGCACACTCGCTCGCCCCGGGCGGCGCCACGCGCACCCAGCGTTTGTCCTCGCCCTGACGCTCATCCTCCAGCAGCACAAAACCCAGCTTGTCCACATACCAGGCGATGGCCTCGTCGTAATCGGCCACCACCAAGGCGACCGAACCCAAAAACTGTTTCATCTCACGCTCCAAACAAAAACGGCGTCCCCAAGGACGCCGTGACGCGCTGAGCCCGCTCAAGCCCCAAGAGGCCAAGCCGACAGCGCTTACTTGCCGATATGCGGCGCCAGCATATGCAGCAGTTGCGCCAGCACTTTCGGATTGGCGGCGACGATATCGCCGGACTCCAGCCAGCCCTGCTCCCCGGACAAATCGGTAACGATGCCGCCCGCTTCCTGCACGATCAGGCTGCCCGCGGCGATGTCCCAGGGCTTGAGATTCAGCTCCCAGAAGCCTTCCACGCGGCCGCAGGCCACATTGCACAGGTCCAGCGAGGCCGCGCCTTCGCGACGCACGCCGGCGCTCTTGGCCAGCACGTCCTTGAGCATGCCCAGGTATTGGTCGATATAGCTTTGGTCGGACACCGGGAAGCCGGTGGCGATCACGCACTCATTCATCATGAAGCGCTTGGATACGCGGATGCGGCGATCATTGAGGAATGCGCCGACGCCGCGCGAGGCGGTGAACAGATCGTTGCGGTTGGGGTCGAAGACCACGGCTTGCTGCACCTGGCCCTTGTGCGCCAGGGCGATGGAAATCGCGTACTGCGGGTGGCCATGCAGGAAGTTGGTAGTGCCGTCGATGGGATCGATGATCCACTCGTATTCCGACGAACCGATGCCTTTCGCGCCGGACTCTTCTGCTAGAATCGCGTGCTTGGGATAAGCTTCCAGAATGGAAGCGATGATGGACTCTTCCGCGGCGCGGTCCACTTCGGTCACGAAGTCATTGTGTTTCTTGCGCTCTACGCGCACCGCGTCGAGATTCAGCGACGCGCGCTGGATGACACTGCCGGCGCGGCGAGCGGCTTTCACCGCGACATTGAGCATCGGATGCATTGACGGCCTCTACACTTTCAACCATGACAAACGTCCGCCACATGACGCGACGTCTGCTAGTAACAATCTGGGTTAAGGAACAAGAAAAACCCGGCGCAATCGGGCAAGGCGGCATGCCTGCCCATCCGGCAAGCGCTGGCCTTGCGCGCAAAACGGCGCGCGGGCTTTTTCGATAAGCCGGCTATTTTAATGTGAAACTGCTGATGAATAAACCCCAAGTACCTGATTTTCTGAAAAACATTCGCGTGGTGTTGGCTCGCCCCAACCACCCCGGCAATATCGGCTCCGCCGCCCGGGCAATGAAGACCATGGGCCTGAGCCGGCTCTATCTGGTTGAACCCAAAGTGTTTCCCAGCGATGAAGCCAATACCCTGGCCTCCGGGGCGGTGGATCTTCTCGAACACGCCACCGTGGTGCCCAGCCTGGCCGAGGCGCTGCAAGACGTCACCATCGCCTGCGCGCTGACCAGCCGCCGCCGCGAGCTGACCACCCCGCTGTCCACCCCGCGCCAAACCACGCCTGAACTAGTGGCCCGCGCCCGCGACGGCGAACAAGTGGCCCTGGTGTTCGGCAACGAAACCTTCGGCCTGTCGATCGAAGAAGTCGAGCAGTGCAACCGTCTGGTCACCATCCCCGGCAATCCGGACTACTTCTCGCTGAATCTGGCGATGGCGGTGCAGGTCATGACCTACGAGCTGTTCAGTCACACCGGCGTGGACGTCGATTATCTGCGCGCCGACAGCGACGCGGCGGCGCTGGGCGAGGTGGAGGGCTTCTGCGGCCATCTGGAACAGACCATGGACAAGATCGGCTACTTCCGCCGCCGCAATAGCGAGCGGATGATGCGCCGGATGCGCACCCTGTTCAACCGCGCCGGCCTGCTGCGCGAGGAGATCGACATCCTGCGCGGCTTCCTCAAACAGGTGCAGCGCGCTGCCGACGGCGAAGTCCGTCGCGACGCGCCCGGACCGAATGGCGAATAAGCCGCCGTTCACCCTGCCCTACGCGCATCCGGCGGTGCGCGATCTGGCTTTTCTTCTCACCGCGCCCTCCCCCTGGAAAAGCGGCGCGGACATTCCGCCGCACCGGCTGCTGGGCCCCGACGGCCCGGCGCTGCTGCAAGCGCTGGACGCTCATCCCGACGAGCTGCGGCACTGGCTGGCGCGCCAGCCCACCCGCCGCCTGGGTCATTACGCCGAGCGCTTGCTATCGTTCTGGTTCCGCTTGGCGCCGCACATCGAACTAGTCGCCAGCAATCTGCCTGTGCGCGGTCCAGACGGCCGCACCGTCGGAGAATTCGACTTCCTTTTGCGCCTGGACGGCCAACCGCTGCATCTGGAAGCCGCCAGCAAGTTCTACCTGCAGCTGGGCCGCAGCGCCGATACGCTGACCGGCCCCAGCCTGCGCGATGCCTGGGCGCTGAAAGCCCATAAGCTGCAGACCCAGCTGCGTCTATCCCGTCACCCCGCGGCGCAAGCGACGCTGCCGGAAGGCTTTGCCGGCTGCGCGGTCGGCGCCCGGCTCAGCGGTTGGCTGTTCCACGCTCAAGACACCTCGCCGGAACCGCCGCCCGGCGCCCTGCCGCTATACGGGCAATACTGGCCGCTGCGCGGCGACTGGCCTGCGTTGAACGCGGACTCCCGCTGGGCCTGGCTGCCCAGGCTCAGTTGGCTGGCGCCTGCGCGCCTCTCGCGGGAACACACCGCCGATGCGGCGGAACTGCGCGCGCGGCTGGAACAGGCAGAGGCACCGCAATTGCTTGCCGAACTGCAACCCGGCCCGGACGGCGACTGGCATGAAGTGGCGCGAGGCTTCGCCGTTCCGCCGGGATGGCCTCAAGAAGCGCCGTTGTCGCGCTTGTTGCGGCAAATCGCGGACTGCGCGCCGCCGCAATGAAAAAGGCAAGCCTCATGGCTTGCCTAAGAGGCTGTTCATAATCTGCTTCGCTTCGTGATACGCCCCACGGTGAGTACCGCTTCGAAATGCTCATGTACCACTATGTACATTCCGCTTTCTCAGCGGTTTTCGCCTTGTCTCGCTCTTGCTCGCTAGATTTTGAACTGGCTCTAAGAACCTGTTTACGATCCGCTTTCTCAGCCGTTTTCGTCTGACCTCCTCTTGTCTCGCGAGATCATAAACACGCTCTTACGTCTTTCGCGGCTCCGTAGAAGCGGCGGGATCAATGACCGTTGGCGTGAGCACAGCCGGAAATCAGCGCCTTCAACTCATCCACCATCACCAACTGGATGTGCTTGTGATCGACCGTGATCCAGCCTTGCTGCTGGAACTTGGACAGCGTGCGGCTGACGGTTTCCAGTTTCAACCCCAGGAAGCTGCCGATTTCCTCGCGGCTCATGCGCAGGATGAAATCATTGGCGGCGAAGCCGCGGGTGGACAGACGCTGGGACAAATTGAGCAGGAAGGCGGCCAGGCGTTCTTCCGCCTTCATGTTGCCCAATAGCAACATTACATTTTGATCGCGAACGATCTCGCGGCTCATCAGTCGGTAGAAGTGGTGCTGCAAGGTGGGAATTTCGCGGCCCAGGCTCTCCATGCGGCTGAACGGCAACTCGCACACCTCGCTATCCTCCAGCGCGATGGCGTCGCAACCGTGAACATTGGCGGAAATACCGTCCAAGCCCATTAGTTCGCCGGACATGTGAAAGCCGGTCACCTGCTCGCGGCCGTCCTGACTGGCCACGCTGGTCTTGAAGAAGCCGGTGCGCACCGCGAACAGCGAGCGGAAGCCCTCGCCGCTGCGGAACAGGTACTCGCCGCGCTTCAAACGGCGGCTTTGACGGATCACTGCGTCAAGCTGGGTCAGTTCCTCGCGGTTGAGCCCCACTGGCAGACAGAGTTCCTTCAGGCTGCAGTTGGAGCAGGAGACCTTCAGGTTATGCAAAGAGATATGGTTCTGATCGGACATGGCATGTTTAGTACAAGCTTGCGACGAAGCTTGACCCTTATCAAAGCGAAATTCGCAGGATTTCCGCAAATTTACCAGTCCACCAGAGGTTTTGCCATCCAAATACGACATGAAGACCACCCACCCATTTTCTCCTGCCCATTTTGAATTCGACCGCGCTCTGATTGAACGCCTCGACGGGACAGGTCCTAGATATACGTCATACCCGACAGCAGATCGCTTTACGCCGGGTTTTGCCGAAAGAGACTACATCCACTGGCTACGGCAGCGCAGCATCGGCGCCAACCGGAAACCTTTATCATTGTACGCTCATATACCTTTTTGCAACACTATCTGCTACTACTGCGGTTGCAACAAGATCATCACCAAGGATAGCGGCAAAGCCGACTTGTATCTGGACTACCTGGAAAAGGAAGTCCAGATGGTCGCCTCCTGTCTGGCGCGCCGAGAGCAGGTGATACAGCTGCATTTCGGCGGCGGTACCCCGACTTTCCTGTCCGACGCGCAACTGGAACGATTGATGACCTTGCTCAAGACTCATTTCGAGTTCTTGAAGGAGGGGGAGTATTCCATAGAAATAGACCCGCGCAAAGTCAGTGCAGCTACAATTTTCAAGCTGGCCGAATTAGGTTTCAACCGCATCAGCGTCGGCATTCAGGACTTCGAGCCCGCGGTGCAGCAGGCGGTGAACCGCGTGCAGTCCGAAGCGGAAACTCTAGAGGTGATCCAGGCGGCGCGCGACGCCGGCTTCAAGTCCGTCAGCGTCGACCTGATCTACGGCCTGCCCTTGCAGACCCGTGAATCGGTGCGTCGCACGCTGGACAAAGTGATCGCCATAGGACCGGACCGGCTGGCGCTGTACAACTACGCCCATTTGCCCACCGTGTTCATGCCGCAACGCCGCATCAACGAGGCCGATCTGCCGTCGCCGGAAACCAAGCTGGACATCCTGCAGGACTCGGTGCAACGCCTGGCCGACGCCGGCTATGTGTTCATCGGCATGGATCACTTCGCCAAGCCGGACGACGAACTGGCCTCCGCCTTGCGCCAGGGCCGGCTGCAGCGCAATTTCCAGGGTTATTCCACGCATGCGGACTGCGACATGATTGGCCTTGGCGTGTCCTCCATCGGCAAGGTCGGCCCCTGCTACAGTCAGAGCGCCAAAGATCTGGACAGCTACTACGCGGCGCTGGACAGCGGCCATCTGCCGGTGCTGCGCGGGCTGACGCTGGACAATGACGACATCCTTCGTCGCAGCATCATCCAGGGTCTGATGTGCCGTTTCTCGCTGTCCGTGGAAGCGCTGGAGGAAATTCACGGCATCAACTTCGCCGAGTACTTTGCGGAAGAGTTGCCGCAGATCCGCGAATATCAGCAACTGGGGCTGCTGTCCTTCGACGGCGACTTCATCATGGTGGAACCCAAGGGCCGCCTCCTGATCCGCAATATCGCGATGATCTTCGATAAGCACCTGCGCGAGCGCCGCACCCGGGCTCGCTACTCCAAAACCATTTAAGCCAGTCCCATGACAAAACAGCCCGCGTCTAAACGCGGGCTGTTTATCGTTGGAGCCAGGCAAAAGCTTACCAGATGTCTTTTTCCACCTTGGCCGCCAGTTCCGGGTAATCCGCCACCTTGAACACAGGGGTGGACTCGCCTTGCTTCAGCTGACGCTCATAGTCCTTCAACACGATGAAGAAGTAACGCGACAACAACACAATGGCCACCAGATTAATCAAGGCCATCAAGCCCATGGCGAAGTCGGCCATGTCCCATACCAGCGGCAAGCTGGCCACCGCGCCGAACATCACCATCGCCAGCACGATCAGCCGGAACACCAACAAGATCCACTTGTTGCTGCGAATGAATTCGACATTGCCTTCGGCGTAAGCGTAATTGCCGATGATGGTGGAAAAGGCGAACAGGAACATCGCCACCGCGAGGAAGGACGCCCCGATCGGGCCGAACTGGGCCTCGATGGCCTTCTGCGTCAGCGCCACCCCGCTCAAACCCTGATCATGCACGCCGGACAACAGAATGATGGCCGCCGTGGCGGTACAGATCACCATGGTGTCGATGAAGACGCCGAACATCTGGATCGCGCCCTGGCTTGCCGGATGGCGCGAGGTCGCCGTCGCGGCGGCGTTGGGAGCGGAACCCATGCCCGCCTCATTGGAAAACAGACCGCGCTTGATACCCAGCATCATCGCCTGGCTCACGGCGTATCCGGCAAAACCGCCCGCGGCCTGCTCCAGACCAAAAGCGCTCTTGACGATCAACACAATCAGACCGGGCAACTCGGCGGCATGCACCGCCAACACATAGAAGGTCATCAGCAAATAGACGGCCGCCATCACCGGCACCAGCCATTCGGCCACCCGCGCCACCGAGCGCACGCCGCCAAAGATGATGGGCGCGCTCATCACCACCAGGGCGATGCCCACCATATAGCGGTTCCAGCCCCAGGCGCCCTCGGTGGCCGCCACGATGGAGTTGGCCTGCACCGCGTTGAACACCAAGCCGAAAGCCAGAATCAGGCACAAGGCGAAGATCACGCCCAGCCAGCGTTGCCCCAGGCCTTTCTGGATGTAGTAGGCCGGACCGCCGCGGAAGGTGTCGTCATGGTGATTGGTCTTGAACAGCTGCGCCAAGGTCGATTCGGCGAAAGCGCTGGCCATGCCCAGCATGGCGGTCAGCCACATCCAGAACACCGCGCCGGGTCCGCCGGCGGCAATGGCGATGGCCACGCCGGCGATGTTGCCGGTGCCCACCCGGCTGGCGAGGCCGGTGGCGAAGGCCTGAAACGGCGAGATGTCGTCCTTGCTGCGGTGGCCGCCGCGGCCGCCCATCATCTCGCGCCAGCCGCGCGCAAAAAGCCGCAACTGCAACAGGCCGGAGCGCAACGAGAAATACAAGCCGACGGCCAATAACAGGCCAATCAGCACTTTGCCCCAAATCACATCATTGGCGGCATTGATAAACGAATGAAGCAAGTCCATGGATCCTCTATAAAGCTCTGAGCGTGGCAATCTGGAAAATAGGCGACGCGCGCCGGAAGGATTGCAGACAGGAAGGTTGTCCTCGCCGCGGTCTTGGCGCCGGGCTTGAAAATTGCAGCCTTGATGAAACCGTTCCCCGCGACCGTCGGGTCGCCTGATTCAGGACACTGCTTCGTCAGACTGTTCGATGCAAAACCCGGCGAATTTAGCAAAATAGAGTGATTGCTGGCAATGCCGGGCAATCTTGGCCAAAGCCTCGCAAACGTCCACTCCCCCGTTTCAACGAACGCCTTTGTCATTGAATCGTTCCGAATAGCCGGACGCTGACCCAATGCCAAAACAGTCCAAAGGCATTTTCGATGCCCCAGGCATTATTGCCGGTTATTCGCCCTGGCCAGACAAGCCAAAGCTCAAGGCCCTTAGCTAAACGAACTGATAAGCGCCTCATCCGACAAGTCATCGCATTTCATGCGGCAATCGCAGCCCGTGAAAATTGCCTATTCTGGAACTGGCGAAGCAGACGTCCACATTGCGTGCGTCGCCGCCACAGTCAGGAGCGAAATCATGACAACACCCGTGGTAAGGCTGATGCAGCGCTTGAGCTACCCCAGCCGCTTTGCGCTGATCGGCACGGTCTTTGCCGTCGCCTTACTGTATATGGTGTACGGTCTGTATCGAACCAATCAGGACAATATCGATTTTTCGCAAAAAGAAAGAGTCGGGGTGTCCTATATCCAGCCGCTGCAGCATTTGCTGGGCGCGCTGGAGCAAGCTCAGGACCTGGCCGTGCGCGCGGCTCAGGGCGAAGCCGCCGCCAAGGCAGCGCTTCCCGCGGCGCAGGCGCAGCTAGAACAAGGCTGGAACCAACTGCAAAGCGCTCACGAACGGTACGGCGCCATCCTGCAAACCGAGGAGGCCTGGAAAACCGCCAGCGCCGCGCGAGGCACGCTGTCGCGGATCGGCGGCGCCCCGCCGCCGCAAGTGATCGCCAGCTTCGACAGCACCGCGGACAAACTCAACGCCTTGCTCGGCGCCGCCAGCGACAACTCCAATCTAACGTTGGACCCGGACATCGACAGTTACTATCTGATGGACGCCGCGACCGCCAAGCTACCCGCGCTCAGCAACTACGTCGGCGAAGCGCTGGCCTGGGCCGCCAAATCGGAAGCCGGCCAAACGCTGACACCCGCCGAACGCGACCGCCTAGTGGAGTTGCGCCCGCTGATCAACGGCGCGCTGGACGGCTTGAACAGCGATCTGGCCAAGGCGCTGGCCTACAACCCGGCCTTGAAAAACGAACTGAACGCCGAATCCCAGGCGCTGGCCGCCTTTCATCAAAGCCAGGCCGCGTCCATCGACAAGGCCATCGCCGGGCAAACCGGCGCCGCCGTGGCCCTGGGCGGGATGGCGGCGAAAAACGCCGAAATCGGCGCCCGCTTCAGCGATGTGACGCTGAAAAACCTGGAGGCGCTGTTGCAGGCCCGCATCGAACGGATGCAGGCTCAGCGCAATTTCTACATCGGCATCGGCCTGGCCGCGATGCTGTTGGCCAGCTTCCTATTCCACCAGCTCTATCTGTCCATCACCCTGCAACTGGGCGGCGAGCCTTTCTACGTGCAAAGCGTGGTCGAACAATTAGCCGCAGGCCAGCTGGGCACCCGGATCCAACTGCGCGAGCAGGACAGCAATAGCTTGCTGGCCTCCATTGGCCAGATGCGCGACCAATTGCGCGACACCGTGACGCAGTTGCTGGACACCTCGCGCGAAGTCAACGCGGCTGCGGACCAGATGGCTCAAAGCGCCCAGAACGTCTCCCATAGCAGCACCCGGCAAACCCAGGCGGCGGCCAGCATGGCGGCGGCGATCGAAGAGCTGAGCACCAGCCTGATGGTCAGCGCCGAGCAATCTGAACAAGCCAATCAACTGTCGCGCGCCGCGGTCAGCCAGTCCAGCGAGGGCAACGCCATCATCCACGACGCCAGCGCCAGCATGGACAGCATCGTGCGCGACGTGTCTTCTGCCTCGGAAACCATAGGCGCGCTGGGCCAGCAATCGGAATCCATCGCCAGCATCGTCGATGTGATCCGCGATGTCGCAGACCAAACCAATCTGCTGGCGCTTAACGCCGCCATCGAAGCCGCGCGCGCCGGCGAACAAGGCCGCGGCTTCGCCGTAGTGGCCGACGAAGTGCGCAAGCTGGCGGAACGCACCGCGCAATCCACCACCGAGATCAGCACCATCGTTTCCGACATTCAGCGCACCTCGCAGCAGGCCATCACCAATATGCAAACCGGCATGAGCGCCATCATGAAAGGCCAGGAGAACACCCGCAACGCCGGCGCCAGCATCGCCTCCATCCGCCAATGCGTGGATCAGGTGCTAGACAGCATCCATCAAATCACTCAAGGTCTGAAGGAACAGAGCAGCGCCAGCCAGTCGCTGGCGCAAAACGTGGAAAGCGTGGCGCGGATGTCGGAAACCAACGCCAGCGCCGTCGAAGCCAGCGCGCAGACCGCCGGCGAACTGCAATCGGTGTCGCAACGGCTGGGGCAGCTCGCCGGCCGTTTCAGTGTCTAGACTACAATGCCGCGCCCGCTGATAAAGCTGATCGCGGCGTTGGCTTCGGCACCCGCCGCGGCGGCCGGGCTGACCATTCTGGTCAGCCCTCAGCCTCCCATCATCGAAGTCTCCGCCGATCAGCAACACGTCTCCGGCGCCGCCATCGACTTGATGCGCGCGCTGTCCCAGCGCGCCGGCCTGCCGTTCAAGTTTACGCCCTACCCCACCGCCCGCGCCGTGCTGCTGGTCCAGCAGACCCCGGACGCCTGCTTGACCGCCGCCCGCTTTCCGGAACGCGAAACACTGTTCCGCTGGAGCGAACCTGTCATCCGCCTGCGGCTGGTGCTGCTGGCGCGCCATGACGAAACCCGCGACTTCGGCGGCGTGGAGCAGGCCAGGCAATTCCATATCGGCGCCGTGCGCGGCACCGCCGTGGCCAGCCGGCTGAAACAACAGGGCTGGACGCTGGACGAAAGCGCGGACGCGGAGACCAATCTGCGCAAGCTGCAACTGGGCCGCATCGACCTGCTGGCCACGCTGGACGTGGGCATACAGAGCCTGGCCGACAAAATGAAAATGGCGACGCCGCGCGTCGCCCTGGTGGTGAACGAAACCGACATCTATTTCGCCTGCCACCCGCAATTAAGCGACGACGTCATGCAGCGGCTGAACCGCGCCATCCTGGCGATGAAGGAGGACGGCAGCTTCAAGGCCTTCAATCTGAAATAGGCCGCAGCAGATCCAAACGGTCGGTGCAGACGCTGTCTACGCCCCAAGCCAGCAAACGTTCGGCATCGGCCGGCTGATTCACCGTGTAGCACAGCAATTGAAAGCCCGCTTGCTTGACGCTGGCCGCCAAGGCCGCGTCCAAGCTCTGATAGTCGCAATGCAAGGCCACGCAGTCCAGGTCGCGCAAGCGCGACAGCCAGTCCGCCGGCACTCGCTCCACCAGCCAGGCGCGCGATAGAGCCGGCGCGGCTTCCCCCGCAGCGCTCAGCGCCTCGGCGGAAAAAGACGACAGCAAGGGCTGCAACGCGGCGCCGGCCCACAGCCGGGCGGCTTCCGCCGCCACCGCAGCGCCGGTTTCCGCCTCCCGTCCCGGGCAGGGCTTGATCTCGATGTTCAAGGCAATGCCGTGCGCAAGGCAGCAGGCGGCGACTGTGTCCAGCGTCGGCATGGGCTCGCCGGCAAAAGCCGCGCCCTTCCAGCCGCCGGCGTCCAGCCGCGCCAATTCCGCCATGCTCAGCGCCGCCGCCGCGCCGCGGCCATTGCTGGTGCGCTCCACCGTGTCGTCATGCAGCAGAAAACAGACATTGTCGGCCGACAGCTTCACATCGCATTCGGCGCCGCGGTAGCCGTAACGCAGGCCTTCGCGAAATCCCGCCAGGGTGTTCTCCGGCGCCAGAACGCCGCCGCCGCGATGAGCGATGAAGCGGGGATAAGGCCATTGCCGGCCAGGCGTGGAGTAAGACATGGGCGCTTCCTTGCAGACCTCGAACAAAAGGCATCATTGTCGCCGGCGAGGATTGCAGACGGATGACGCGCTCTCAGTATGGCAAAAGCCGCCTTCGCAGAGCAAAGACGGCTTGGTCAAACACGGCGCCGGATACTGGCTTATTGGTAAGTCAACGCATTGGCCTTGCCGTGGAACACCCGGTAGACAAAGGCGGTGTACAGCAGAATCACCGGCAGCACCACCGCCGCGCCCCAGAAGATCACCCACAAGGCCGCGGTGTCGCTGGCCGCCTGCCAGATATTCAGCCGGCCAATCACCACCTCCGGGAACACGCTATAGGTCAGGCCCCAGAACGACAGCAGCACGATGCCGACGGTGCAGGCGAACGGCGCCCAGCACCAATTATCATTGCCGGCTGCCTGACGCGCCGCCAAGCGCGGCAGGATCACCCACAGCGTGGCGAACAACACAATGCAGCCCAAGGGCAAGGGCAGCAGCAGCAAGAACTCCGGCAGGGCGAACCACTTTGCGGCGATATGGCTGCTGGCCAGCGGCGTGGCCGCCGACACCAGCAGCACAGACAGACCGGCGCCGGCCAGGCTGCGCCGCGCCCAAGCCACCGCCTTGGCTTGCAAAGCGCCGCTGGTCTTCATGATCAGCCAACCGGCTCCCAGCAAGGTGTAAGCTGCAGCCAAGCCGATGCCGGCCAGCAAGGCAAAGCCCCAGGCCAGCCAACCCTCGGCGAAGCCGGTCAGGTAGCGGCCCAGCATCACGCCCTGAGTCAGCGCCGCCAACAGCGAGCCACAGGCGAAAGCGACATTCCACCACGGCTTATGCGGCTCGCGCGCCTTGACGCGAAAGTCGAAGGCCACGCCGCGCACTATCAAGCCAGCCAGCATCAGCGCCACCGGCAGATAGAGCTCGCCCAGAATGATGCCGTGCGCCAGCGGAAAGCCCACCAGCAACAGGCCCACGCCCAGCACCAGCCAGGTTTCGTTGGCGTCCCAGAACGGGCCGATCGACGCGATCATCATGTCCTTCTCGTCGTCCTCGGCGAAGGGCAACAACAAGCCCACGCCCAGATCGTAGCCATCCAGCACAACGTAAATCAGCATGGCCAGGGCCATCAGGCCGGCGAACACCACCGGCAACCAATACACAGCGCCACTCATGCCAGTTTCTCCTCAAGATGCGCGGCCTCGCCGCCGGACTGGCCGGCCGCCTTGCCCGCCATGTAGAACAAGACCGACACATAGGCGGTCAGCAACACCAGGTACAAACCCAGATACATCGCCAGCGTAGACGCCACCATACCGCCGGTCGCCGGACCCGCCGCCTGCGCGGTGGTCAGCACGCCCTCCACCAGCCACGGCTGACGGCCGATCTCGGTCACGTACCAGCCTGCCAGGGTCGCGACCCAACCGGCGAAGGTCATGCCCACCAGCGCCCGCAGCATCAGCGGCGCCAACTGGCCGCGGCGACGCAGTTGCCAACAGGCCAGCCAAGACACCAGCAGCATCAGCGCCCCCACGCCGGCCATCACGCGGAAGCTCCAGAACACCTTGCCCACAGGCGGATGCTGAGCGAACTCATTAAGACCGCGGATCTCGCCGTTAGGATCATGAGTGATGATCAGGCTGGCCAGCTTGGGAATGCCCACCGCCATATCGTTCTGACGGGTTTCCGCATTGGGCAGAGCGAACAGCAACAGCGGCGCGCCTTTCTCGGTATGCCAGATACCTTCAATCGCCGCCAGCTTGGCGGGTTGATGCTTGAAGGTGTTGAGGCCGTGCATGTCGCCCACGAAAATCTGCAGCGGAATCAGCAAGGCCGCGGTCACCACGCCGGTTTTCAGCGCCATCTTCGCGCCGTCGCTGCGGTCGCCCTTCAGCCGGCGATAAGCGGACAGACCCGCAACCAGAAAGGCTGTGGTCAAGCCGGAGGCGATCAGCATATGGGTCAGCCGGTAGGGCAAAGAGGGATTAAAAATCACCTCCAGCCAACTGGTCACCACCGCCTTGCCGTCCACCATCTTGAAGCCGGTCGGGGTCTGCATCCAGGAATTCAAGGCCAGAATCCAGAACGCCGACACCGTATTGCCGAAGGCGACCAGGAAGGTGGCCCAGGTATGCACTCGCTCGGACACCCGTGAACGGCCGAACAGCATCACGCCCAGGAAGGTGGCCTCCAGGAAGAAAGCGGTCAGGATTTCATACGCCAGCAGCGGGCCGGCGATATTGCCCACCGTCTGCATATAGCCAGGCCAGTTGGTGCCGAACTGGAAGCTCATGGTCACGCCGCTGACCACGCCCAGGGCGAAGGACAAGGCGAAGATCTTCACCCAGAAGCCATAGGCGTCCATCCAGCCTTGCTGACCGGTTTTCAGGTAACGCAGCTTGAAGAACAGCAGCACCCAGCCCATCGCGATATTGATGGTGGGGAACAAGATGTGAAAGGAAATATTGGCGCCGAACTGAATGCGCGCCAATACCAGCGGGTCAAAGTCCATAGCTACTCCCTGTCGCCGTCGCGACTGGTCAGTTTCGAAAGCGAGTGGGTGAACTGCAGGATTTTCTGCACCTGCGAACCCAGTTTCATCAGGCGCTGCAAGGTCTCCACATCCATGTGCTGGATATCGGAGAACCAGGTGGTCACCAGTTCGATCAACTGGTGCATCTCCTTCATCCGCGCTTGGGCATGGCGTTCAGCGTCGCTGGCCGGCGTCTCCATGATCGCGCCGCGCAACATGGTCAGCGTAGGCTCCACCTCGCGCTTTTTGCGCTCCTCGGCCAGGGTTTTGAAAATGGCCCAGACATCGTCGGGCGTGGAGAAATATTCGCGGCGATCTCCGGGGAAATGCTGCAGCCTGACCAGCCGCCAGGACTCCAGCTCCTTGAGACCCATGCTGACGTTGGAGCGTGAAAAGCTCAGGCTCTCTGCGATTTCATCCGCGTTCAGCGGCTTCTCCGATACATAGAGCAGCGCGTAGATCTGCCCGACGGTGCGATTGATGCCCCAGCGGCTGCCCATTTCACCGAAATGCAGCACGAAAGACTGGACGAGTGGCGATAAATTCATGACGTTCTCAATTTTCAGGAATTTCTGAAACTTTGATATAAATCATAAATTCGCAACGAAACCAAGTCAATCACAACCATCATTGAGCCGCACGCTTGACAGAACCCCAAACCATGCATATCGCATCTTTGCAGTCTGTGCCTGCACGGCTGACGCCGCAGTCGGGCTGCGCTAAAATAGCGCCGACTCTCCAAAAGCCCCGCCGCGCGCGGGGTCGAAACATTAATCAGGGATGCTCTGGCGCCCGCGCGCCCTTGATCCGCGGGCAAAGGCCACGGCATCCTGTTGTCCATTCATAAGAGCCCACAGCCAATGAGCACGCCACAGCACACCCCGATGATGCAGCAATACCTAGCCATCAAACGCGAACACGCCGACAAGCTGGTTTTCTACCGCATGGGGGACTTCTACGAACTGTTCTATGAGGACGCGGAGAAGGCGGCGCGCTTGCTTGACATCACCCTGACCACCCGCGGCGCCAGCGGCGGCAACCCGATCAAGATGGCCGGCGTGCCCTATCACGCCGCCGAAGGCTATCTGGCGCGCCTGGTCAAAATGGGCGAATCCGTCGCCATCGCCGAGCAGATTGGCGACCCGGCCTTGTCCAAAGGGCCGGTGGAACGCAAGGTGGTGCGCATCGTCACCCCCGGCACCCTGACCGACGCCGCTTTGCTGGACGACAAGCGCGACAACCTGGTGATGGCGGTGAACATGGTCAAGGGCGTGCTGGGCCTGGCCTGGCTATCGCTCGCCAGCGGCGAGTTCAAAGTATTGCAGACCCGGGTGGACGAGCTCCACAGCGAGCTGGAGCGCTTGAAACCCGCCGAACTGGTGATCCCGGACGACACCGGCCTCAATGTGTTCGAAACCGTGGCCACGCCCAAGAAAAAGCTGCCGCCGTGGCAGTTCGACATCGAGTCGGCGCAGATGACGCTGACCCGGCACTTCGGCACCCGCGACTTGGCCGGCTTCGGCGCCGACACCCTGCCAGTGGCGGTGGGCGCCGCCGGCGCGCTGCTGGAGTACGTCAAGACTACTCAGAGCGTCAACCCGGCTCATATCGCCAATCTGGCGGTGGAGGACGCCGGCGAGTTGATCCGCATGGACGGCGCCACCCGCCGTAACCTGGAACTGACCGAAACCATACGCGGCGAGCCGTCTCCGACGCTGGCCTCGCTGCTGGACGGCTGCGCCACCAGCATGGGCAGCCGTCTGCTGCGCCATTGGCTGCATCACCCCATCCGCAGTCACGGCAAGCTGTCGCGCCGGCTGGAAGCGGTGCGCGCCTTGCTGCCGGCCTACGACGACGCCCACGCCCAGCTGCGCGAAGTGGCTGACATCGAACGCATCACCGCCCGCATCGCCCTGCGCAGCGCCCGCCCGCGCGACCTGGCCGCGCTGCGCGATTCGCTGAAGGCGTTGACCGGCGTCAAACGGCTGGCCGCCAATCTCGACGCAGAACTGCTGGGCGAACTGGCGCGCCTGCTGCCGGACGATTCCCCAGTGGAAACCATGCTCAGCCAGGCCATCCTGCCCGAGCCCTCCACCTTCCTTCGCGACGGCGGCGTGATCAATCACGGCCTCAACGCCACGCTGGACGAATTGCGCGCGATCCAGACCGACTGCGGCGCCTTTCTGCTGGCGCTGGAAGCCCGCGAAAAAGAACGCACCGGCATCCCCACCCTGAAAGTGGAGTTCAACCGCGTGCACGGCTTCTACATCGAAGTTACCAAGGCTCAAGGCGACAAGGTGCCGGACGACTACCGCCGCCGCCAGACGCTGAAGAACGCCGAGCGCTACATCACGCCTGAACTGAAGGAGTTCGAAGACAAGGCGCTGTCCGCGCAAGACCGCGCGCTGGCGCTGGAAAAGCAACTGTACGAAGACCTGCTGGATCAACTGGCGCCGCACATACCCGACCTGAAGCTGATAGCGCAAGCGGTGGCCGGACTAGACGTGCTGTCCGCCTTCGCCGAGCGCGCCAGCGTCAACAACTACGTGGAGCCGGAGTTCGTGGCCGAGCCGCGGCTGGAAATCATCGAAGGCCGCCACCCTGTGGTGGAGGCGGAAGTGGAACGCTTCATCGCCAACGACACCCGGCTGTCCGACACCCGCAAACTGCTGCTGATCACTGGCCCGAACATGGGCGGTAAATCCACCTATATGCGCCAGAACGCGCTGATTACGCTGATGGCGCACGTCGGCAGCTTCGTACCGGCCCAACGCGCGGTGATTGGACCGATAGACCGTATCTTCACCCGCATCGGCGCTTCCGACGACCTGGCCGGCGGCCGCTCCACCTTCATGGTGGAGATGACCGAAACCGCCAACATCCTCAACAACGCCTCCGAACACTCGTTGGTGCTGATGGATGAAGTGGGCCGCGGCACCTCCACTTTCGACGGCCTGGCGCTGGCCTGGGCCATCGCCAAGGCGCTGATAGAGAAAAGCCGCGCCTATACGCTGTTCGCCACCCATTATTTCGAGCTGACCAGCCTGGAAAGCGAGTACCCCAGCGTCGCCAACGTCCACCTGTCCGCCGTGGAGCACAAGGACCGCATCGTGTTTTTGCACCATGTGGAGGAAGGCCCGGCCAGCCAGAGCTATGGCTTGGCGGTGGCTCAGCTGGCCGGCGTGCCCGGCAAAGTGATCCGCGAGGCACGTCGCTATCTGACTGAATTGGAGAACCACTCCGCCAGCCGCGTGCAACCAGACCTATTTATCAGTTTACCCGCAACGACAACTGTGGAACCTGAAGCGAATCCGGCAGTCGAACGCCTTCTGGAGGTCGATCTAGACGATCTCTCGCCACGGGAAGCCCAGGCCCTGCTCTATGAATTAAAGAAACTGGCCAAATGACCAGGCCAGACCCGGGGACGTTTCCTATATTACTAGAAGGTAACATCCGAGACAGGAGCAACAACAATGTCGCTTGAAAACACTGCCACCGCCCCGGGCCTGGTCACACTGTTCAGTCAGGTCACGGACGATGGAAGCATTGCCCTTTCCTCCATCCGCGAGCGGGCCAACCTCGAATTGTCCAGCTTCGCCGAACTGGCGAGCCAACAATTGCAACAGCTGGACATCAGCATGCCGCCTGCGATCAGCCTGATCAGCACGCCGGCCTGCCAGCTGGACTTGGAAAACAACCATCCGCATGCCGAGGAAATCCGGACCTGGTTGCAGGGCAATGACAACATCACCCGAAAATTCAAGGAAGTGGAAGTACTGTACGAGATCGTGCGCGCCGCGGAAAGCATAGGCGAAACCTTCCCGGAAAGCTCAACCTTCCACATCGGCTTAACCAGCGCCGGGCCCATCGCCTACTTCGAGGACAGCCATCGCCCTTAACGACGGCACAACCAAGTTGCTCGCGCTCAACACCCAAAACGGGGAAGCTTTCGCTTCCCCGTTTTTCTTGTCCTAATCCTCCCTTGGCCAGGCCGCCCGCTCCCGCCGGTAAAACCGCGGATAAGCATTGAGGAAACGCATCTCCTCCGGATAAGGGTAAAAATCTTCGATGTGGCCGGCGCGGATGCGGCGCTGGCGCAGCTGCCAAAACTCGGGACTCAGCAAATCCCGGTGATGGCGCAGAAAAACCTGCCTGACCTCGGGGTCGCCCAATAGAAAAACGCCGAACTCCTCGGGAAACACATCATTGCGCGCCACCGGGTACCAAACCTCGCCGGACATTTCCATTTCCGGGTTAGGCGCCTCCGGAATCCGCCGGAAATAGCAGTCGCTCAGGTATTCGATCTCGTCGTAGTCGTAGAAAATTACCCGCCCGTAACGCGTCACGCCAAAATTCTTGAACAACATGTCGCCGGGGAAAATATTCGCCGCCGCCAGCTCCTTGATCGCCAAGCCGTAATCGCGCACCGCCCGCGCCTTCTCCGCCGGTTCGCAACTCATCAGGTAGAGATTCAACGGCTTCAGCCGCCGCTCGATGTACAAGTGCTTGATCACCACCTGCTCAGCGCCCTCCTCCATCATCGACGGCGCTTGCTCGCGCAACTCCCGCAGCAATTCTTCGGTGAAGCGCGCCTTGGGAAACGCCACATTGGAAAACTCCAGCGTATCCGCCAGCCGTCCCACTCGGTCATGGCGCTTCACCAGCTGGTACTTTGCCTTCACCGTGGCCCGGTCCACCTCCTTGGGTCCGCCGAACACGTCCTTGATCAGCTTGAACACATAGGGATAGGACGGCAGAGTGAATACCAGCATCACCAGGCCGCGGATGCCGGGCGCGATGACGAAGCTGTCGTTGGAATGTTTCAGGTGCTGGATGAAATCGCGGTAGAAGGTGTTCTTGCCCTGTTTCTGCAGCCCCAGCATGGTGTAGAGCTCGGCCTTGGTCTTGCCCGGCAGCATCCCTCTCAGGAACTGCACATAAGCGGACGGCACCTCCATATCCACCAGGAAGTAAGCGCGGCTGAAGGAGAACAGCACGCCGATGCGCCAGGGCTCCAGCAGCAAGGTATCCAGGTACAGCCCGCCCAGTGCGTCGTGCAATACCGGGACTGCGAATGGGTAATGCGCGCCGCCGTTGATGACCTTGCCGAATACATAAGCGGTCTTATTGCGGTAGAACGGCGACGACAACACCTGGATCTGACAATTGGCCTCCGGCTGCGGCCAGCCCCCCTCCAGAAAGGACTCCGCCTGGCGCAACAGCAGAGCGATGTCCCGCCGCAGCCAGGTGAACGGCCGCCGCCAGCCAAAGTCCTCGACGATGCGCCGCAATGCTCGCCGCAGGCCCTCGCGCGCGGGGTAATAGCTGCGGTAGGACGGCGGGTCTGACTCGATGTACTCGGTGGAGATCGCCGGCCGGATGAAGATGAAATCGTTGTTGAAGTAATCGCGGTGCAAGATGCGGGTGAACACGGAATTGAAGAAGGTTTCCGCGCACTCCGGTTGCTTGTGATTGGCCAACAGGCCGATGAAGTAAAGCTTGGCCTGCTGCCAGATCTCGTCGTCCAGCAGATCGGCGTGGAATTCGCCATGCAGCCTCGCCACCGTTTCCGCCACCCGTTCGTCGTAGAACTGGATACGGTCGCGAACCGCCTTTTGCACCCCTTGCCAGTCCCCGGACTCGAACAAATCCTTGGCGCCGCGATTACACTCGCGGAACAGGCGATAATGCTTGTCGAAACCGTCCACCAGCGCCTGTGCGATATCGCGCGCCACCGGGTTGTAGTACTCGGGAATCTGCATGCGCTCGCCCTCTGGAATCGCCAACGGCCGCGCCCTCGCTCAGGGCTTGCGCGGACCTCCGCGCCGGTCCCCGCCGACGCCGCGCGGCTGCGCGCCGGGCTTGGCGATGCGCTGAGCATGCGACACCCTCGGCAAATCCGCAAGATCCACCTCCAGCTCGCGCATCTCCCCCGGCTGCAGGCCGTCCAGCGTCCACGGTCCTATCGCCGCCCGCACCAGGCGCAACGTCGGCAGCCCCACTTTAGCGGTCATGCGCCGCACCTGGCGATTCTTGCCCTCGCTGATGACGATCTCCAGCCAGCCGTCCGGTACCGTCTTGCGAAAACGCACCGGCGGCGTGCGTTCCCACAGCGCGGGCGCGTCGATGCGCCGCGCCTGCGCCGGCTGGGTGGTGAAATCGCCCAGGTCGACGCCGCGGCGCAGTTGCTCCAGTTGTTCGTCGCGGATCTGTCCCTCCACCTGCACCCAATAGGTCTTGGGCAGCTTCCAGCGCGGATTGGCGATGCGGTGTTGCAATTCGCCGTCGCCCGTCAAAAGCAGCAGGCCTTCGCTGTCGGTGTCCAGCCTGCCCGCCGGGTACACGCCCGGCAACGGCACGCAGGACTTGAGCGTCGGATGCTTGGGATGCTCTGAAAACTGGCAGATGACGCCGTAGGGCTTGTTGAGCAGGATGAGTCGGGACATGGCATGAAGAGCGGCGAGAAAAGAATGAGGCGAATGATACAAGAGCCTGCCGCCGCGCGCCGCAAGTTTGCCGGCGAAGACGCTCCGGGCGCGGCCTATAATTCGCATTCGAACCGCCGCCGCGCAGTTATCAAGCATAAAAGTTCAAATGCGCAGCGAGCCAAGCGCGCGCGGAGAGGTATAATTCGCTTTTGAAAATTACCCGAGAGTCTCCGGACCGTGTTCAGGCCGCGTCGCCTGAACCGCCATCCGCCTTTCCAAGGTCTTTCCATGCGCCGGCAGCGCCCTGCGCAACCGTTCTGTCGTCACAAGATAAAAGGAGATAGAGTAATGCCTTCGGAACAGCCCAAAATCATCTACACCCTGACCGACGAAGCGCCGGCGCTGGCAACCAGCGCCTTCCTGCCTGTCGTGCAAGCCTTCGCCGGCTCCGCCGGCATTGAAGTCGCCACTGCCGATATTTCGCTGGCCGCGCGCGTCCTGGCCGAATTCCCCGACTATCTGGCCGACGAACAGAAAGTGCCGAACACGCTGGCCGAGCTGGGCAAACTGACCCAGCACCCCGACACCAACATCATCAAGCTGCCCAATATCAGCGCCTCCGTGGCCCAATTGATCGCCTGCGTCAAAGAATTGCAGGCCAAGGGCTACCCGCTGCCGGACTATCCGGAAAACCCGGCCTCCGACGCCGACAAAGCCATTAAGGACCGCTACGCCAAATGCCTAGGTTCCGCGGTGAACCCCGTGCTGCGCGAAGGCAATTCCGATCGTCGCGCGCCGCTGGCGGTGAAAAACTACGCCAAGAAGCATCCGCACTCGATGGGCGAATGGAAGCAGTGGTCGCAAACCCACGTCTCCCATATGCACCACGGCGACTTCTACCACGGCGAGAAGTCGATGACGCTGGACAAGGCGCGCGACGTGAAGATGGAACTGACCACCAAGAGCGGCCAGACCATCGTGCTCAAACCCAAAGTCGCGCTGCAGGCCGGAGAGATCATCGACTCCATGTTCATGAGCAAGAAGGCGCTGTGCGACTTCTACGAGCGTGAAATGGAAGACTGCCGCGAATCCGGCATCCTGTTCTCCCTGCACGTCAAAGCCACCATGATGAAGGTGTCCCACCCCATCGTGTTCGGCCACTGCGTCAAGATCTACTACAAGGAAGCCTTCGAAAAACACGGCAAGCTGTTCGAAGAGCTGGGCGTCAACGTCAACAACGGCATGGCCACTCTGTACGAGAAAATCGAAACCCTGCCGGCTTCCAAGCGTGAAGAAATCATCCGCGACCTGCACGCCTGCCAGGAGCACCGCCCGCGCCTGGCCATGGTGGATTCGGCCAAGGGCATCACCAACTTCCACTCGCCCAACGACGTGATCGTGGATGCCTCGATGCCGGCGATGATACGTGCTGGCGGCAAGATGTGGGGGGCCGACGGCAAACCTTACGACGCCAAGGCCGTCATGCCGGAGTCCACCTTCGCCCGCATTTATCAGGAGATGATTAACTTCTGCAAATGGCACGGCAATTTTGATCCCAAAACCATGGGCACCGTGCCCAACGTCGGCCTGATGGCGCAGAAGGCCGAAGAGTACGGCTCCCACGACAAAACTTTTGAAATCCAGGAAGATGGCGTCGCCAACATCGTCGACCTCGCCACCGGCGAAGTGCTGCTGTCGCAGAACGTCGAGCAAGGCGATATCTGGCGCATGTGCCAGGTGAAGGACGCGCCGATCCGCGATTGGGTCAAGCTGGCCGTCACCCGCGCCCGCAACTCCGGTATGCCGGCGGTGTTCTGGCTGGACCCGTACCGCCCGCACGAGAACGAACTGATCAAGAAGGTCCACGCCTACCTGAAGGATCACGACACCAGCGGCCTGGAAATCCACATCATGTCCCAGGTTCGCGCAATGCGTTACACCCTGGAGCGCGTGGCGCGCGGCCTGGACACCATCTCGGTGACCGGCAACATCCTGCGCGACTACCTGACCGACCTGTTCCCCATCATGGAACTGGGCACCTCGGCCAAAATGCTGTCCATCGTGCCCCTGATGGCCGGCGGCGGCATGTACGAGACCGGCGCAGGCGGTTCCGCGCCCAAGCACGTGCAACAGCTGCTGGAAGAAAACCATCTGCGTTGGGACAGCCTGGGCGAGTTCCTGGCGCTGGCGGTGTCCTTGGAAGAACTGGGCATCAAGACAGGCAACGGCAAAGCCAAGATCTTGGCCAAGACGCTGGACCTCGCCACCGGCAAACTGCTGGACGAGAACAAGTCCCCGTCGCGCCGCACCGGCGAGCTGGACAACCGCGGCAGCCAGTTCTACCTGACCCTGTACTGGGCCCAGGCACTGGCGGAACAGTCCGAGGACAAAGAGCTGCAGGCCCGCTTCGCCCCGCTCGCCCAAAACCTGGCTAGCAACGAGCAGAAAATCCTGGACGAGTTGAAAGCCGTGCAGGGCAAAGCGGCCGACATCGGCGGCTATTACCATCCCGACGCGACCAAGTGCGGCGCAGTGATGCGCCCAAGCGCCAGCTTCAATGTCGCGCTGGCCGCCGTGCTCGGCTAAGCCCTTCCCTGTCCCCCCGGGAACTTCCCGTCCGACAAAACGCCAAGACCTATGTCTTGGCGTTTTTTTTGCGCCGTGTCAGCGACGCAGGCGGCAAGCTTTTCATGATTTTTCATAGATAATCAAAATACGAGCCTGCCCAGCGGCGTGCCGTTGCGCACCCCACCCTCAGGAGAGAAAGTATGAGCGTCACCCATATCAAGGTTCCGGCTAACGGCGAGAAGATCATCCCCGGCCAGCCGGCGCCCGACCATCCGATCATTCCTTTCATCGAAGGCGACGGCATAGGCGTGGACATCACCCCGGTAATGATCAAGGTGATAGACGCCGCGGTGACCAAAGCCTATGGCGGCAAGAAAAAGATTCATTGGATGGAAGTGTACGCCGGCGAAAAATCCACCCGGCTCTATGGCCCGGATGAATGGCTGCCGAAAGAAACCTTCGACGCATTGAAAACGTATTCGGTGTCCATCAAAGGACCGATGACCACCCCGGTGGGCGGCGGCATCCGTTCGCTCAACGTGGCGCTGCGCCAGGAGCTGGACCTGTACCAGTGCGTGCGGCCGGTTCGTTACTTCAAGGGCGTGCCCTCGCCGCTGAAACAGCCGGAACTGACCGATATGGTGATCTTCCGAGAGAATACCGAAGACATCTATGCCGGCATCGAATGGCAAGCGGGCAGCGACGCCGCCAAGAAAGTAATCGCCTTCCTTCAGGACGAAATGGGCGTGAAGAAGATTCGCTTTCCAGAATCATCGGGCATAGGCATCAAGCCGGTGTCCAAAGACGGCACCGAACGCCTGGTACGCGCAGCCATCCGCTACGCGATAGACAACGACCGCAAGAGCGTGACCATCGTGCACAAGGGCAACATCATGAAGTATACCGAGGGCGGCTTCCGCGACTGGGCCTACGCTCTGGCGAAGGACGAGTTCGGCGCGACGCCTGTCGATGGCGGCCCGTGGTGCGCGTTCAAAAACCCGAAGACTGGCCGCGACATCATGGTCAAGGACGCCATCGCCGACGCCTTCCTGCAGCAAATCCTGCTGCGCCCGGCGGAATACGACGTGGTGGCCACGCTAAACCTGAACGGCGACTACATCTCCGACGCGCTAGCCGCGCAGGTGGGCGGCATCGGCATCGCACCCGGCGCCAACATTTCGGATCAATACGCGGTGTTTGAAGCCACCCACGGCACAGCGCCCAAATACGCGGGCCAGGACAAAGTCAATCCCGGCTCGCTGATCCTGTCCGCAGAAATGATGCTGCGCCACCTCGGTTGGAAGGAGGCCGCCGATCTGGTGATCAAGGCGATGGAAGCCGCCATCGCCGACAAGCAGGTGACTTACGACTTCGCCCGCCTGATGGACGGGGCCGTCGAAGTCAGCTGCTCCGCTTTTGGCGACGCGATGATCGCGCGAATGTAAAAAATCGCGGCGACACAAAAAGCCCGCGTTGCCGCGGGCTTTTTGAATTGGAGACCCTGCCGGCCTCAACGCCGCAGGTAATCGACGAAGGCGTAAGCCAGGCCATCGGCGCTGACGTGCGCCTCGCGGCTGTCCTCGCGCCAGAGTTCGGCGGACACCTCGGGGAAATGGGCGTCGCCCGGATACTCTCCTGCGATCTCGGTCAGCCGCAGGCAGTCCGCGCTGGAGATCGCCTGGCGGTACAGCTCGGCGCCGCCGATCAAACACACCTCTTCCACCGCGCCGGCCAAAGCCAGCGCCTGCTCCAGCGAATGCGCGGCCTCCGCGCCGTCGGCGCTCCAATCCGCTTGGCGCGTCACCACGATGTTGCGGCGGCCCGGCAAGGGCCGGCCGATCGAATCCCAGGTCTTGCGGCCCATGATCACCGGCTTGCCCAGCGTCACCGCCTTGAAATGCTTGAGATCCTCCGGCAAATGCCAAGGCAAGCGGTTGTCTATGCCTATCACCCGCTTGGCCGCCATCGCCGCCACCAGGGTCAAGCGCGGCCTTTCCACCGCCGTCATACCGCCACCGCCGCTTTGATGTGCGGATGCGGATCGTAGCCTTCCAGTTCGAAATCCTCGAACTTGAAGCCGAAGATATCCTTGACCTGCGGATTGAGTTTGAGCGTCGGCAAGGCGCGCGGCTCGCGCGACAGTTGCAGCTCGGCCTGCTCCAGATGGTTGCTGTACAGGTGCGCATCGCCCAGGGTATGCACAAACTCGCCCGCTTGCAGCCCGCACACTTGCGCCATCATCATGGTCAGCAAGGCGTAACTGGCGATATTGAAGGGCACCCCCAGGAAGATATCGGCGGAGCGCTGATAGAGCTGGCAGGACAGCTTGCCGTCGGCCACGTAGAACTGGAACAGGCTGTGGCAGGGGGGCAGCGCCATCTCATCCACCAGCGCCGGGTTCCAGGCCGACACGATCAAGCGGCGCGAATCCGGATTGTTCTTGATCATCGCCACCACATTGGCGATCTGGTCGATGTGGCGGCCGTCCGGCGCAGGCCAACTGCGCCACTGGTAGCCGTAGACCGGCCCCAAATCGCCGTTTTCATCTGCCCACTCATCCCAGATCGACACGCCGTTTTCCTTCAGATAGCGGATATTGGTGTCGCCGGACAGGAACCACAGCAGTTCGTGGATGATGGAACGCAGATGGCATTTCTTGGTGGTGATCAGCGGAAAACCCTGTTGCAGGTCGAAGCGCATCTGGTGGCCGAATACCGAACGGGTGCCGGTGCCGGTGCGGTCGGACTTGTCGTGGCCATGTTCCAGCACATGGCGCATCAGGTCGAGATACTGTCGCATTGTGTTCATTCCATCGTTGACGCCGCCATTGTACCCGACTTGAAGCCGCCTCGGAAAAGCTGGCCCGGCCTCGCCGCTTCGGCTACCATTCTCTTTAAAATCAAGACAGAAGCATGAAACACCGGACATGGCTGAAGATTCCGACCTCGAACGCACCGAACCCGCCACCGCGAAACGGCTGGGCCTCGCCCGCGAAGACGGCAACATCCCCCGCTCGCGGGAACTGACCACCTTCGCCATCACCATGGCCGGCGTGGCGCTGCTGATGGCCCAGGGCGGCCATATCGCCGCCAATCTGGCGCAGACCATGCGCGCCCTGCTCACCTTCGACCAGACCACGGTGCGCAATGTGGAGCCGGCGCTGCTCCGCTTCAAGGAAACCATTTTCAGCGCGCTGTGGAGCCTGGCTCCGCTGCTGACCGGCCTGGCGCTGGTGGCGCTGTTCGTGCCCATGCTGGTGGGTGGCTGGAACCTCACTTTCAAAGCGATCGAGCCCAAATTCAGCAAACTCAACCCGCTGCCCGGCATCAAGCGCATGTTCTCCGTCAACGCCGCCACCGAGGCCGTCAAGGCTATTCTCAAAAGCGTGCTGATCGGCGGCATCGCCACCTGGTTCATCTGGCGCGAACGCACTGAGATCATAGGCTTGATTTCCATGCCCCTGCCTACCGGCATCGCCAAGATGACCGATATGATCATCACCACCTTCTTCGTGGTGACTTCGGCGATGATTCTGCTGGTGGCTATCGACGTGCCGTTTCAGCTGTGGAGCTATCACAAGAAACTGCGCATGACCAAGGAAGAGGTCAAGCAGGAATACAAGGAAGCCGAAGGCTCGCCCGAGGTCAAAGGCCGCATCCGCCAAATGCAGCGCGAAGCCGCCCGCAAACGCATGATGCAGGAGATCCCCAGCGCCAACGTCATCGTCACCAACCCTACCCACTACGCGGTGGCGATCAAGTACGACGACGGCATGCGCGCGCCGCAAGTGGTGGCCAAGGGTTCGCTTAAGCTGGCGGAAAAAATCATAGACACCGGCAAAGAGCACCGCGTCATCGTCATGCGCTCGCCCAGCTTCGCCCGCGCGCTGTACTTCCACGCCGAGCTAGGCGACGACATCCCCGCCAAGCTCTACGCCGCCGCCGCCCAAGTGCTGGCCTATGTGTTCCAGCTCAAGAGCTACCAGGACAACGGCGGCCTGGCCCCGGTGTTCCCGGACCAGTTGGACGTGCCCGCCGAACTTGACCCGCAAAGCAAACGCCAGCAAGATGCGACGCCACCATAATGATAAGGTCGACGAACCGATTCGACCGGCTTGAGCCATAAATCCAGCATGGACTCCATACTAGACATACTGAAGCGCTTCAAAGTCACCCAGTTGGCCGGCCCCGTGCTCATCATCCTGATTCTGGCGATGATGGTGCTGCCGCTGCCTCCGGTGCTGCTGGACATTTTCTTCACTTTCAACATCGCCGTCTCGGTGATTGTGTTGCTGGTGGGGATCAACGTGCGCAAACCGCTGGACTTTTCCGCCTTCCCCACCGTGCTGCTGGTCACCACCCTGCTGCGGCTGTCGCTGAACGTAGCCTCCAGCCGGGTGATTCTGCTGGAGGGGCACTCCGGGCCGGACGCAGCCGGCAAGGTGATCGAATCCTTCGCCCACTTCCTGATCGGCGACAACGTCGCCATCGGCATCGTGGTGTTCGTCATCATCACCATCATCAACTTCGTGGTGATCACCAAGGGCGCCGGCCGCATCGCCGAAGTGAGCGCCCGCTTCACGCTGGACGCGATGCCCGGCAAACAGATGGCGATCGACGCCGACCTCAACGCCGGCCTGATCGGCGAGGACGAAGCGCGCACGCGCCGCTCCACCATCGCGGAGGAAGCCAACTTCTTCGGCGCGATGGACGGTGCCTCCAAGTTCGTGCGCGGCGACGCCATGGCCGGCATCCTGATCATCGTCATCAATATCTTAGGCGGTCTGATCGTCGGCATGGTCCAGCATGATCTGGACGCCGGCGTCGCCGCCAAGACCTACACTCTGCTGACCATCGGCGACGGTCTGGTGGCGCAAATCCCCGCACTCATCATCTCCACCGCCGCCGGCATCGTGGTGTCGCGCGTGGGCACCGACAAGGACATGTCCGAGCAATTCCTCGGCCAGATGTTCACCAAACCTCAAGTGCTGTACATCACCGCCGCGGTGATAGGCATGGTCGGCCTGATTCCCAATATGCCGCACTTCTCCTTCCTGCTGATCGCCGGCAGCCTGGGCCTGCTGGGCTGGGTGATGGAGAAACGCCAGAAAGCCGAGGCACTGCAGGCCGAACAGCAGCAACAGGCCGCGCCGCCGCCGGAACACACCACGACGGAAGTAAGCTGGAACGATGTGCAGCACGTGGACCAACTGGGCATGGAGGTGGGTTACCGGCTGATTCCGCTGGTGGACCGCAGCCAAGACGGGGAGCTGCTACGCCGCATCCGCGGCATCCGCAAAAAAATTGCGCAGGAGCTGGGCTTTCTGGTGCCGCCGGTCCATATCCGCGACAACCTGGAAATCAAGCCCAACGCCTACCGCATCCTACTCAAGGGCGTGGAGCTGGGCACCGGCGAAGCCTTCATCGGTCAATACCTGGCCATCAATCCAGGCCGGGTCAACGGCGAGCTCACCGGCACTCCCACCACCGATCCGGCCTTCGGCCTGCCGGCGATCTGGATAGACGCCGGCAAGCGCGAAGAGGCGCAGAGCCTGGGCTACACCGTGGTGGACGCCAGCACCGTGGTGGCCACCCACATCTCCAACTTGCTGCAGACCCACGCGGCGGAGCTGCTGGGCCGTGAGGAAGTGCAGGCCTTGATTGATCACCAGGCCAAGGAGTCGCCGAAGCTGATCGAAGACCTGGTGCCCAAGGTGGTGCCGGTGGGCACGCTGCAAAAAGTGCTGCAGCAGTTGTTGACCGAAGGCATCCACATCCGCGATTTCCGCACCATACTGGAAACGCTGGCCGATCACGTGACCACCACCCAGGACATCGACGAGCTGACCAACATCGTCCGCACCGCCTTGTCCCGCGTCATCGTCCAGCAATTATTTCCCGGCGAGCAAGAATTACCCTTGATGACCCTGGAACCGACATTGGAAAATGTGCTGATGCAGGCGGTCCAGTCCAAGACCGGAGGCGGCCTGGAACCCGGCCTGGCGGAAAATCTGCTGGCCAGCGCCGCCCAGGAAACCGAACAAGTGGAAATTCAAGGGTACAATCCGGTACTCTTGACCGCGCCGGGCCTGCGGCCCTTGCTCGCGCGCTTCTTGCGCCGCGCGCTGCCGCAGCTGCGTGTTATTTCTCATAATGAGATACCGGACAATAAATCAATTCGTATAATTGCTGTAATTGGGGGAAGCAAGGGCTAATCGAACATGGTGGTGAAAAAGTTTTTCGGCAAAACCACGCGTGACGCGCTCAGACAAGTTCGAGAAGAACTGGGCGCGGACGCCCTGATTTTGTCCAACCGCCCCACCATGGGCGGAGGGGTGGAAATCATGGCGGTGGCGGACGCCGACGTCGCCAACCTCGCCACCAACCTGGCCACCTCCTCCAGCAAGCACCCGCCGCGCAACGCGCCGCCGGTGGTCAACCGCGCGCCCTCGCCGCTGCCCACCCCGGCCGGAGCGGCAGTCAACCGCGCCATCGCCCGCACTTACGCGATGCCGGTTGAACCGCTGGACAGCCCGCCGCCGCCGCGCATCGAGGCGCAGCAACCGCGCCAGCGCATTGAACCGGCCTTTGCGCCGGAACCCCAAGCCGCGCCCCGGCCGGCCCAGCCATCCTATCCGCCGCAGCAATACGCGCAAACCGCGCCGCAAGCCGCCGCCGCGCCGCGCGCGCAAGCGCCGGCTCCAAGCGCCCCGCCGCCCCGCCCCACCGCGCCTCCCGTCGCGAACAACGGCGAGGAGCCGGAGGTGATGGCTCAGGAGCTCAAGCAGATCGGCGACGAGATCAAGCTGCTGCGCAGCCTGCTGCAAAGCCAGCTGGCCAGCTTCGCCTGGTCCGATATGGAAGGCAAGGCGCCCAATCGCCTCGAATTGTTCAAGCACCTGCTGGCCATGGGTTTTTCCGCCCACCTGATCCGCCAACTGATCGAAAAGATGCCGGCTCAATATGAGGCCGAGGTCGCGGTCAAATGGGCGCGCTCGGCGCTGATGCACAACCTGAAGTGCGCGGACTCCGACAAGGAGATCATGGACCGCGGCGGCATCTACGCGCTGGTCGGCCCCACCGGCGTGGGTAAAACCACCACCGTGGCCAAGCTGGCGGCGCGCGCCACCATGCGCTTCGGCGCCCAGCATGTGGCTTTGATCACCACCGACAGCTACCGGATCGGCGCTCAGGACCAATTGCGCATTTACGGCAAGATTCTCGGCATCCCGGTGTTCTCCATCCAGAACGAGGGCGATCTGCAGCTAACGCTGGCGGATCTTTCCAACCGCCACATCGTCTTCATCGACACCGTGGGCATGGGCCAGCGCGACGCCCGAGTACTGGCGCAGATTGAAATGTTCCGCACCGCCGGCCGGCCGATAGAGCGGCTGCTGCTGCTGGCCTCCAACGCCGACGGCCAGACGCTGGAAGACGTGGTGCGCCGCTATCGCGGCGACGGCCTCACCGGCTGCGTCTTGTCCAAAATAGACGAATCCGTGGCGATGGGCCCCAGCTTGGACGTAATCATCCGCAACCGGCTGCGTCTGTTCTACATCACCAACGGACAGCGCGTGCCGGAAGACCTGCACGCCGCCCACGCCGGCTTCCTAGTGGACCGCGCGATGCGCTCGCAGCAGCAGCATTCCCCCTTCACCCTTCAGGCCGACGAACTGCCCATCATGAACGCGGCCCAGGCCGGATGGCTATAAGCGCGATGCAGGATCAAGCCGCCAGCCTCCGCCTGCTCAGCGCCCGGTCCGCGCGCGCGCCTAGCTTCGCCTTCATCGGTTCCGCCAGCGCCGGCGCCAGCACTCTGGCCACCGAACTGGCGCTGGGCCTGGCCTACGCCGGCCAGCGGCCGCTGCTGGTGGACTGCACGCTGGGCCAAGTGCAGGCGCGCCGGCTGGGCGTGCCCACCACCGCCACGCTGGAAAGCCAGGTGCTGACCCTGGGCGGGCTGGATGAGATGATGGTGAGCTCGCGCCAAGGCATTCAGTTGATCAATCTCTACGCGCGCCCGGAAGAGCGCGCGCTGTTCTCCGCCCAGTTGTGGCTGCGCTTGGGCAGCGAGTTCGCCGCGCTGGAGCGCGACGCCTCGGTGTTATTGGTTGACGCCCCCAGCCCCGCTCACGACCCGGTGCCCGCCAGCGTGGCGGACAATTTGGTATTAGTGCTCACGCCGGCGGCGGAGTCGCTGACAACGGCCTACGCTAATATCAAGAGGTTGTCCGGCAGCTACGGCCGCCAGCGCTTCAATGTGCTGATCAACCGCGCGCGCCATCTGGAGGAAGCGCGCGAACTGTTCACCCGGCTGTCCGCCGCCACCGGCGAATTCTTGTCGGTATCGCTGCGCTGGGTGGGCTTCGTGCCGATGGACAACGCGGTGCGCCGCAGCCAGACGCTGCGCCGGCCGCTGATGGAGGCGTTTCCGGACAGCGAGGCCGCGATGGCCTTCTCTCAGCTGGCCGCGGTGCTGCCGCAGTGGGACACCCAGGAAACGCCGCGCAGCGGCACCGGATTCATGGATTTGTTGATTGCCGCCTCGCGCGATTGGGCCGAGGCGGATGGAGTCAAACCGCTATGACCTTGCCGTCCTTACGCCGAACCGGCTACGCCGCCGCCTCGCCTCCCGTCGAAATCGACGTGGAGGCCTACGCGCCGCTGGTCAAGAAGCTGGCCGGCATGATGATCGCCCGCCTGCCGGCCTCGGTCGACATCGACGATCTGATCCAGGTCGGCGTCATCGGCCTGATCGAGGCCGCGCGCCAGTTCGATCCGGCCCAGGGCGTGATGTTCGAAACCTTCGCCAGCCAACGAGTGCGCGGCGCGATGTTGGATGAACTGCGCCGCGAAGACTGGATGCCGCGCCAAGCGCGCCGTCACTCGCGCCAGATCGAGGACGCCGTCCGCCAGCTGGAACATCAGTTGGGCCGCTCGCCTCTGGAGTCAGAAATCGCCGCTCAGATGGGGCTGGAACTGGAGCAATACCAAGACATGCTTGGCGATTGCCGCGGCATGACCTTGCTGCATTTCGAGGACTTTTCCAACGACGACGGCGACGCGCTGCCCGACGCGGTGGCCAATGTCGCCGACGAGGACTCTCCAGACCCGTTCGCCGCGCTGGCCGACGGCGGCTTCCGCCAAGCGCTGATAGACGGCATCAAGCTGCTGCCGGAACGCGACCAGTTGGTGATGTCCCTGTATTACGAGCAGGAATTGAACCTGAAGGAAATCGGCGCGGTGCTGGGCGTCTCCGAATCGCGGGTCAGCCAACTGCACAGCCAGGCCATCGCCCGGCTGCGCGCGCGCATCAAGGACTGGCTCTGAACCTCCGCGCCCTAACGCGGCATAACATTAAAAACCGGAACTTCGCGTGGATAAAATAAGCATTGTAGCCATTCTGATGGGCCTGACCGCCATTATCGCGGGACAGGCGCTGGAAGGCGGCAACATCGGCTCCCTGATGCAGCTGACCGCCTTCATGATCGTCATCGGCGGCACGGTCAGCGCGGTGATGCTGCAAAGCACGCCCAAGCAATTCGCCGCCGGCGTGCGCATGCTGAAATGGATTTTCCAGCCGCCTGTGCTGGACCACGACAAGATGATCCGCGAGATCATCAACTGGAGCCAGACCGCGCGCAAGGGCGGCCTGCTGGCGCTGGAAGGCTACATCAATCTGCAGAAGGATCCCTTCATCAAGAAGGCGCTGCAAATGCTGGTGGACGGCGCGGAGCCTGACACCCTGCGATCGGTGATGGATGTGGAGATCTCCATGTTCGAGCACGCGCGCAAACAGGCGGCGCGGATCTGGGAATCCGCCGGCGGCTACGCGCCGACCATGGGCATTCTGGGCGCGGTGCTGGGCCTGATCCACGTGATGGAAAACCTGTCGGACCCGTCCAAGCTTGGCGCCGGCATCGCCGTCGCCTTCGTCGCCACCGTTTACGGCGTCGGTTCCGCCAACCTGCTGTTCCTGCCAATCGCCAACAAGCTCAAGCACCTGATCGCCTCGGAAGTCGCCTTGAAAGAGCTGGTGGTGGAAGGCCTGGTCTCTATCGCCAACGGCGAAAACCCGCGCATTATTGAAAGCCGGCTCAAGGGCTTCCTGGCGATGCACGAATAAGCCGTCTCTTAGCTTGGCAACGGCCGACGGCGTCCAGCGCATGCTGAATGTCGTCGGCCGTTCGCTATTGAAAGAACTGCTGCAGATAATCGACAAAAGCCCGGACCTTGCCCGGCACATGCCGCCGCGCCGGGTACACCGCCGACAGGTCCAGGCAATGCCAGTCGTAATCGCTGAGCAGCGGCACCAGCGTGCCGTCCGCCAGACCCTGCTCCACCAGAAAGCGCGGCTGCAGAATCACCCCCATGCCGTGGACGGCGGCGTCCGTCAGGATGTCGCCGTTGTTGGCTCGCAGCATGCCCTTGACCCTGACCCGGCCGCTGCTGCCGTCCGGCGCGGTGAAATCCCATAGATTGGGCTGCGCGGTCAGCGCGTACAACAGGCACTGATGCTCGGCCAGATCCGCCGGCTTCGCCGGCGTGCCGCAACGTTGCAGATAACTGGGCGCAGCGACGACCAGATCCCGTATTCGCGCCAGCCGGCGCGCCACCAGGGAAGAGTCGGACAGGTTCGACACCCGCAGACCCAGATCGAAGCCCTCCTCCACCAAGTCCACCCGCCTGTCGTTCAGGTTCAGCTCCACTTCGATCTGCGGATACTGCAGATGAAAACCCGCCACTGCGCGCCCTAGGTAGCGCATGCCGAAGGAAACCGGCGCGGACACCCGCAAACGCCCCACCGGACTGCTGGCGCCCTGCGATAAACGGGCGTCCAGATCGTCAAGCTCGGCCAGCAGTCCGCCGGCCTGTCCCAGATAAGTCTCGCCCGCCTCGGTCAGCGACAAACGCCGCGTGGTGCGGTGCATCAGCCTCACACCCAAACGCCCTTCCAGACTGGACACCAGCTTGGTCACCATCGCTCGCGACAGCTCCAGCCGCTCCGCGGCGGCGGCAAAACTGCCCAACTCCGCCACGCAAACGAAGGCGCGGATTTCCGAAAAGCGGTCCATGATAATTTCCTATTGGTAAACAATATTTTTATTAATAGCGGATTTATTGATTTTTCTCTACATGGTCAAATGCACCCCATCGCAAACTTGATTGGAACCCACCATGAACCGCTTCCAGAACCCCGCCCTCGGCACCCTGATCCTGCGTCTGTCGCTGGGTCTGATGTACTTGTCCCACGGCCTGCTCAAACTGCTGGTGTTCACCCCGGCCGGCACCGCCGGCTACTTCGCCAGCCTGGGCCTGCCCGGCTTTGTCGGCTACCTGGCCATCCTGGCCGAAGTCGGCGGTGGCCTTCTGCTGCTGTCCGGTTTCTTCGCCCGCTGGGTGGCATTGGCGCTGACCCCTCTGCTGCTCGGCACCATCGTGCTGGTGCACGGCGCCCACGGCTGGATGTTCGCCAACGAAGGCGGCGGCTGGGAATACCCGGCCTTCCTGATCGCCGGCTCACTGGCCTTGTTCTTCCTCGGCGACAACAAGCGCCAGGCTTGAAACGTCGGCGCCTCCGGTGCGCGGCAAGGCGGCGGCCCCCGACGGGCCGCCGTTTTTCATTTCAGGCATAACAAAAATGCAACAGCCGCCCCGTTGCCGCGCCCGCGGCCAAGGCGGCTTCTTTTCCACGCAAAATCAATCCCCGCCGCAGCCGTCCCGCTCCCTTCCCCGCCGCCGACGCGCGTACTAGTGCAAATACGTGAATTCCTACTTGCGCAATTTCTTGATTGCCATCAAGCTGCACCGTTATTTCGATGTAGTTAAACTACAATATTGGCATCATATCGCCAGTTGGACAGTAAGCGTCTGTACTGTTGCGGCGCCATGAATGTCACAGTGCCATCGAATCAAGACAGGCCTATCCGTACGGTGTACCCTATCCGGCACGCCACGCGGAACCGCTCATGAAGAAGCAGGCCGACGCTCGTAATAAAACAACTGATAAATTCCCGATCTGAGGAGTTACATATGAGCACACCCTTGCCAAGACTGAAGATCCTCGCCCCCCTCTCCGGGTGGCTGGTCGCCCTGGACACCGTCCCGGATCCGGTGTTCGCCGGCAAGATGGTGGGAGACGGCATCTCGCTGGACCCCACCTCCTGCAGTCTGCTCGCGCCGGTCTCCGGCGTCGTCAGCAACCTCCATTCCGCGCACCACGCGCTCACCATCACCTCGCCCGAAGGCGTGGAAGTCATGGTGCACATCGGCATCGACACCGTCATGCTCAAAGGCCAGGGTTTCCAGCCGCTGGTGGAACAAGGACAGAGCGTCAACGCAGGTCAGGCGCTGATCGACTTCAATCTGGATTTGGTGGCGCGCAACGCGCAAAGCCTGCTGACCCAGATCATCATCACCAACGGCGACGAAACCGTCAGCGCCATGCACCGTGCCAGCGGCCTGGTCGAAGCCGGCAAGACCGCGGTGCTGGAGCTGGAACTGGCCGGCGCGGCCGCCGCCGCGGCGCCGACCGGCGGAGCCAAACTGCTGTCGCCGGAAATCGAAATCACCAATCCAGCCGGCCTGCACGCTCGCCCGGCCGCCGTGTTCGCCAGCAAGGCGAAAAGCTTCCAGTCAGACATCCACTTGCTGCTGGACGAACAGTCCGCCAACGCCAAGTCCGTGGTCGGCGTGATGGGCCTGTCCACCCGCAAGGGCGACAAAGTGCGCATCGAAGCCGCCGGCGAGGACGCTGAACAGGCGCTGGCCGAACTGACCCAACTGCTGCTGGACCGCTGCGGCGAGGCCGAAGACGAAGCGCCGGCAACGCCCGCGCCCATCGCCGCCGCGGCCCAACAACTGGAAAGCGCGGAGTTGCTGGTCGGCGTCGGCGCCTCTCCCGGCCTGGCCATCGGCCGCGTTTACCATCACCGGCTGCAGGAATTCGACGTGCCGGAATTCGGCCAAGGCGCCAGCCTGGAGCAGCAGCACTTCGCCCGCGCCACTGAAGAAGCCGCCCAGCAGATAGACGCGGTCAAGAGTCAACTGACCGACAAAGCCAAACAAGCCATCCTGTCCATGCACCAGGAACTGCTGCAAGACCCGGACCTGCTGGCGCAAACCTACGCCGGCCTGGCGGACGGCAAATCCGCCGCCTGGTCCTGGCGCGCCGCCTTCAGTTCCTACTCCGCGCGCCTGGAAGCGCAAGACAACGCACTGCTGCGAGAGCGCGCAAACGACATCCGCGACGTGGGCCGCCGGGTGCTGGCCTTGCTGGCAGGCATCAAACAGGCCAGCCTGGACGTGCCGGCCGGCTCCATTCTAATCGCGGAAGACCTGACTCCATCCGACACCGCCGCGCTGGATCCCAAAAAAGTGCGGGGTTTCTGTACCCGCACCGGCGGCGCCACCAGCCACGTGGCCATCCTGGCCCGTTCGCTGGGCATCCCGGCGATCTGTGGCATCTCCCAAGCCGCGCTGGCCCTGCCCGACAGCGAACAAGTCATCATCGACGGCGGCCGCGGCACGCTGCGCATCGCGCCGAACGCCGAGCAACTGGCCACCGCCGAGGCGGAGATCGCGCAAATCGCGGAACGCCGCGCGGCCGAGGCGGCGATGTCGCAGCGGGAAGCCCGCACCAGCGACGGCGTCCGCATCGAAGTGGTGGCCAATATCCGCAACGCCGCCGACGCGCGCGAAGCGGTGGCCAAGGGCGCCGAAGGCGTGGGCCTGCTGCGTTCGGAGTTCCTGTTCGACAACCGCGACACCCCGCCCAGCGAGCAGGAACAGGCGGAGGAATACTGCGCGGTGGCCCGCGCGCTCGGCGCGGAACGACCGCTGGTGGTGCGCACGCTGGACGTGGGCGGCGACAAGCCGCTGTCCTATCTGCCGCTGCCCAAGGAGGACAACCCCTTCCTCGGCCTGCGCGGCATCCGCGTCAGCCTGGAGCGTCCGGACCTGCTGCGCACCCAGTTGCGCGCCATCCTGCAGGCCGCGCCGCTGACCCGCCTGCACATCATGTTCCCGATGGTGGCCTCGCTGGACGAGCTGCGCGCCGCCAAGGCCGTCCTGGCCGAAGAGCAAGCCGCCAGCGGCCGGCAAGACGTCAAGGTGGGCATCATGGTGGAAGTGCCGTCCGCCGCCGTCATGGCCGCGCGCTTCGCGCCGGAAGTGGACTTCTTCTCCATCGGCACCAACGACCTGACCCAGTACGTGCTGGCGATGGACCGCGGCCACCCGCAGCTGGCCAAGCAGGCCGACGCGCTGCACCCTGCGGTGCTGGCGATGATAGCGATGACCTGCGACGGCGCGCGCGCCCACGGCAAATGGGTGGGCATCTGCGGCGGCCTGGCCTCAGACGAGCGCGCCGCGCCGCTGCTGGTGGGCATGGGCGTCACCGAGCTGTCGGTCAGCACCCCGGCGCTGGCCGCGGTCAAGGCCACGCTGTCGCGCTGGAGCGCGGAGGAGTGCCGGACCCTGGCGCAACAGGCGCTGGCCCTGTCCACGGCGAGCGAAGTCCGCGAACACCTGAACGCGCAAGCCAGATAAACGCAAGAGAATCTCCGGCCATCCGGAGCGATGTGGGGCGGCGAGCGCGCCGCCCGCTATTTCCTACGCTGTTGAGCAAGGAATGAACCACCATGTTTAGTCAATCATTCGCATTTCTGCAAAAGATCGGCAAAGCGCTGATGCTGCCGGTGGCCGTGCTGCCGGTAGCCGGCCTGCTGCTGGGCATAGGCGCCACCGATTTCCACACCCAGAGCACCGTGGTGCTGGCCATCCTGTCGCTGATGAAAAACGCCGGCGACGTGATCTTCGGCAATCTGCCGCTGATCTTCGCCGTCGGCGTGGCGCTGGGCTTTACCGAGAACGATGGCGTGGCCGCGATCGCCGCGGTGATCGGCCATCTGGTCACCACCGTCACACTAGGGGTGATGGCCGGCCTGATGGGCGTAAAACCCGATACCATCATGGGCCTGCCGTCGATACAGACCGGCGTGTTCGGCGGCATTCTCGCCGGCGGACTGGCGGCGTATATGTTCAACCGCTATTACCGGATCAAATTGCCCGAATATCTGGGCTTCTTCGCCGGCAAGCGCTTTGTGCCCATCGTCACCGCCATCAGCGCCATCGCGCTGGGCGTGGCTCTGTCCTTCATCTGGCCGCCGATAGGCAACGCCATCAAGAGCTTCTCGCAGTGGGCCGCGGTCAGCGATCCGCGCACCGCCGCCACCGTCTACGGCTTTGTCGAGCGTCTGCTGTTGCCCTTTGGCCTGCACCACATCTGGAACGTGCCCTTCTTCTTTGAAATCGGCGCCTTCCCCGACGCGGTAAGCGGCAAAATGATACACGGCGACATCAACCGCTTCTTCGCCGGCGACCCCACCGCGGGCATCCTGTCCGGGGCCTTCCTGTTCAAGATGTTCGGCCTGCCGGCCGCGGCCATCGCCATCTGGCATTCGGCCAAACCGGAGAACCGCGTCAAAGTGGGCGGCATCATGATTTCCGCCGCTCTAACGTCCTTCCTCACCGGCATCACCGAGCCCATCGAATTCTCCTTCCTGTTCGTGGCGCCGGTGCTGTATTTCCTCCATGCCTGCCTGGCGGCGTCGGCGCAATTCATCGCCAACACCCTGGACATGCACATGGGCTTCACCTTCTCCCAGGGCGGCATCGATTTCCTGATGTTCAACCTGATCGGAGATAAGGCCAAGCACGCCTGGTACGTGTTCATCCTCGGTCCGATCTACGCGGCCATCTACTACGGGGTGTTCCGCTTCGTCATCGCCAAGTTCAACCTGAAAACCCCGGGCCGCGAGGACGAGAGCGCCGATGCAGGCGAAACAGTCAGCGAAGACGCGCGCGCGCGCGAATTGGTGCTGGCCTTTGGCGGCCGCAGCAACATCAGCAGCCTGGACGCCTGCATCACCCGCCTGCGCATCGCGGTGCGGGAACCCGCCAAGGTGAATCAGGCCAAGCTCAAGAGCATGGGCGCATCCGGCGTGGTGGTAGTGGGCACCGGCATCCAGGCCATCTTCGGCCCGCAGTCGGAAAACCTGAAAACCGATATGGAAATCTATCTGCGCGGCGCCGGCGCGGACGCCGAAGTCGACGCGCCCGCCAGCGCGCCGGCTCCAGTGCTTCATGCCGCAACACCGACGCCCGCCGCCGATCAGAACCAGGCCGCGGCGCTGCTCCAGGCGCTGGGCGGCGCGGCCAATCTGGCCAAGGTGGAAGCCATCGCCCATACCCGCTTGCGCGTGGAGCTGAAACAGGGCGCGCTGTTCAATCAGGACGCCGCTCGCGCGGCCGGCGTGGCGGCGATGCAGGAAGTGGCTCCCGGCGTCTGGCACCTGATCGTCGGCGACCGGGCCGCCGGCCTGGCGCAAGCGCTGCAAGACTGAACGGGCGCGCCCCGACATGCAAAACGCCAGCGCTTGCGCTGGCGTTTTTTATTGGAACTCCGTTTACGACTACAAGGCGAACAACTCGCGCAAATGGCGGGCCACCCCTGCCTCGCGGTTGCTGCCTATGCGCGGCACATCCGGCAGTTGCTCTGCCAGACGAGCCTGGGCGTTGCCCATCATCCGCGGGTGGCCGGCAGTGCGCAGCAGTTCGATATCGTTTTGGCCGTCGCCGAAAGCCAGGCAATGCGCCTTATCCAGGCCCAAATCCGCCAACACCAGCTCCAGCGCGTGGCCTTTGGATACGCCGGGCGCCATCACTTCCAGGCAGTCGTCGGCCGAGAAAGTAATGTACAGCTCATCGCCAAAGGCCTGGTGCAGCTTGCGCTCCACCTCCAGCAAATGTGCGTGCTCGCCGATGTAGAGCACCTTGCCGACACCCGCGCCGCTGTGTCCGGCCAGATCGGCCAATTGATAGCGCAAGCCGGAATCGGCGTGGAAGTTCAACAAATACTGGCAGGGTTGATCGATCAGCCAGGCGTCGTCCAAATAGAAGTTCAACACGGTGCCGCCGGCGAATTCCGCTTGCGCCAGCCGGCGCACCAGGGCGGGATCGATATCCTGGCGATGCACCAGCTGGTCGTCGGGATCATGCACCCGCGCGCCGTTGGAGGTGATCAGGTGGGCGCGAATGCCCAGCGCCTGACGGATGCCCTGCACGTCCAGATAATGGCGGCCGGTGGCGATGGCGAACTGCACGCCGCGCGCTTGCAAAGCCTGCAAGGTGCTGGCGGTGAAATCGTCCACTGCGTGATTGGGGTCCAGCAAGGTGCCATCCAGATCGGATGCGATGAAGTGATACACCATCAAACTCCCGCGACAACAGAAGCGCATAGTATACGCCCGCTCGGCGGCGCTGCCCATCAATGCGAGCGGGCGCTTTCTGATCCAAACCGGTATCAGTTGGGCGCGGCCTCGCCGCCAAACTGCTCATAGGCCTGCAGCGCCTCCGCCGCGGTCATCAAGGACGGACCGCCGCCCATATAAATAGCCACTTGCAACATCTCCATGAATTCGGCGCGGCTGCAACCCAGTTCCACCAGCGCCTTGGCGTGGAAAGCCAGGCAACCATGACAACGGTTGGCGATGCCGATGGCCAGAGCGATCAGCTCCTTGGTCCGGTTCGACAATGCGCCGTCCGCGTGAGCGGCGCGGCTCATCTGGCCGAAGCCTTTCATGGTTTCCGGGATTTCCTTGCGCAGCTTGCTCAACTCCGCGCCGAGTTCCGCGCTTAATTCAGGATAGCCGTAACTCATGACCTGTCTCCTCAACATAACAATATATATTATATTTAATCATATATCGAAAGGCAGAAGCAAGCGGCAATGCAAAAAGCCGAACTCAACGAGTTCGGCTTTTTTGGTATCTGGTGGCCAGTCGCGGAATCGAACCACGGACACGCGGATTTTCAATCCGCTGCTCTACCAACTGAGCTAACTGGCCGACGGGTGCTGAAGCTAAGGCGGTGATGGTGGCCAGTCGCGGAATCGAACCACGGACACGCGGATTTTCAATCCGCTGCTCTACCAACTGAGCTAACTGGCCATCACTGCTGCGCTGTCGCGCCGTCAGAGCCACGCATTTAATCAGAGGACGCTACTCGCGTCAAGGAATAATTACAAAAAAACGAGCTGCCGTCAGACAGGAAAAACAGACGGGCCGGTCCTCCGAGAAGACCGGCCCGCCGGATCAAAGACTTAGATCGCGTCCGGCTGACGAGACGGATGCGCGTCGGCGAAAGCCGACAACCGCTCCAGCGCGTCGGCTATGCGAACGATGTTTGGATAAGCCGCCAGATCCAAGCCGAAACGCCGGGCGCTGAATACCTGCGGCAGCAGGCAAACATCGGCCAGCGTCGGCTGCTCGCCCGCCGCGTAGCGGCCAGGCGTTGCGGCCAGCAACGGCTCCAGCGCGTCGAAGCCGGTCTGAATCCAGTGCCGTATCCATTCCGCCTTGCCTTCCTCGTCCTTGCCGTACTCGGTCTGCAGATACTTGCCAACCCGGACGTTTTGTAATGGGTGGATATCGGCGGCGATGGCCAGCGCCAGCGCGCGGACCCGCGCCCTCGCCGCCGCGCCGGCCGGCAACAGCCGCGGCGTATCCGGATAGGCTTCGTCCAGATATTCGCAGATGGCCAGGGACTGCGCGATCTTGACCCCGCCGTCATCCAGCAACGGCACCAAGCCCTGTGGGTTGATCGCCAGATACTCGGGGCTGCGCTGCTCGCCCTTGAGCAAATTGACCGCTTGATAACGGTAATCCAGCCCCTTGAGATTCAGCGCGATGCGCACCCGATAGGAGGCGCTGGAACGGAAATAACCGTACAGCACGCGTTCAGTCATGCTTCACCACAATCTGCTCAATGGCGCCGAAGATGCTGGCGCCGGCGGCGTCCTTCATCTCGATGCGAACGCGGTCGCCCACTTTCATGAACGGAGTGGTCGGCGCGCCAGTCTCGATGGTCTCTATCATCCGCTGTTCCGCCAGGCAGCAGGAGCCTACGCTACGGTCGTGATTGGACACGGTGCCGGAGCCGATGATGGAGCCGGCCGCCAGTTCTCGGGTCTTGGCTACGTGAGCCACCAACTGCGGGAAGCTGAACTGCATTTCCACGCCGGCGTTGGGATGGCCGTAAGGCGCGCCATTGTATTCAACCAGCAGCGGCAAATGCGCCTTGCCGTCGCGCCAGGCCGCGCCCAGCTCATCCGGGGTCACCGCAACCGGCGAGAAGGCGGTGGCGGGCTTGCTCTGGAAAAAGCCGAAACCCTTGGCCAGTTCGTTGGGAATCAGATTGCGCAGGCTGACGTCGTTGACCAGCATCAGCAAGCGGATATGACCGGCGCAGGCGGCGGCGTCGGCGCCAAGCGGCACATCGCCGGTGATCACCGCCACCTCGCCCTCAAAGTCCAAGCCCCAGGCTTCGTCGCGCAGCGGAATGGGCGCCAGCGGCGGCAGGAAGGCGTCGGAGCCGCCCTGGTACATCAGCGGGTCGTGGTAGAAGCTGGCCGGCACTTCCGCGCCGCGCGCCTTGCGCACCAGCTCGACATGGTTCAGATAGGCGCTACCGTCCGCCCATTGATAGGCGCGCGGCAGCGGGCTATGACAACGCTGCGCCTCAAACGGGAAAGCGCCCGGCACCTCGCCTTCGTTAAGCGCGGCGTAAACCTCCTGCAAACGCGGCGCCAGCGCGTCCCAACCGTCCAGAGCCTGCTGCAGGCTGGCGGCGATCTGCGGCACCGCCACCGCGCGGGACAGGTCGCGGCTGACAACCAACAACTGGCCGTCGCGAGTTTGATTCTGATAAGTGGCGAGTTTCATCTTCTATTCTTTCTGCAGCTGGGCAGCTGAAAATCCAGTGATACTGGTATGACATGAAAGCTTCGTTTGAGGAGCATTTCGGCGCAAGCGGGCTGAGGTCGAAACGAGAAGCGCAGCGGTACAAGCGGTACCTCGAGCATCACAGTTTCGAGATCAGCCTGCGCAGTAGAAATGAACTCAAACAATCAGGGCTTGGGTTTCCAACTATCCACATATTGGGCCCACTCCACCTCCGGCATCTGCGGCCCCTGCTCCAACGCGTCGCGCGTGTCTATCATCACCGCCACTTCGTCGGTAAAGGTCTTGGGGTCTGTCATCGCCTTGGCGAAGGCTTTGGGATGGGGCCCGTGGGTGAAGCCGGCCGGGTGGAAAGTCAGCATGCCCGGCTTGATGTTGTCGCGGCTGAAGAAATCGCCGGCGTGGTAGAAGATCACTTCGTCGTAATCGTCGTTGTTGTGATAGAACGGGACCTTCAAAGCGCCGGGATCGGACTCTATCGGCCGCGGCACAAAGGTGCAGATCACGAAACCGTCAGCGACGAAAGTCGTGTGCGCAGACGGCGGCAAATGGTAGCGATGGCTCATCAGCGGCCGGATGTCGCGCCAGTTGATGCGAGCGACGGAATGGTTGCCGTGCCAACCTATCGCGTCCAGCGGATTGAACGGATAGGTCACGGTGGACAGGGCGCCGCGGCGCTTGATCACCACTTGCCACTCGTCCTCGGTCTGCTGGGCGCGGAAGGCGTCGTTGATCGCCGGCACGTCCAGCATCGCCTCGTCGAAAATGGCGTGCGGCCCCACCAGCCCCTTGTCCGGCAACTGGTAGGCGCCGTTGCTCGCCTCAATCAATAGCATGGTGGTGGGCGCGGCCGGCTCGATACGCCAACTGGTGGAGCGCGGCATCAGGATGTAGTCACCGTCGCGATAACTCAAATGGCCGTAATCGCAAAATAGCTCGCCACTGCCGGCGTGGATGAACAGCATGTCGTCGCCGTCGCCATTGCGGAACAGCTGAGTCATCGCCTGATCCACGCTCCAGATGCGCAGCTTGCATTGGGCGTTGTGCAACACCAGCGGAGCGGCCCAGGGCGCGGCCACGTTCTTGGGCAGCTCGTTCAGGTCAAAAGCGCGCGGGCGCAGCGGGCCCTCCCAGGCGCTCCAGCCGGTGGGCGGGTGCTTGTGATGCAGATGAGTGGCGGGGCCGAAAAAACCACTGCGGCCCACTTCGCGCTCATAAATGGCTGTGTCCGGAAAGTCGGCGTGCGCCTGGCGCGAGACGGTGCCTTCGCGGTGGGGATATTGAATCCATTTACGCATGGTGTGTCCTTCAATCCCGCCGCCCAGGCGGCGGGATGGCATCGATAGAACTGCGGGCTTAAAGCCGGTTCGTAGTCTGCCGCGCCTCAGCGACGCCGTGGTGGAACCGGCTGCGGAATGCTCATGCGCCGTGGCGCGCTCCGCTTCTTCAGCCGCAACGGCTGGCTTCGCCTTGGCCCGCGGGATCGTAAACCGCTATTTAAATGACGCCGCGGCGGATCTGATCTTCTTCAATCGACTCGAACAGCGCGCGGAAGTTGCCCTCGCCAAATCCCTCGTTGCCCTTGCGTTGAATGATCTCGAAGAAGATCGGGCCGATCACGGTCTCGGTAAAGATCTGCAGCAGGATGCCGGCACCGTCCACCGGCGCGCCGTCCACCAGGATGTGGTTCTTGCGCAGACGCTCCAGGTCCTCGCCGTGTCCCGGCACGCGCTCGTCCACTTTCTCATAATAGGTGTCGGGAGTGTCGAGAAAACGAGTGCCGGCGGCTTTCAGCGTTTCCACGGTCTTGTAAATGTCGCGGGTGGTCAACGCGATGTGCTGGATGCCTTCGCCGTGGTATTCGCGCAGGAATTCCTCGATCTGGCTCTTGTCGTCGGAGGACTCGTTGATCGGGATGCGAATCTTGCCGCAGGGGCTGGTCATCGCCTGGGACACCAGACCGGTAAGCTTGCCCTCGATGTCGAAGTAGCGGATTTCGCGGAAGTTGGCGATATCGGTGTAGAAGCCCGCCCACTTGGCCATATTGCCGCGGAACACGTTGTGGGTCAGGTGATCGATCTCATACAGACCCACGCCTTCCGGATGCTGGTCCACGCCCTCCAGCGGCACGAAGTCCACGTCGTAGATGCTGTGTTCCGGGCCGTAGCGATCGACGAAATACAGCGCCGAGCCGCCAATCCCCTCCACTGCAGGAATATTCAGCTCCATGAAACCGATTGGGCGCTCGTACTTTTTGGCGCCGTGGGCCAATGCGTATTCATAGGCCTTGGCCGCGTCCTTGACGCGCCACGCCATCGCACAAGCCGACGGGCCGTGTTCATGGCCAAAGGCGTTGGCCGGCTGCGACGGTTCGCCGTTCAAGATGAAATTGATATCGCCCTGGCGGAACAGGCTGACGTTCTTGCTGCGGTGGCGCGCGACTTCGCTGAACCCCAACGACAGGAACAGGGCCTTCAGCTTGGCGATGCCTTCCGTTGTGGGGGACGTGTATTCGACAAATTCAAAACCGTCGGTAGCCAGAGGATTCTGCAGCATAGTTTCCATTTTCATCTGTTTCTCCTGTTGTAGATGAGTGTGTGGCCGGTTGGCGGCAAGCGGAGCATGACGCCGCTCTGAACTGGCGACTTGATCTTGCGTTCCGCGCAACAAGCTTGTTTATAAACAAATAACAGTAGCTTTTGATGACATGTCTTGTGATAGTCTTGTCATGACATGTTGTAAAAAGCCCTGCGCAACGCATTTGGCTTCACGTGGAAAAGTCGGAAGAAAAAAGACTTATCAGGAGGGGCGCGCTAGCCGCGCGTTGATTAAGCTTGCCGTGACGCGCGGCAAGCTTCTCCTCAAAATGTGAATCTTATCTCCGCCGTCTTATTCACTCGACAAACCCCGGTGCTTTTTTAGCGCCGTGTGTAGAATGCGTTTTTAGGCTTTTTATTCTATGGAAACCACGGGGCAATTTTCTTGCTAAATACCAAGAAACCATTAATAACTAAGTATAAAACACTAATATTTTGCCTCTTTTAGGAGAAAACATGCCAAGTCTTACATTAGATAAGACAGACTTGCGTATTCTGGCCGAACTTCAGCATGACGGCCGCTTAACCAATGTGGAATTAGCAGAACGGGTGGCCCTGTCTCCATCCCCTTGCCTGCGTCGCCTGAAACAGCTGGAGGAGTCCGGCGTGATTCGCCAATACGTGGCGCTGCTGGACCCCACCCGCATTGGCTTGGGCCTGCAAGCCTGGGTGCGGGTTACGCTGGAAAAACGCGGCAACGCGCATTTGCAAAGCTTCATCGAGGCGGTGCAAAGCTGGCAGGAGGTCATCAATTGCTTTGCGATGACCGGCGAGATGGACTATCTGCTGCAAGTGTATTTCGAGGACATGGAGCACTTTTCGCGCTTCGTGATGGACGAGCTGTTGCAACACCCCGGTGTCGCCGATGTGAAGTCCAGTTTCGTGCTCAAGGAGATCAAGCGGACGACCTCACTGCCGCTCGGCCAGTTGCGTGGTCTTTAAGGCGGAGCGGCCTTGCGCCGCATGTGGATTCGAAACAAAACGGCCCGGTGCACCGGGCCGTTTTGCATGGGAGCGCGTTCCCGTTCACAAACCTAGCCGCTGCCAAATGGTGGACACCAAGCCGGCCTGATTCAGCGTGTAGAAGTGCAGACCCGGCGCGCCGTGCTGCAATAAGCGATCGCACAACTCGGTCACCACGTCCAAACCCAGCGCGCGGATGGACGCGCTGTCGTCGTAATAGGCCTGCATGCGCTGGCGCAGCCAACGCGGCACTTCCGCGCCGCACATGTCGGAAAAACGACACAGTTGCCCGAAGTTGGAGATCGGCATGATGCCCGGAACGATGGGAATATTCACACCCCTGGCCTGAACTTCGTCGACGAAACGGAAATAGGCGTCGGCGTTGAAGAAATACTGAGTCATCGCCGAGTTGGCGCCGGCATGGACCTTGCGCACGAAGTTGTTGAGATCGTCCTCGGCCGAGCGCGCCTGCGGATGGAATTCCGGATAGGCCGCTACTTCGATGTGGAAATGATCGCCGTGCTCGGCGCGGATGAACTCCACCAGCTCGTTGGCGTAACGAAACTCGCCGGCCGCCACCATGCCGGACGGGATGTCGCCGCGCAATGCGACGATGTGTCGGATGCCGTTGTTGCGGTATTCGTTGAGGATGGCCCCGATATTCTCGCGGGTGGAACCGATGCAGGACAAGTGCGGCGCGGCGGCGTGGCCTTCACTGCGGATTTCCAGCACTGTCGCCAGCGTCCCGTCGCGGGTGGTGCCGCCGGCGCCAAAGGTGACGGAGAAAAACTGCGGCTTGAATTGAGCCAATTGCTGGCGCGTGGTGCGCAGCTTGGCAATCCCTTCCGGGGTCTTGGGCGGAAAGAATTCGAAACTGAAGGTTCGGCTCTGTGCTGTCATGATCTCTCTGTATCTCCCAACGGGAGACTCCTTTGTTTTTATATAGGATGACCGCGGTCCGCGGCGGCGGACAAGAAAAAACGGACAGCACCATTCTAATAGCCCTGTCCGTTTTTCTATCGTTATAAAAATCAATAACGATAGTGATCCGGCTTATAAGGGCCTTGTTTGGGCACGCTGATGTAGGCGGCCTGCTCGTCGGACAGCTCGGTCAGCCGGGCGCCGATGCGGGCCAGATGCAGGCGTGCCACCTTCTCGTCCAGATGTTTGGGCAGCACATACACCTGCTTGCCGTATTGCTGGCCGTTGGCGAAAATTTCCACCTGGGCCAGCACTTGGTTGGTGAAGGAATTGGACATCACGAAGCTAGGGTGGCCGGTGGCGCAGCCCAAGTTGACCAGGCGGCCTTCGGCCAACAGGATCACTCGCTTGCCGTCTGGGAAGATGATGTGGTCCACCTGCGGCTTGATATTGTCCCACTGGTACTGGCGCAGGCTGGCAACCTCGATCTCACTGTCGAAATGGCCGATATTGCAGACGATGGCGTTATTGCGCATCTTCTTCATGTGTTCGTGAGTGATCACGCCGACATTGCCGGTGGCGGTGACAAAGATGTCGGCCTGATCGGCCACCTCGTCCATGCGCACCACGCGGTAGCCCTCCATAGCCGCTTGCAGCGCGCAAATCGGGTCCACCTCGGTCACCCACACCGTGGCGCCCAGGCCGCGCAGGCTCTGCGCGCACCCCTTGCCCACGTCGCCGTAACCCAGCACCACCGCCACCTTGCCGGCCACCATCACATCGGTGGCCCGTTTGATGCCGTCCACCAGCGATTCACGGCAGCCATAGAGGTTGTCAAACTTGGACTTGGTGACCGAATCATTGACGTTGAAGGCCGGGAACGGCAAGCGGCCTTCCTTCTCCAGCTGGTACAGGCGATGCACGCCGGTGGTGGTTTCCTCGGTCACGCCCTTGATGTGCTTGAGCCGCTTGGAGTACCACTGCGGATCTTTCTGCAGATAGCGGGCAATGGCGGCGAACAACGCGGTCTCTTCCTCGTTGGACGGATGACTGATCGCCCCGCGATCGGTTTCCGCCTTGCTGCCCAGCATCAGCAGCAAGGTGGCGTCGCCGCCGTCGTCCAGAATCATATTGGCCGGCTCATGCTCCGGCCATTCGAAGATCTTGTGGCTGAACTCCCAATACTCGTCCAGGCTCTCGCCCTTGAAGGCGAACACCGGGATACCGGCCGCGGCGATGGCGGCGGCGGCGTGGTCCTGGGTGGAGAAGATATTGCAAGAGGCCCAGCGCACTTCCGCGCCCAGCGCCACCAGGGTTTCAATCAAAACCCCGGTCTGGATCGTCATGTGCAGACTGCCGGCAATACGCGCGCCGCGCAGCGGCTGGCTATGCCGGTGCTCATCGCGCAAGGCCATCAGGCCCGGCATCTCGGTTTCGGCAATCGCCAGTTCCTTGCGGCCCCAGGCGGACAAATTAATATCGGCAACATGAAAATCGGTGAAATCAGCCATCGCGAGCATTCCTTAGTTCACGCAGCCGGCCAGGATGCGGCTCACCCGCTCCCGTGCCCGGCACGGTTTTGATCAGGTGAGCGCCGTTGAAACGGGAGCGGCCCGAGCCTGGGGATGGATCATCCTCGCAGCGCCCCTCGGGCCGACCGGCCACCGGCGGCGTGGACACGCGGACGGCGACGTTTCGATTATACCTATGCCGCTCGGAAAAGGTAGGAGTCTGCATGCCAAGAAGATACACTACCGGCTTGCCGATCCATCGTCGCCCCATGACTTTCGACTTCACCCCGCTGGCCGCCCTGTCCGGGATCGCCGCGCTGATTTCAACCGCTATCGCCGCCATTGCCTGGTATCGCCGCCAGTTTCCTGGCGTGCGGTGGCTGGCGCTGCTGATGAGTTCGGTGGCGTTCTGGGCCGCCGGCGCCATGTGCGAGCTGGCCGCCGCCAGCCTGTCCGCCAAAATCGCCTGGTCCAAACTGGAATACCTCGGCACGCTGAGCACGCCGGTGCTGTTCCTGCTGCTGGCGCTGGACTACAACCGCATTCAGCTGAGCCGGCGCTGGTTGGCGGCGCTGTTCGCCCTGCCCTTGCTCTGCTTCGTCCTGGCGCTCAGCAACGAAAGCCACCATCTGGTGTGGACCAGTTACCGGCCCAGCCCCTCCGGCTACAACCTCCTGGTCTATGGGCACGGCCCCGCATTCTGGGTCGGCGTCGCCGGCTACTCCTACCTGATGATGCTGATCGGCTCGCTGATGCTGATCCGCGCGCTGCACTACTATCCGGCCCATTTTCGCGGTCAGTCCATCGTGCTGATGATCAGCGCCTGCGCGCCCTGGCTGGGCAATATTCTCTACCTGAGCGGCGCGATGCCGCTGCAAGGGCTGGACCCGACGCCCCACTCCTTCACCGTGACCGGCCTGGTGTTCGCGCTGGATCTGCTCTACCTGCGTCTGCTCTATCTGGTGCCGGTGGCGCGCGCGCGCTCTTTCGAAGCCATGGGAGACGGAGTGCTGGTGATAGACGACAAGTTCCGCATCCTGGACCTCAACCCAGCCGCGGCGCGGCTGCTGGGTCTGCCGGGTCGACAGCTATTGGGCCGGCCCTTGCCGGCCGACTGGCCACATGCCCAGCTCCTGTCCAGCCAGGAGCAGCCACTGGAATTGTCGCTGCAGGACGGCTTGCGCATCCTGGACCTGCGGGTCTATCCGATCACCCAACAAAGCAAGCCGCACTCCAGCCGCATGCTGGTGCTGCGCGACATCACCGAGCGGCGTCAGGCGGAGGAAGCGCTGCGCAGCGCCAATCAAACCCTGGCCTTGCGCATCGCCGAAATCGAATCCTTGCAGGCGGCGCTGCGCGAACAGGCTTTGCGCGATCCGCTGACCGGCCTGTACAACCGCCGCTATCTGGATGAGATCTTTCCGCGCGAGCTGAGCCGCGCCCGCCGCGACGGCATTCCGCTGGCCATCGCCTTGATCGACCTAGATGATTTCAAGCGCATCAACGACAGTTTCGGCCACTTCCACGGCGACCAGGTCTTGCGCCGGCTCGCAGCTTTGCTGGACGCCGACGGCAACGGAGCAGACATGATCTGCCGGCTGGGCGGCGAGGAGTTCCTGGTATTGATGCCCGGCGCTGGCGGCGAACAGGCCTTGCGCCGCGCCGAAGCCTGGCGCGCCGCCTTCGAGCGGCTGCCGCACGGCGCCGGCGACGACAGCTTCTGCGCCACTTTTTCCTGCGGCATCGCACTCTTCCCTGAACACGCCGGCGCCCCGCCCCAGCTCTACCAGGCAGCGGACCAGGCTCTGTACGCGGTCAAGGCCGCCGGCAAGAATGCCTGCCTCCTGAGCGCGGCCCTCTAGCAAGAGGCAAAAAAAAACGCCTGTCCGCGGACAGGCGTTTCTTGATGCGAAGCCGTGCGCGGCTTACAGGCCGGCGTCGGCGCGCAGCGCCTCCACCTTGTCGGTGCGCTCCCAACTGAATTCCGGCTCTTCGCGGCCAAAGTGGCCGTAAGCGGCGGTCTTGCTGTAGATCGGGCGCAGCAGATCCAGCATCTGGATAATGCCTTTGGGACGCAGGTCGAAGTGCTTTTTCACCAGCTCCACGATCTTTTCGTTCGGAATCGAGTTGGTGCCGAAGGTGTCCACCGCGATGGAGGTCGGCTCGGCCACGCCAATGGCGTAGGAAACCTGGATCTGGCACTGGCGCGCCAGGCCCGCGGCAACGATGTTCTTCGCCACGTAGCGGCCGGCATAGGCGGCGGAACGGTCCACTTTGGACGGATCCTTGCCGGAGAAAGCGCCGCCGCCGTGCGGCGCCGCGCCGCCATAGGTGTCGACGATGATTTTGCGGCCGGTCAGACCGCAATCGCCCATCGGGCCGCCAATGACGAAACGGCCGGTCGGGTTGATCAGGAATTTGGTTTCCGGGGTAATCATCTCCGGCGGCAGCACCGGCTTGATGATGTCCTCAATCACCGCCTCGGTCAGCGTCTTGTGATCAATTTCCGGGGTGTGCTGGGTGGACAGCACCACGGTGTCGATGCGCTTGGGCAGGCCGGTGGAGCCGTCGTATACGCAAGTGATCTGGCTCTTGGCGTCCGGACGCAGCCACGGCAGGCGGCCGTCCTTGCGCAACTCGGCCTGACGCTGCACCAAGCGGTGCGCGTAGTAGATCGGGAACGGCATCAGCGTCGGCGTTTCGTCGCAAGCGTAGCCGAACATCAGGCCCTGGTCGCCGGCGCCCTGATTCAAATCCAGGCCTTCGCCTTCATTGACGCCTTGGGCGATGTCCTGCGACTGCTTGTCGTAGCAAGCCATCACCGCGCAGCCGCGGAAGTCGAAACCCAACGCGGAATCGTCGTAACCGATGCGCTTGATGGTCTCGCGGGCGATCTTGATGTAGTCGATATTGGCGCTGGTGGTGATTTCTCCGGCCAGCACGACCAGGCCGGTGTTCACCAGGGTCTCGGCGGCGACGCGCGCGTGCTTGTCCTCGCGCAGAATGGCGTCAAGGATGGCGTCGGAGATCTGATCGGCGACTTTGTCCGGGTGCCCTTCCGACACCGACTCAGATGTAAACAGATATTCGCTCATTTATTATTCGTTCCCGAAAAATGCAAAACCTTGTGATGATAAAATAGGTCGCTTTAAGACCAAGACTGAGCTTCATATGTCTAAGCTAGTCCATTTATTGCTGTCTTTCCTGGCGCACCTGCCTTTATCCTGGCTACAAGGCCTAGGTGCCGTTCTTGGACGACTGACTTATCATGCGTCCCCCCGCTACAGAGCACGGCTCCGGGAGAACCTAAGTTCTAGTAAAATCTGTGGAAATTATCAGCTTTTACCGCGTTTAGTCAAACAAAGCGCCGCGGAAACCGGCAAGGGCGCGCTGGAACTGGCCATCGCCTGGTGCCGCGAGCCGGACGACATCGCCGCCATGGTCAAGTCGTGCACCGGCTGGGAGCACGTCGAGGCGGCATTGGCCAAAGGCCACGGCATCGTCTTCGTCACTCCGCACCTGGGCAGCTACGACATCGCCGGCCGCTATATCAGCTCGCGGCTGCCGTTTCCGCTGACCGCGATGTACCGCCCTCCCAAGCTCGCCTGGCTGGAACCGGTGATGCAGGCCGGCCGCGCCCGCGGCAAGGGCAGGACCGCGCCGGCCACCGGCGCCGGAGTTCGCGTGCTTATGAAAGCGCTGAAATCCGGCGAAGCCACCATCATCCTACCGGATCAAGTGCCCGGCAACGGCGAAGGCGTGTGGGCGCCGTTCTTCGAGCGTCCGGCCTACACCATGACTCTGGTGCCGCGGCTGGCTCAGATCAGCGGCGTGGAGACGCTGTTCTTCGTCGGCGAGCGCCTGCCTTGCGGCCAAGGCTTCCGCGTTCACATCGAACCGCCCGCGCAAGCGTTCAGCGGCGATAAGGAGCAGGACGCCGCTCAGCTCAACGCCCAGGTGGAAGCGCTGATTCGCCGCTTCCCCAGCCAATACCTGTGGAGCTATAACCGCTATAAATGCCCGCCTGGCGTCAGCCGGCCGGACACGCAATAACAGAGAGGCTCGGAACACTCTCGCCCAGGACGCGCGGCGGGTTGTTCGAGCTTCTCGACAAGGAAACCTATGAAATTCGCTTTTTCCCTGCTGTGGTTGATCCGCCTGCTGCCGATGTGGGCGATCGGCCTGCTGGCCCGCGGCCTGGGCAATATCGCCTACTGCCTGGCACATGGCCGCCGCCGCGTCGGCATGATCAATCTGAGGCTATGCTTCCCCGACATGCCGTTGGCGGAACGCCGCCGGCTCATCCGCCGCAATTTCCAGCACATGATACGCATGGTGCTTGAGTACGGCGTGGTCTGGTGGAGTTCGGCCGCTCGCATCGACAAGCTGGTCGAGATCAAAAACCTGCACTACGTCACCGAGCTGCGCGAGCGCGGCGAAGACGTGATCCTGTTTTACCCTCACTTCGTCGGTTTCGAAATGTGCGTGTATTCGCTGAACCAGCACATCCCGTTGGTTAGCGTCTACTCCCACCAGAAGAACGAAGCTCTGGACCGCCAAATCTATAAAGGCCGCCAACGCTACGACAACGCCTACATCGTGTCTCGTCAGGAAGGGCTGCGCCCCATCATCAAGGCAATGCGCAAGGACCACGCCCCCTTCCTCTACTTGCCTGATCAAGACTTTGGGGTGCGCGACTCGGTATTCGTCGACTTCTTCGGCGTCAAGGCCGCCACCATCACCGGCCTGTCCCGCATCAGCAAGCTGGCGCGCGCCAAAGTCGTCCCGGCCATCGCCCGACGGGTGGGCAACCGCTTCGAGCTGGAGTTCTACCCGCCCTGGGACGATTACCCCAGCGAAGACGTGGAGGCCGACACTCGCCGCATGAACGCCTTCCTGGAACAACGCGTCCGCGAAATCCCGGACCAGTACTTCTGGCTGCACAAGCGCTTCAAGAGCCGGCCGCAAGGCGAGGCGCGTTTCTACTAAGTCCACAAGCCTCACTCTATCAGGGCGCCGCACAGCGGCGCCCTTCTCCGTCAGACCTCGGCGAACGCGTCCATCAGCAAGAAAGTGCCAGCCTGCCGCTGACGGCTGTCTATCTGCGGCACCAGCCGCTGGAAATGCTCGGTGGCGCAATGACGGTCCAAGGCCGCACGGTCCGGCCAGGTTTCGATGAAGACGAAATGGCCGGGGTCTTTCTGGTCAATGAACAGCTCATAGCGGATGCAGTCCGGCTCTTGCCGCGTCTTCGCCAGCAGTTCCCGATACAGCGGCATCACCTCGGCCACCCGGTCCGGCTGAATGAAGTCCTGAGCGATCACTTTCAACATTCCATTCCCCCTTCTCTGCATTTTGCGGCTTGGCGCGCGCCGCCGCTCTCCCCAAAAAAACAGCGCGGACGGGGAAACCCCGTCCGCGCTGCGTATTGCGTCCACCCGGCTCGCGCTAGGCCCGTCGCCGCCAGAAATAGCGGTAGACGTAACCCGGAAACGCGAACACCAGGAACAAGGACAAGGTCGTCACATAGAACTGCCAATTCTGCGGCTGCACCGGCATCAACCGGCTTTCCAGCAGGTAGGCGAAGCCGCCCACCAGCAGATACAGCGCCATCAGTTCCAGAAAGCGCCAGCCAAAATGCTTATTGGCCACTTTCCACACGCCGCCCACTTTCTGGGTCAAGAACGGCAGGTTGGCCGCCGCCAAGGCGATGATCAGCAAAGCGATGACGCTGGATTGCATGGTATGGCGGCCTTAAATCACGGTAAGCGATTGACGCACGACTTGCAGGCACAACTCCAGCGCGCGCTCCGGCAGCAGGCCGATGACGAGCAAGGCCAGCGCGTTCAGCGACAGCACCAGCTTCATATCGCCGCGCACCACGATATCGCTGCGGTCTTCGGCATCGTCGAAATACATGGTCTTGACCACGCGCAGGTAGTAGAACGCGCCGATCACCGACATCAGCACCGCGAAGATGGCCAGCTTGATCATGCCGATATCCACGATAGCCTTGATCACCGCGAACTTGGCGTAGAAGCCCACCAGCGGCGGAATGCCGGCCATGGAGAACATGGTCAGCAGCATCAGCAGCGCATACCAGCTGTTGCGGCTGTTCAGGCCCTTCAGATCCTCAACCTTCTCGCACTCGAAACCGGCGCGCGAGAGGGCCAGCAGCATGCCGAAGCTGACCAGCGACATCAGCACATAGCTCAGCGCGTAGAACAGCGCCGCCGAGTAGCCCACCTTGGTGCCCGCCAGGACACCCAAGAGCAGAAAGCCCATGTGCGAGATCGTCGAGTAAGCCAGCATCCGTTTGATGTTGGTCTGCACGATAGCGGTTACGTTGCCGATCGCCATCGACAGCGCGGACACGATCACCAGCATCAGTTGCCAGTCCGCCACCAGCGCGTCCAGGCCCTGAGCCAGGATGCGCAGCGTGAAGACGAAGGCCGCCAGCTTGGGGGCCGCGCCCACCATCAGCGTCACCGAAGTCGGCGCGCCGTGGTAAACGTCCGGCACCCACATGTGGAACGGCACAGCGCCCAGCTTGAAGGACAGGCCGGCCACGATGAACACCAGACCGAAGACCAGCAGCACGTCGTTGGCCTTATGCGCGGCGATGGACTTGGCTACCGTCGCCAGTTCCAGCGAACCAGTGGCGCCGTAGACCATGGAAATGCCGTAGAGCAGCAGGCCGGAGGCCAGCGCGCCCAGCACGAAGTACTTCATCGCCGCTTCGGTGGCCTTAACGGACTCGCGCTGCAGAGCGATCAGCGAGTACAGCGCCAGCGAGAGCAGTTCCAGGCCCATATACAGGGTCAGGAAATGCGAAGCCGACACCATCAGGTTCATGCCCAGCAAAGCGAACAGCGCCAGCGAGAAATACTCGCCCTTGAACAGCTGGCGATCAGCGGTGTACTGCCGGCTGTAGATCAGCACGATGGCGGTCACAGCGTACATGGCCAGCTTGACCACGCCGCCCATCGGATCCGCGACGAACATGCCGGAGAAAGTCACGACCGGCTGCGAAGAGAAAGTCATCACCTGCGTCACCGCCGCGCCCAAGAGGGTCAGCAGGGTCAGGCCCAGGGTGATGCCGCGCTTTTCGTCCGAAACGAACAGGTCCGCCATCAGCACGAACAGGATCGCGCCGGCGAGGAACATCTCGGGGATTGCCGGTATCAGGTTGAGATCAGCCCAATTCATTGTTTCCATTCCTTCCGCGCTTACAGCTTGCTCTGCGAGACATGCAGGATCAGGTCATTGACCGACAGGTGCATTTTCTCGACGAAGGCTTGCGGATACAGGCCCATGCCCAGCACCGCGATGGCCAGGATGGCCAGCACCAGGAATTCGCGCTTGTTGACGTCGGACAGCTCCGCCACATGGCTGTTGCCCACATCGCCGAAGATCACGCGCTTGTACATCCACAAGGTATAGGCCGCGCCGAAGATCAGCGTGGTGGCGGCCAAGGCCGCGTACCAGAAGTTCACCTGCACCGCGCCCATGATCACCATGAACTCGCCGACGAAGCCGGAGGTGGCCGGCAGACCGGAGTTGGCCATGGCGAACAGCATCATGAAGGCCGCGAAGATCGGCATCTTGTTGGCCACGCCGCCGTAGTCGGCGATATTGCGGCTGTGCACGCGGTCGTACATCACGCCGATGCAGAAGAACATCGCGGCGGACACGAAGCCGTGGGACACCATCTGCACCAGCGCGCCTTCAACCGCCCACTGGTTCAGTTCGGAACCGGTGAACAGGAACAGACCCAGAGTGACGAAGCCCATGTGCGAAATAGACGAATAAGCCACCAGCTTCTTCATGTCGGACTGCACCAGCGCCACCAGACCGATGTAAACCACCGCCACCAGCGACAGCGCCACCATCACGCCGGACAGCTCGCGCGCGGCGTCGGGGAGGATGGGCAGCACGAACCGCAGGAAGCCGTAGGCGCCGATCTTCAGCGTGATCGCGGCCAGCACCATGGAGCCGCCGGTTGGCGCTTCCACGTGGGCGTCCGGCAACCAGGTGTGCACCGGCCACATCGGCACCTTCACCGCGAAGGACAGGAAGAAGGCGACGAAGAGCAGGATCTGCACCGTCAGCGGGATCTTGGCGATGTCGTGGAAAGCCTGGATGTCGAAGGACTTGCCGGCCTGGAAGTACAGGTAGATCAAGGCCACCAGCATCAGCAGCGAGCCTAGCAGAGTGTAAAGGAAGAACTTGATCGACGCGTACACGCGACGCGGGCCGCCCCAGACGCCGATGATCAGGTACATCGGAATCAGCATGCCTTCAAAGAAGACATAGAACAGGATGGCGTCCAACGCGGCGAAAGCGCCGTTGATCAAGCCGGACATGATCAGGAAGGCGGCCATGTACTGCGACACGCGCTTCTGGATCACCTGCCAGCCGGCCACCACCACCAGCAAGGTGGTGAAGCTGTTGAGCACCACGAACAGCATGGAAATGCCGTCCACGCCCAAGTGGTAGTTGATGCCGAGGGATTCGATCCACGGCTTCATCTCGACGAACTGCATGCCGCCGCTGAGATTGTTGAATTCAGTGAACAGCGGCAGCGACAGCAGGAAGCCCGCCAGGGCCCCCGCCGCGGCCAGCCAGCGCGCCAGCGTGGCCCGCTGATCGCCCCCGGTTGCCAGCACCAGCAACCCGGCCGCTATCGGGGCCCAGATCACCAGAGTCAATAGATTTGTGAACATAGTCAAACCCAAGTTGTTATTCCAATCCCGGAGTCCGGGCTCAACGCCAGATCAGCGGCCAGAACCACATCGTCATCAGCGCCAGCACCCCGATGATCATCGCGGTGGCGTAGCTGTAGATGAAGCCGGTTTGCGCGCGGCGGATGAAGCCGGAGAACGTCGCCACCAGCTTGGCGGTGCCGTTCACTACCAGACCATCGATCAGCAACATGTCGCCCACCTTCCAGAAGAAGGTGCCCAGAGCCCGAGAGCCCTTGGCGAACACGGCGAAATAGATCTCGTCCAGGTAGTACTTGTTTTCCAGGACCTTGTTCACCAGGCTGAACTTCTGCTTGATGGCAGCCGGAATCTGCGGCGCCTTCATATAGAAGAACCAGGCGGTGGCCACGCCGGCCAGCGCAAGCCACAGCGGCAGCGTGCTCAGCGAATGCACGCCCATGGCGGCGGCGCCATGGAACTCGCGGGCGATCTCTTCCATCGCCGGGTGCAGTTCATGGTTGACGGTGATCACGCCCTTGAAGAAGTCGCCGTACAGCAGCGGCTCGATCGCGAAGTACCCCACCAGCACCGACGGAATCGCCAGCAGCACCAGCGGCAGGGTCACCACCCACGGCGACTCGTGCGGCTTATCGTTCGGGCCCAGGCCATGGTGATGATCGTGATCGTCATGGCCATGGTCGTGATGATCGTCCTTCCTCTCCATCCAGCGCTCCTTGCCATGGAAGACCAGGAAGTACATGCGGAAGGAGTAGAAGGCGGTCACGAACACACCGGCGATCACCGCGAAGTAGGCGAAACCGGCCGCGGACAGATTGGACGCGTGCACCGCCTCGATGATGGAGTCCTTGGAGTAGAAGCCGGAGAAGAACGGCGTGCCGATCAAGGCCAGCGAACCCAAGAGCGAAGTCAGCCAGGTGATGGGCATGTACTTGCGCAGGCCGCCCATATTGCGCATATCCTGATCGTGATGCATGCCGATGATCACCGAACCCGCAGCCAGGAATAGCAGCGCCTTGAAGAAGGCGTGGGTCATCACATGGAACATCGCCACCGAGTAGGCCGAGGCGCCCAGCGCCACGGTCATGTAACCCAGCTGCGACAGCGTGGAGTAAGCCACCACGCGCTTGATGTCGTTCTGGACGATGCCGAGGAAGCCCATGAACAGCGCGGTGATGGAACCAGCGACCATGATCACGTTCAACGCGGTGTCGGACAGTTCGAACAGGGGGCTCATCCGCGACACCATGAAGATGCCGGCGGTCACCATGGTGGCCGCGTGAATCAGCGCCGAGATCGGGGTTGGGCCTTCCATCGAGTCCGGCAGCCACACATGCAGCGGGAACTGCGCCGATTTGCCCATCGCGCCGATGAACAAGAGGATGCAGGTCACGCTCAGCAGCGACCATTCGGTGCCCGGAATCAGGCTGATGGTCTTGCTGGCCAGCGCCGGAGCGGCGGCGAACACGTCGCTGTAATTCAGCGAGCCGCCGAAATAAGCCAACACCAGGCCGATGCCCAGCAGGAAGCCGAAGTCGCCGACGCGGTTGACCAGGAAGGCCTTCAGGTTGGCGTAGATCGCAGTCGGACGCTTGAACCAGAAGCCGATCAGCAGGTAGGACACCAGGCCCACCGCTTCCCAACCGAAGAACAGCTGGATGAAGTTGTTGCTCATCACCAGCATCAGCATCGAGAAGGTAAACAGCGAGATATAGCTGAAGAAGCGCTGATAGCCCGGGTCTTCCTGCATGTAGCCTATGGTGTAAATGTGCACCATCAGCGACACGCTGGTCACCACCACCAGCATCATCGCGGTCAGCGAATCCACCAGGAAGCCCACCGAGAACTCGTAGCCTCCCACTGTCAGCCAGGTGTAAACCGGACCGTTGAACACTTCAGCCTGCCCGGTCAGGAAGGCGTGAAGCACCTTGAGCGACAGCGCGGCGGACAGCGCCACGCCGGCTATCGTCACGACGTGCGAAGCGCGCCGGCCGATGGCCCATCCAAATAGGCCTGCAATGATGGAACCCGCCAGCGGGGCGAGTGCAATCAGCAGGTATAAGCTCTTCATATCCATGCTTGTGTGCTTTGTGTAGGTTCCGGTTTGCCTTAGCCTTTGAGGCTGCCCAAGTCTTCAACGTTGATGGTGCGCAGATTGCGGAACAGCACCACCAGAATGGCGAGACCAATCGCGGCTTCGGCCGCAGCCACCGTCAGGATGAAGAATACGAAGATCTGGCCCGCCGTATCCGACAGGTAATGCGAGAACGCGATGAAATTGAAGTTCACCGCGAGCAGCATCAGCTCGATGGCCATCAGCAGCACGATCAGATTTTTCCGGTTCAGGAAAACGCCTAGCACGCCGATGGCAAACAGGATTGCGGCCAGCACCAGGAAGTGAGTCAGTGTCAGCACATTTCCTCCCTTATGTTGATTGGCCGTCAGGCCTGTTGCTTACCGGATTCGGCCTCGGAGGCCTCCTCCACCGTGGATTCTTCAGCAGGCTGTTCGGCCTGCATTTTCACCAGTCGCACGCGGTCGTTGCGCTTGACCTTGACCTGCAGCGCCGGATCAATCGCCTTGGTGTCCTTGCGGCTGCGCATGGTCAGGCCGATGGCGGCCACCATGGCCAGCAGCAGCACCACCGCCGCCACTTCGAAAGGCAGCAGATAAGTGGTGTACAGCTGACGACCCAGCACTTTGACGTTGCTGAAGTCGGCCGCCAGCGGCGCGGCGGCCTGGTAGGCGTCAAGCCTGGCGCTGGGGCTGGCCAGAATCATCGCCATTTCAAACACCATGATGATGCCGACGGCGGCGGCGACCGGAAGATTCTTCCAGAAGCCCTCGCGCAGTTTCTCGATGTTGATGTCCAGCATCATCACCACAAACAGGAACAACACCATCACCGCGCCCACATACACCACCACGAGGGTGATGGCCAGGAACTCGGCCTCCATCAGCAGCCACAGGCCGGCGCTGTTGAAGAAGGCCAGCACCAGGAACAGTGCGGCGTGAATCGGGTTCTTGGCCGTCACCACGCGGATACCCGCGAACACCAGGATGGCGGACAGAACATAGAAGACAAACATTGTGAAGTTCATGACCCCCCCTTAGCGATACTTGGCGTCGGCCGCCTTGTTGGCGGCGATCTCGGCTTCGTACTTGTCGCCGATCGCCAGCAGCATCGGCTTGGTGTAGTACAGATCGCCACGTTTTTCGCCGTGGTATTCGAAGATGTGGGTTTCCACGATGGCGTCCACCGGACAGGCTTCCTCGCAGAAGCCGCAGAAGATGCACTTGGTCAGATCGATGTCGTAGCGCGTGGTGCGGCGGGTGCCGTCATCGCGCTGTTCGGACTCGATGCTGATCGCCATCGCCGGGCACACCGCCTCGCACAGCTTGCAGGCGATGCAGCGTTCTTCGCCGTTGGCGTAGCGGCGCTGAGCGTGCAGGCCGCGGAAGCGCGGCGAAATCGGCGTCTTCTCTTCGGGGAACTGAACCGTGATCTTGCGGGCGAAGAAGTAGCGGCCAGTGACCATCAGGCCCTTGACCAGCTCCACCAGCAGGAAGGTCTTGAAAAAGTTTCGGATCGAATTCATCTTTTCACCTATCCCCGTCTCAGTGCCACAAGGACAGCGGGGTCATCATCCAGACGCCCACCACCAGGATCCACACCAGGGTCACCGGGATGAACACCTTCCAGCCCAGACGCATGATTTGGTCATAGCGATAACGCGGGAAGGTGGCGCGGAACCACAGGAAGCAGAACAGCACCATGGCTACCTTGAGCGCCAGCCAGAAGAAACCGCCCGCGCCCAGAATGCCCCAGGACGCCGGGAACGGCGACAGCCAGCCGCCGAGGAACAGCAGCGAGGTCAGCGCGGCAACCAGAATCATGTTGGCGTATTCGGCCAGGAAGAAGATGGCGAAGGCCATGCCCGAGTACTCAACGTGGAAACCGGCCACGATCTCGGATTCGCCCTCGGCCACGTCAAACGGCGCGCGGTTGGTTTCGGCCACGCCGGAAATCAGGTAGACCACGAACAGCGGGAACAGCGGCAGCCAGTTCCACGACAGCACGGAACCGCCCGCCATGCCCTGCCCTTGCTGCTGGACGATCTCCACCAGGTTCAGGCTGCTGGACACCATCAGCACGCCGATCAGCGCGAAGCCCATCGCCAGTTCGTAAGACACGATCTGAGCGGCGGAACGCATGGCGCCGAGGAAGGAGTACTTGGAGTTGCCCGCCCAGCCGGCGATGATCACGCCGTAAACCCCCATCGAGGTCAGCGCCAGGATGTAGAGCAGCGAGGCGTTGACGTTGGCCAGCACCAGCTTGTCGGTGAAGGGAATCACCGCCCAGGCCGCCAACGCCGGAGCGATGGACAGCACCGGCGCCAGCAGGAACAGGCCCTTGCTGGAGTTGGTGGGCAGGATGATTTCCTTCATCAGCAGCTTGACCGCGTCGGCGATGGGCTGCAGCAGCCCCAGCGGGCCTACCCGGTTGGGGCCGATGCGGATCTGCATGAAGCCGATGACCTTGCGCTCGGCATAGGTCAGGTAGGCGACGCACAGCAGCATCGGCAATACGATGGCGATGATCTTCAACAGGGTCCAAACCACGAGCCCCACGTCAGTGCCAAGAATACCTTGCAAGAACTCCATGCTTTACCCCTGGGTGATCTCGATAGCGTCGAACATGCCGCCCAGCGCCAGCGTGGCCGCGTGAGCGGTGGCGATGCGGACCGTATCCTGCGGCAGGCTGTCGTCGGCGACGATGCGCACGCGCGCCTGGCCGGAACCCTGGCTCAGCAATGCGGTGCTGTCGACGGCAATGCCCAGCTTCTGCAGCAGGCCGCTGTGAGCGGAAGCCACCGGCTCGGCCGCATCGCGGGTCTGTTGCAGCGACTTGGCGCGGCGGCAGATGGCGTCGGCCTGATACAGCGGCACTTCGCCGATACGGCTCAGACCGGCAGCAGCGGTAGCGGCGACGTTCAGCTGGCTCAGCGCGTTGTTCAGACGCGCGGCGATGTCGCCCTTGGCCAACAGCTCGGCGCGTACTTCCTCCGCGCTGTTGAACTCAAAGCCGGACAGATTCAGCATATTGCCCAGTACCCGCAGCACTTTCCAGGCCGGGCGCGCTTCGCCCAACGGACGCACCACGCCGTTGAACGGCTGCAGCTTGCCTTCCATATTCACGAAGGAGCCGGCGGTCTCGGAGAACGGCGCGATCGGCAGCAGCACATCGGCGTAATCCAGCAGACCCTGGCCCTTGAACGCGGTCAGCGCGATCACGGTGGCGGCCTGCTTCATCGCGGCGACGGCGGCCTGCGGGTTGTAGCTGTCGAACTCGACTTCGGTGTTCAGCAGCACGTAAGCCTTCTTCGGCTGCGCGATCATCGCGGCGGCGTTGGCGCCCGCGCCTTGCGGCAGCGCGCCCGCCAGTTCCGCGCCCACGCTGTTGGCGGCCTCGGACAGCACGCCGAAGCTGGCGCGGCTCAGGCGCGCGATCTCCTGCGCCACGGCCAGCAGTTGGCCGAACGCCGGATGATGCTGAGCCACATTGCCCAGCACCACGGCGGCGGTTTCCGCGCCGCTTAGGCTTTCGGCGATGCGGCGCGCCTCGGCGGAGACTTCCACCGCGGACAGATCAACGGAGGTTTCTCCGCCCTTGATTTCCGACACAGCCTTCAGCACCTGGGCGAAGCCGTTGACCAGCGCCAGCGGCGACACGATCAGCTTGGCGTTGATCTTGATCAGCAGGTCGTCGTCGGCAACGTGGATAATATTAAGCTCGCTGCCTTTTTTGGCCGCTGTGCGGAGGCGCGAAGTCAGCAGAGGCTGTTCCTTGCGCAGCGTGGAGCCCACCACCAGTACCGACTTGGCCGCGGCCAGATCGGAAATGCTGGAGCCCAGCCATTCCGCGCCCTGCTTGGCCGCATCGGCGGCGAAGTCGCTGCGGCGCAGGCGGTAATCAATGCTTTCCACGCCGAAGGCGCGCGCCAGCTTCTGCGCCAGATACAGCTCTTCGGTGGTGGAGTGCGGGCTGGTCAGGAAACCGATGGCGTCCTTGCCGTGATCGGCGGACACGCCGTTCAGGCCCTTGACCACGTAATTGAGCGCGGTCTCCCAATCGGTTTCGTGCCACTTGCCGTCAAACTTGATCATCGGCTGCTTCAGACGCTCGGCCGAGTTCAAGCCCTCGTAGGAGAAGCGGTCGCGGTCGGCGATCCAGCACTCGTTGATGGCTTCGTTTTCCAGCGGCAGCACGCGCATCACTTCATTGCTCTTGACCTGAACGATCAGGTTGGAGCCCAGGCCGTCGTGCGGGCTGACCGATTTGCGGCGCGACAGTTCCCAGGCGCGGGTGCTGTAGCGGAACGGCTTGGAGGTCAGCGCGCCCACCGGGCACAGATCGATGACATTGCCGGAGATTTCCGAATCCACGCTCTTGCCGAGGAAGGGCAGAATCTCGGAGAACTCGCCGCGATGAGCCATGCCGATTTCCTGGAAGCCGCCGACTTCCTCGGTAAAGCGCACGCAGCGTGTGCAGTGAATGCAGCGCGACATTTCTTCCGCCGAGACCAGCGGGCCCATGTCCTTGCCCACCACCACGCGCTTTTCTTCCTGATAGCGCGAGGAGGAGTTGCCGTAGCCCACGGCCAGATCCTGCAGCTGACATTCGCCGCCTTGGTCGCAGATCGGGCAATCCAGCGGGTGGTTGATCAGCAAGAACTCCATCACGCCCGCCTGGGCCTTCTTGGCCATGTCGGAGTGGGTATGGACCTTCATGCCGTCGGTCACCGGGGTGGCGCAAGCCGGCAACGGCTTGGGCGCCTTCTCCACTTCCACCAGGCACATGCGGCAGTTGGCCGCGATGGACAGCTTCTTGTGGTAGCAGAAGTGCGGAATGTACGTGCCCACCGAGTGGGCCGCTTCCATGACGGTGCTGCCTTGCGGGACCGTCAGTTTTTTTCCGTCGATTTCGATTTCAAGCATCGCTCAACACCATTTGTGGTCCACCAAGGTCTTTCCGTGTTCGATCGCGTACTCGAACTCGTGACGGAAATGCTTGGTGAAACTGCGAACCGGGAACACGGCGGCGTCGGCCAGCGCACAGATAGTGCGGCCCGCCATGTTATTGCCCACGGAATCCAGAAGCTCCAGATCGCCCGGACGGCCCTGGCCGTTGGCGATGCGGTGGATCACACGGTACAGCCAACCGGTGCCTTCTCGGCACGGCGTGCACTGGCCGCAGGATTCTTCGTGGTAGAAGTAGGCCAGACGCTCCAGCGCCTTGATCATGCACACGTCTTCATTCATCACGATGACAGCGCCGGAACCCAGCATCGAGCCGGCTTTGGCTATGCTGTCGTAGTCCATCGTGCATTGCATCATGACGTCGGCGGGCAGAATGGGCGCGGACGAACCACCCGGGATCACCGCCTTGAGCTTCTTGCCGTCGCGCATGCCGCCGGCCATTTCCAGCAGCTCGGAGAACGGAGTGCCCAGCGGGATCTCGTAGTTGCCCGGACGGTTCACATGGCCGGAGACCGAGAACAGCTTGGTGCCGCCGTTGTTCGGCTTGCCCTTTTCCAGGAACGGCTGCGCGCCGTCGCGGATGATGAAGGGCACCGAGGCGAACGATTCGGTGTTGTTGATGGTGGTCGGCTTGCCGTACAGGCCGAAGCTGGCCGGGAACGGCGGCTTGAAACGCGGTTGTCCCTTCTTGCCTTCCAGCGACTCCAGCAGCGCGGTTTCCTCGCCGCAGATATAAGCGCCGTAGCCATGATGGGCAAACAGGTCGAAGTTGAAGCCGGAGCCCAGAATGTTCTGTCCCAGCAGACCCGCTTTGCGCGCCTCATCCAACGCCTCTTCGAAGCGCTCGTATTCGGCGAAGATTTCACCGTGGATGTAGTTGTAGCCGGCCTTGGTGCCCATCGCGTAACCGGCGATGATCATGCCTTCAATCAGCGAATGCGGATTGAAGCGCAGGATGTCGCGGTCCTTGAAGGTGCCCGGCTCGCCCTCGTCGGTATTGCAAACGACGTATTTGTCGCCCGGGAACGAACGCGGCATGAAGCTCCACTTCAGGCCGGTGGGGAAACCCGCGCCGCCGCGGCCGCGCAGGCCGGAGTTTTTCACTTCGGCGATCACGTCTTCCTGGGCCATCTTGCTGTCCAGAATGCGGCGCAGCGCCTGGTAGCCGCCGCGCGCCTCGTAGGCGCTCAGTTGCCAGCAATTGGGATCGGAAGTGTCGACGCCATCGAAAATCACGCCATTGACGAAGATTGCCATTATTTCAGCTCCGCCAGTTTCTTATCGATTGCTTCGGGCGTCATGAAGCTGCACATCTTGTGGTTGTTGACCAGCAAGACCGGCGCGTCGCCACAGGCCCCCATGCACTCCCCTTCCAGCAAGGTGTACTTGCCGTCCGCGCTGGTTTCGCCGATGGCGATGCCCAGCTTCTTGGAGATGTACTCAGCCGCGTTGACGCCGCCGGACAAGGCACAGGGCAAGTTGGTGCAGACGGTGATCTTGTACTGCCCAACCGGCTTCATGTCGTACATATTGTAGAAAGTGGCGACTTCGTAAGCGGCTACCGGCGGAATCTGCAGGTAGTTGGCGACGAATTCGATCACCTCGGTATTCAGGCAACGCTCCTCCGGAGCGGAGCCCGCTTCGCGACGTTCAGTCAGCGCGATGCGCAAGGCGCCCATCACCGCGGACCGTTTCTGGTCTGCGGGATATTTGGCGACTTCGCGATCGATTTTGGCTAGCGATTCAGCGGACAGCATCAGCGGTCAATCTCCCCAAACACGATATCCTGCGTACCGATGATGGCCACCACGTCGGCGATCATATGGCCCTTGGCCATCTCGTCCAGCGCCGCAAGGTGGGCGTAGCCGGGCGCGCGAATCTTCATGCGGTACGGCTTGTTTGCGCCGTCGGACACCAGATAGACGCCGAACTCGCCTTTCGGGTGCTCGGTGCCCACGTAGGCCTCGCCCTCCGGCACGTGCATGCCTTCGGTAAACAGTTTGAAGTGGTGGATCAGGTCTTCCATATTGGCCTTCATGCCTTCGCGCGAAGGCGGCGCCACTTTATGGTTGTCGGTGATCACCGGGCCTGGGTTCTTACGCAGCCATTCCACGCACTGGCGGATGATGCGGTTGGACTGGCGCATCTCTTCGACGCGCACCAAGTAGCGGTCGTAGCAATCGCCGTTGACGCCCACGGGAATATCGAAGTCCAGCTTGGAATACACATCGTAGGGCTGCTTCTTGCGCAAATCCCAGGCGATGCCGGAGCCGCGCAGCATCGGACCGGTCAGGCCCAGGTTCAGCGCGCGCTCGGGCGACACCACGCCGATCCCGACGGTGCGCTGCTTCCAGATGCGGTTGTCGGTCAGCAAGGTCTCGTATTCGTCGACATAAGTCGGGAAACGCTTGGTGAAATCGTCGATGAAGTCCAGCAGCGAACCCTGGCGGCCTTCGTTCAGGCGGGCCAGTTCGCGGGCGTTCTTGATCTTGGAGACAGTGTACTGCGGCATGCTGTCCGGCAGATCGCGATACACGCCGCCGGGACGGAAGTAGGCCGCGTGCAGACGCGCGCCGGACACCGCTTCGTAGCAGTCCATCAAGTCTTCGCGTTCGCGGAAGGCGTACAGAAATACGGTCATCGCGCCGATGTCGAGACCATGCGCGCCAATCCACAGCAAGTGGTTCAGCAGGCGGGTGATCTCGGCGAACATCACGCGGATGTATTGCGCCCGCTCAGGCACTTCGATGCCCAGCAGCTTCTCGATGGACAAACAGTACGCGTGCTCATTGCACATCATGGACACGTAGTCCAGACGGTCCATGTAAGGCAGCGACTGAATGAAGGTCTTGCTCTCGGCCAGCTTCTCGGTGCCGCGATGCAGCAGGCCGATATGCGGGTCCGCGCGCTGGACGACTTCGCCGTCCAGTTCCAGCACCAGACGCAACACACCGTGAGCGGCAGGGTGTTGCGGGCCGAAGTTGAGGGTGTAGTTACGGATTTCAGCCACCGTAGTTCTCCTCGCGAATGATGCGCGGCGTAATTTCACGCGGCTCAATGGTCACCGGCTGATAAATCACGCGCTGTTGTGTCGGGTCGTAACGCATTTCCACGTGACCGGACAGCGGGAAGTCCTTGCGGAACGGATGGCCGACGAAGCCGTAGTCGGTCAGGATGCGGCGCAGGTCAGGATGACCGTCGAAAACGATGCCGAACAGGTCGAACGCCTCGCGCTCGAACCAGTTGGCGCCGCTCCAGACGCCCACGACCGAAGCGACCACCGGGAAGGCGTCGTCTTCGGCGAACACGCGCAGGCGGATGCGCTGATTGTGCTTGACCGACAGCAGATGGTAGACCACGGCGAAGCGCGGACCGTCCCATACCTCGTCGCGGTACGCGCTGTAGTCCACACCGCACAAATCGATGCATTGCTCAAAAGACAGGTCGGCGTGGTCGCGCAGCGTGGTCGCCACGGCGATCAGATCCGCCGCCTTGCATACAATGGTCAGCTCTTCCAGAGCCAGCGTGCTTTGCACGAGCTTGTCGCCCAGCGCCTGCTGCACAGCCGACCCTAACGCTTCCATTTTCTTGGAGGCCATAAGTTTCTACCTTAGCGGGCGATGGTGTTGGTGCGTTTGATCTTGTTCTGCAGCTGAATGATGCCGTACAGCAAGGCCTCTGCAGTTGGCGGACAGCCGGGCACGTAGACGTCGACCGGCACAATGCGGTCGCAGCCTCGCACGACTGAATAGGAATAATGGTAATAGCCGCCGCCGTTGGCACAGGACCCCATCGAGATCACCCAGCGAGGCTCGGCCATCTGGTCGTAAACCTTGCGCAGGGCCGGAGCCATCTTGTTGCACAGCGTGCCGGCCACGATCATCAGATCGGACTGGCGCGGGCTGGGACGGAACACGATGCCGAAACGGTCCAGATCGTAACGCGCCGCGCCGGCGTGCATCATCTCCACCGCGCAACAGGCCAGACCAAAGGTCATCGGCCACAGCGAACCGGTTCGGGTGTAATTGATGAGCTTGTCAGCCGTTGTGGTGACAAACCCTTTCTCCAGAATACCTTCTACTCCCATTCCAGAGCTCCTTTTTTCCACATGTAGACGAAGCCCAGGGTCAACACGCCCAGGAACTCCACCATGACGCCCAGACCATAAGTCCCCAACTCCTTCAACACCACGGCCCACGGCAGCAGGAAAGCGACCTCTAGGTCGAACAGGATGAAGAGGATGGCTATCAGATAATAGCGGACGTCAAACTTCATGCGAGCGTCTTCGAAAGCCTCGAAGCCGCACTCATACGGAGACAGTTTCTCAGGATCGGGACGATTGGGAGCCAGCAGTTTGCCCAATAAAATAGGGCCTACGCCGACCAACAGTCCGACCATGACAAACAGCAGAATGGGAAAGTAATTTTGCAGCATTTCCCGTACACCCCCACGAAATAAAGGGGGTTACCCCCCTTTGGCTCCAAATAAAACAGGCCACCGGAGTCCCGGTGGCCTGTTTTTGAATGGTGGTGCCGACAGTGAGACTCGAACTCACACAGCTTTCGCCACTACCCCCTCAAGATAGCGTGTCTACCAATTTCACCATGTCGGCACAGCAAGCTTTAATTGTTACTCCGGTATTTTCGATGCCGTACCCGAAGCTTTATCGCTAGGCACACCGGCCGGGATTTGCGGTGCAACCTGTTCAACCTTGGCTCCCATTACGCCCAAATCGCTTTTTCCGCCCCCAGACAGAAAAACCAGAGCAAGGGAAGTCGAGAAGAACACGGCCGCTGCGACAGCGGTTGTCCTACTCAAGAAATTCGCAGAACCAGACGCGCCGAACAAGCTACCGGAAGAGCCGCTACCGAAAGCCGCCCCCATGTCCGCGCCTTTGCCGTGCTGCATCAAAACCAGCACGATAATAGTCCCTGCAGACAGGAGATTTACGATCCAAATAAGCGTCTTAATAAGTTCCATACTATATCAATTTTCCTGCGGCTTGGCAAATTGCCCTGAATGAACCGGCGTCCAGAGATGCCCCTCCAACAAGGGCTCCGTCGACATTTTCAGTCGCCAGAATCGCTTCGGCATTCTCTGCCTTGACACTGCCGCCGTAGAGGACGCGAATATTATCGGAGGCCTTGACGTTTTGCAAGCACCATTTTTTGATCGCGCCGTGGATTTCGGCGATTTGCGCCAGCGTCGCCACCTTGCCGGTGCCGATCGCCCAGACCGGTTCATAAGCCACAACGTATTCACCATGGTCTATCTCGGACAGAAGCGCAAGCTGATCTCTAATCACCTCTAGCTGACGGCCGGCCTCCCGCTCTTCCAGGGTCTCGCCCACGCACAGCACCGGCACCAGGCCGGCCGCGATGGCGTTCCGCATCTTCCGCAACAAAGCGGCGTTGCTCTCGCCGAAATACTGGCGGCGCTCCGAGTGACCCACCAAAGTGTAGCCGCAGCCGATATCGGCCAGCATCGCGGCGCTGGTTTCGCCGGTGAAGGCGCCGTCTTGATCGAAGGCGCTGACATCCTGCGCGCACAGCCGGAGCGGCTGACCGCGCAGCCGTTCCGCCAGGCCGGCCAGGTAGACGGCCGGCGCGGCCACGCCCACCCAATCGCGGTTGCTCGTCTCATCCGCCAGCAGCGCCTGCAACAGCGTCTGAGCGCTGTCGGCGCGGGTATTCATCTTCCAGTTGCCAATTACCAGCTTGCCGGCCATTTCCGCCTCCCGCGATTCTCGAATATCAGCCGATTATATCCGCAGCCGCCTTGTTGGCTCAAACTGACATCCAGCTGACATTGATTGTCCGCAAACGAAGCCGTTTCCACGACTTGTAATATTCCTGAAAAATTTCCGTCTTAGCATGCGCCCATTACCACGCACCTCATCCATTCTCAGGAGTAGGCATGAAACAGTCTGTTCGTCTGGCCGCATCGTTTGTTCTCGGTTCCGTCTGCCTGTCCGGCGCGGCCGCGGCCGCCGACATCACCGGCGCGGGCGCTACCTTCCCGTACCCGCTGTACGCCAAATGGGCCGCCGCCTACAAAGCCGGCACCAACAACAACCTGAACTACCAGTCCATCGGCTCCGGCGGCGGCATCAAGCAGATCCAGTCCAAGACCGTGGACTTCGGCGCGTCCGACATGCCGCTGAAGCCGGAAGAGCTGGAAAAATCCGGCCTGACCCAATTCCCCACCGTGATCGGCGGCGTGGTGCCGGTGCTGAACGTGCCCGGCATCGCTCCGGGACAGGTGAAGTTCACCGGCCCGCTGCTGGCGGACATCTACTTGGGCAAAGTCGCCAAGTGGAACGACCCGGCCATCGCCAAGCTGAATCCCGGCGTCAAACTGCCGGACCTGCGCATCTCCGTGGTGCGTCGCTCCGACGGTTCCGGCACCACCTTCATCTTCACCAACTACCTGTCCAAGGTCTCTCCGGACTGGGCCAAGGAAGTCGGCTCCAACACCGCGGTCAGCTGGAAAGGCAACCCGGTGGGCGGCAAAGGCAATGAAGGCGTGGCCAACTACGTGACCCGCATCAAGGGCGCGATCGGCTACGTGGAATACGCCTACGCCAAGCAGAACAAGTTGGCCTTCGGCCTGATGCAGAACCAGGCCGGCAGCTTCGTGAAGCCGGATGAGTCCAGCTTCAAGGCCGCCGCCGCCAACGCCGACTGGAAAAAAGCGCCGGGCTTCTACCTGCTGCTGACCAACCAGCCGGGCAAGGACAGCTGGCCCATCGCCGGCGCCACCTTCATCTTGATGCACAAGAAGCAGGACAAGCCGGCTCAAGGCGGCGAAGTGTTGAAATTCTTCGACTGGGCTTACAAGAACGGCGACAAGACCGCGCTGGATCTGGACTACATCCCGATGCCGGATGCGATCAAGGGCGTGATTCGCGCCAGCTGGAAGCAAATTGCCGACAACAGCGGCAAATCGGTGTGGAACTGAGCCGCATACCATGCACGCAGGCCGGGGAAGGCTTCCCCGGCTTTTTGTCTGATAAATGAGCATGCATATGCAAAAGTTGAGTCACTCGCAGCAAATCAAAACCCAGCTGCTGCTGGACAATCTGTTCCGCTGGGTTACCCGTTTCTTCGCCTTCCTGGTGCTGGCCTTGCTGGTGGGCATCCTGATTTCGCTGTTGATCGGCGCGCTGCCCAGCATTCAAGCCTTCGGCTTCAAGTTTCTGGTCACCAGCGACTGGGATCCGGTCAATGAGCAATTTGGCGCGCTGGTGCCCATTTTCGGCACCCTGGCCACCTCTTTCATCGCCCTGCTGATCGGCGTGCCGGTCAGCTTCGGCATTGCCCTGTTCCTGACCGAATTGTGCCCCACCTGGCTGAAGCGGCCGCTGGGCATCGCGGTGGAACTGCTGGCGGGTATTCCGTCCATCATCTACGGCATGTGGGGCCTGTTCGTGTTCGCTCCCATTTTCGCCGACCACGTGCAGCCGCTGCTGACCGACACCCTGGGCAATATCCCTCTGCTGGGCGTGCTGTTCCAGGGCGCGCCGATGGGCATTGGCATTTTCACCGCCGGGCTGATCCTGGCCATCATGATCATCCCCTTCATCGCCTCGGTGATGCGCGATGTGTTCGAAGTGGTGCCGGTGATGCTGAAGGAGTCCGCCTACGGTCTGGGCTCCACCACCTGGGAAGTGGTGCGCTATGTGGTGCTGCCTTACACCAAGACCGGCGTGGTCGGCGGCATCATGCTCGGCTTGGGCCGCGCGCTGGGCGAGACCATGGCGGTGACCTTCGTCATCGGCAACTCCACCCGCTTCGCCGCCGGCCTGTTCGAGCCGGGCAATTCCATCGCCTCCTCTCTGGCGAATGAATTCGCCGAAGCCAATGGCGAGCTTTATCTCTCCTCCCTGATTCAACTGGGCCTGATCCTGTTCTTCATCACCTTCGTGGTGCTGGCGTGCTCCAAACTGTTGTTGCTGCGCCTGAAGAAACAGGAAGGTCGCCCGTCCTGAACACGAGAGACGCTAACCGCATGAGCCAAACCGTTATGAATTCCGCCCTGCGCCCGCCCCAATCCGCCATTTCCTCCAAGGCCGACAGCAGCGTTTACCGCCGCCGCCGGCTGGTGAACCGCATCAATATGGGCGCGTCGATGTTCACCATGGCCTTCGGCCTGTTCTGGCTGTTCTGGATTCTGAGCACCTTGCTGCAGCACGGCTTGTCCGGACTCAACTGGGAGGTGTTCACCGCCAGCACGCCACCGCCGGGCAGCACCGGCGGCTTGGCCAACGCCATTTACGGCAGCCTGATGATGACGGCCTTCGGCACCCTGTTCGGCACACCGATCGGCATCCTGGCCGGCATCTATCTGGCCGAGTTCGGCCAGCGCGGCTGGCTGGCGCCGGCCACCCGCTTCATCAACGACATCCTGCTGTCCGCGCCGTCCATCGTCATCGGCCTGTTCATCTACGAGGTCTACGTGGTGTCGGTCGGCCACTTCTCCGGCTGGGCCGGCTCCTTCGCGCTGGCCATCCTGGTGATTCCGGTGGTGGTGCGCACCACCGAGAACATGCTGCGCCTGGTGCCGGGCAGCCTGCGCGAAGCGGCGTCGGCGCTGGGCGCGCCGCAGTGGAAGGTCACCTTGCACGTCACCTTGCGCTCGGCCAAGGCCGGCGTGTTGACCGGCATTCTGCTGGCGGTGGCGCGCATTTCCGGCGAAACCGCGCCGCTGCTGTTCACCGCGCTGAACAACCAGTTCTTCAACAGCAATATGAACCAGCCGATGGCCAACCTGCCCATTGTGATCTTCCAGTTCGCGATGAGCCCGTACGAGGACTGGCACAAGCTGGCCTGGGCCGGCTCCCTGTTGATCACCTTCAGCGTGCTGACGCTGAACATCGTTGCCCGCTGGATGGGCAGCCAGAAAAACCAATCGCATTAAGGCTTGCAGACCATGGCTGAAATCCACTCCAAGCTTCAGGTCAAGAATCTGAACTTCTTTTACGGTAATTTCCACGCGCTGAAGAACATCCAGCTGGAGATCGCTTCGCGCAAGGTCACCGCCTTCATCGGCCCGTCCGGCTGCGGCAAATCCACGCTGCTGCGCACCTTCAACCGCATGTACGAGCTCTACCCCGGCCTGCGCGCCGAGGGCGACATCCTGCTGGACGGCCACAATGTCCTGGGCCGCGACGTGGACGTCAACCTGCTGCGTGCCAAAGTGGGCATGGTGTTCCAGAAGCCCACCCCGTTCCCGATGTCCATCTACGACAACATCACCTTCGGCGTGAAGCTCTACGAAAAACTGTCCAAGGGCGAGATGGAGGACCGGGTGGAATGGGCGCTGCGCAAGGCCGCGCTGTGGGACGAGGTCAAGGACAAGCTCAAGCAGTCCGGCAATTCGCTGTCCGGCGGCCAGCAGCAGCGGCTGTGCATCGCGCGCGCGGTGGCGTCCAAGCCGGAGGTGCTGCTGCTGGACGAGCCCACCTCGGCGCTGGATCCGATTTCCACCGCTCACATCGAAGAGCTGATTCATGAGCTCAAAGAGGACTACACCATCGCCATCGTCACCCACAATATGCAGCAGGCGGCTCGGGTGTCGGACTACACCGCCTATATGTATTTGGGCGAACTGATCGAGTTCGGCGACACCGACTCCATCTTCACCACTCCGCAGAAGAAGGCCACCGAAGACTACATCACCGGCAAGTTCGGCTGATTCCGCCCCAGCTCGCAGACCGCCGTCATGACCGTTTCCGGCATGACGGCTTTTGGCGTTCGCAGGCGCGGAAAAGCGCATGACGGCGGCAAAAAACCGCCTAAATCAGCCGGCCTCCCGGACCGGTCTGTCAAGGCGATTCCACATGGTTTGCCGGCAAATACGACACCATTTATTTTTTTTTTATAAGTACTTGACGGCATTGGCCTTGGACACAACAATCCCGCCTTTACGATACTGTGTGCACATTTCACCATGTTGGACCTGTTTTCCGGGCTTGAGACCCACGTCGCCATCACCCTGGTGCTTTCCCTGGGCTTCGTGCTCGCCTTTGAGTTCATCAACGGCTTCCATGACACTGCCAACGCGGTGGCTACCGTTATCTATACCCAGTCGATGAAACCGCGCCTCGCGGTGTTCTACTCCGGTATTTTCAATTTCCTCGGCGTCATCACCGGCGGCCTCGCCGTAGCCTACGCCATCGTGCACTTGCTGCCCGTGGACCTGCTGATCTCGATCAACACTACCCGCGGCATGGCCATGGTGTTCGCGCTGCTGACCGCCGCCATCGCCTGGAACCTGGGCACGTGGTACTTCGGCCTGCCCGCCTCCAGCAGCCACACGCTGATCGGCGCCATTCTGGGCGTGGGCGTGGCCAACAGCCTCATCCACGGCACTTCGCTGTCCCATGGCATCAACTGGAGCAAGGCCATCGACGTCGGCGCCTCGCTGCTGGCCTCGCCACTGGTGGGCGCCTTGCTCGCCGCGCTGATCGTCATCCTGCTGCGGCGCTACCGGCCTCACAGCAATGTGCACAAGACCCCTTACCAACGCCAGCAGGTCGAAGGCCGTAAACATCCGCCGTTCTGGACCCGCTTCATGCTGATCGTGTCTTCCATGGGCGTCAGCTTCGCCCACGGCTCCAACGACGGCCAGAAAGGCGTCGGCCTGATCATGCTGGTGCTGATCGGCATCGTGCCGGCCAAGTTCGTGCTGGATCTGGACAGCACGCCCTACCAGCTGGACCGCACTCGCGACGCCGCCATTCACTTGCAGAAGTTCTACGAGCGTCATCAAGTCGAACTGAGCAAGATCATCGTGCCGTCCAAGGGCTCCAGCCAGTACGAATGCCACCCGCTGGAAACCGGCGACACCGTCAAGCGCCTGCTGAACACCATGGGCGACGGCGGCGACTACCATGCGCTGAGCTCCGAACAGCGCTGGAATGTGCGCACCGAACTGCTGTGCCTGGACGACGCCGCCAAGAAGGCCTCCGCCCTGCCCAAGCTGTCCGCCGACGACAAGCAGATGCTGCAGAACCTGCGCAAGGATTTGACCACCACCACTGAATACGCGCCCACCTGGGTGATCGTCGCCGTGGCGCTGTCCCTTGGCATCGGCACCATGGTCGGCTGGCGCCGCGTGGTGAAAACCGTGGGCGAAGGCATTGGCAAGAAAGACATGACTTACGCTCAGGGCGTATCCGCGCAAATGACCGCCGCCATCTCCATCGGCCTCGCCAGCCAGTTCGGCTTCCCGGTATCCACCACTCAGGTGCTGTCCAGCGCCGTGGCCGGCACCATGGTGGCGGACAAGGCCGGCTTGCAGATGTCCACTATCCGCTCGATCGCATTGGCCTGGCTGTTCACGCTGCCGGTATCGATGTTGCTGGCGGGCGGACTGTACTACGTGGCCTCGCTCTGGTTGTAATATAAGGTCTTCCCTGCCTCTTCTAAGAACCTGCGCTTCAGCGATACGGCGTTGAAAACAAGCTCAAAATGCTCATGTACCACTTGTACATTCCGCTTTTTCGCTTGTTTTCGCCTTGTCTCGCCCTTGCTCGCGAGACTTTGAACAGGCTCTAAGGCTGTCGAGAAAGTCAAAGCCACCGCATTGCGGTGGCTTTTTCTTTTGGCATTTCCTTGTCGGAAAATTTTCGATTGACCTGGGTCAAGCTTTAAGCCGGCACTGCTTGTGCCAATATTTTATAAATTGCTAATATTTGCTCGCTTCATCATGGTTTCTCCTTTGTTGTTTGCAGCAATCCCTTTGCGCCTCAGCCCCCCAGCCGAGGCGCTTTTTTTTTTGCACTCGCCATGACGCACTTAAGCCTTGAGAAACTGCTCGCGCCCCGCCAGCCAACGGTCCAGATGAGCATCCACCGCCTGCGGGTGGCGCTCCAGCAGCAAGGGCGCCAGTTCCCGCGCCGCCTCCAACAGTTCCAGGTCCTCCTCCAGATTGGCGAAGCGCAGCATGGGCAGGCCGCTCTGGCGTGCGCCCAGTAGTTCGCCGGGCCCGCGAATCAGCAAGTCCTGCCGCGCGATCTCGAAACCATCAACATTCTCGTAAATCACTTTCAAGCGCGCCTTGGCCAAGTCGGATAACGGATTGTCGAACATCAGCACGCAGACGCTGCGCGCGCTGCCGCGCCCCACCCGGCCGCGCAGCTGGTGCAACTGAGCCAGGCCCATGCGCTCTGCGTGCTCTATCACCATCAAGCTGGCGTTAGGCACGTCCACGCCCACCTCGATCACCGTGGTGGCCACCAACACTTGCAGTTCGTTTCGGGCAAAAGCCGCCATCACCGCCGCTTTTTCGTCCGCCTTCATCCGGCCATGCACCAGCCCGACGCCAAGCTGCGGCAGGTCGGCGGTGAGTTGCTGATGGGTGTCCACCGCGGTCTGCAATTGCAGGGTTTCCGATTCTTCGATCAGCGGGCACACCCAGTAGGCCTGCTGCCCGTCGGCGCAGGTCTTGGCCACGTGGGCGATGATCTCCTCGCGGCGCGCGCTATTGATTAGCTTGGTGACGATGGGCGTGCGCCCCGGCGGCAGTTCGTCTATCACCGACACGTCGAGATCGGCATAGAAACTCATCGCCAGCGTGCGCGGAATCGGCGTCGCCGACATCATCAGCTGGTGCGGCTCGCCACCCTTCTCCTTCAACGCCAGCCGCTGGCCGACGCCGAAACGGTGTTGCTCGTCGACAATGACCAGGCCCAGGCGATGGAAGGCCACCTCGTCCTGGAACAAGGCATGGGTGCCCACCGCCAGCCGCGTTTCGCCGCTGGTGATCGCCGCCATCGCTTCTTGCTTTTGCTTCTTGCGCAAGCTGCCGGCCAGCCAGCGCACGGGAACGCCCAAGGGCTCCAGCCAGGCGGACAGTTTGAGGAAGTGCTGCTCCGCCAGAATCTCGGTCGGCGCCATCAGCGCCACTTGGTAGCCGGATTCAATCGCGGTCAAGGCGGCCAGGGCCGCGACGATGGTCTTCCCGCTGCCCACGTCGCCTTGCAGCAGACGGTGCATCGGATGCGGCTGAGTCAGGTCGGCGCGGACTTCAGCCAAGGCCCGTTGCTGCGCGCCAGTCAGCGAGAACGGCAGGCGCTCGACCAACGCTCGGCTCAACATGCCGTCGCCGCGCAGCGGCGGCGCGCGGCCCAGCCGTCGAGCGCGATAGGCCAAACGCATCGACAGCTGCTGCGCCAGCAATTCGTCGAACTTGAGCCGCTGCCAGGCCGGCAGTCTAGGGTCGGCCAATTGGCTGGCGCTGTAATCCGGCGTTGGCAAGTGCAGCAGGCGGATCGCCTCGGCGAACAGCGTCAGCCGCAACGGCGCGGCCAGTTCCTCCGGCAGCGTCTCGCCCAAAGGCTGGCTGTCCAGCTCGGCATGGATCAGCTTGCGCAGCGCCGGCTGGGTGAGGCCGTTGACCGTGGGATAGATCGGAGTCAGGCTGTCCGCCAGCGGCGCGCCATTGCCCACTTCGCGGATTTTGGGGTGCACCATCTCGTCGCCGGCGAAGCCGCGGCGGATCTCGCCCAAGGCGCGCACCCGGTTGCCGGTGGTGAATTGCTTGACCTGATTGGGATAGAAATGAATGAAGCGCAGCACCAGGCTGCCGCTGGCGTCCTCAATGCGCGCCACCAGCTGACGGCGCGGCCGGAACTGGATTTCATGGGCGATCACCTCGCCCTCCACCAGCACCGCCTGGCCATACGGCGCGTCGGCGATGGCGTACAGATGGGTCTCGTCCTCATAGCGCAGCGGCAGATGCAGGACCAGGTCGAAACGCCGGCGTATGCCCAGCTTTTCCAGCTTCTTGGCCAGTGCCGGCGCCACGGCCGGCGGCTGATTGGCGGGGTCGATTAGGGAGGTCATCAGCAGCGATTGTACCCAATAAAGAAAAAGGCGGAAGCTGTTCGCGCTCCCGCCTTGCTCATTCTCGCCGCGGCGCTTGCGCTTACTGGCGCTCCCACACCTGAGAACGGAAGAAGGGGCCAATGTAGCCGCGCACGCGCAGCTTCTTGCCATCTTCGATCAGCTTGGCGCCGGAGGTGTAGATCTTGCCGGACTTGGGGTCCAGAATTTTGCCGCTGCCCCACTCTGCGCCGTCTTTCTTCAGCCCCCAAAGGATTTGCATGCCGTTTACCGGCTTGCCTTTGCGATCGCCTTCGCATTTGTCGCACACCGCTTCCGGGCTGGCGAACAGCTTGATGATCTTGCCGTTCAGTTCCCCGCTGGCGCTTTCCGTGATCTGCACCAGGGCCTTGGCCTGCTTGGTTTCGTCGTCTATCGTCTTCCAGACGCCGGCGGCGCTGTCGGCCAGCGCCATGTGGCTGAACAGGCCCAGCACGGACGCCAGGCAGGCGGCTTTGGCGAATTTGCTCATCTTGATTTCCTCGCGAGTCGGGCCGAGAGGCCGCTCCGCGAACGGGCGGCCGCAGCGGCCTTTTAATTATCAGAACGCCGCCCCGGAACAGCCGGCACGCCGAAAAGAAACGTTGGTTTGGAGCAGCGGCTCTAGGATGCCAACAGCCAATGCCGCCGTCAAGAATGGAGACGAAGAGCGATGAAACTCACAAAGATATCTCTCCGCGCCCTACCCTCTGCACTCGCCCGCCCACTAGGATCTCGCCCTCGGCGCCCACTTGCAGATGCAGCACATTGGGCCGCGCCAGCGCCGCCCCCTGCTCCACTCGCCACTGCAAGGGCCCAAGGCCGTTGAGCGCGCACCAGCCGCCCAGATTGGCGCATGCCGATCCGGTGCCTGGATCTTCCAGCACTGCGCCCTGCTGTTCGAAAAACAGCCGCACGGTGGCGACGCCGCCGTCCTCGTGCCACAGATAGGCGACGCTGCGTCCCGGCCTCAAGGTGGCGTCGCGCAGCAGCAAGGCATGCACCGGACGGGCGCGCAACACCGCGCCGGCGCTGGCGGCGCGAATCAGCAGCTGTTCGCTGCCGGTGTCCACCCATACCGGCTCCAGCGCGATGTCCTCCTCGTCCAGCCCCAGCATCGCCGCGGCCTGAGCGCGGCTGAGGCCGGCGGCGCGCGCGCTGGGCGGGTTCGCCCGCAAGGTGTAAACGCCGTCGCTGTGGAGGATGGGAATCAGGCCGGCGTTGGTGCGCAACTGAAAGCGGGAGTCCAGCTCCCCGCGCCAGTGCAGCGCCGCCGCCGCGCCCAGCGTGGGATGGCCGGCGAACGGCAGTTCCTGGCTGGGGGTGAAGATGCGCAGCCGCGCAGCCGCCTCCCCGTCCGGGAACAAAAATACGGTTTCCGACAGATTCATCTGTCTGGCCAAGAGCTGCATCTCGCGCTCGTCCAGCCCGCTGGCGTCGGAGAACACCGCCAGTGGATTGCCGCCAAAGCGCTCCTCGGCGAACACATTGACCAATTCGAACGAATACCCGCTCATGCCCCCTCCCGGAATGGATGACACGCCGCCGCGGCCAGTTTTTCCTCGACGCCGGCCAGACGCTCGGCCAGGGACTTCCTGGCCGGCGCCGCCGCCAAGGACTGCCGCAAGCGCCGCTGTTGAAGCTCCAGACCATGACAGCGGCGACGCGCTTTGTCCAGTTCCCGCGCTTGCGCACTCTCAGCGCGGCTGCGTTGCGCCTGTCGCCGCCGGGCCTCGCGCGCCTCCTCGGCGGCCCAGCGCCGGCTTTGGGCCTGGGACTCGGCCACGCCCCGGCGCTGGCGCTCATCCTGTACCACCACGCTCAACGGCGGCGGCTGGAACGCTTCCGCCGCGCCGCCGTCGGCGCAGGCCCGGTCGCGGTAGGTCAATCCGCCTTCCGCGTCCCGACATTTGTAAACCTGGGCCCAGACCAGGCCCGGCAGCAATAACAACAGTGCGATCCAGATGCTCATGCGACCTCCGCGGCAGGAATGAACGATCCGGATAGTTAACATGAAAAAAGGCGGCCTGGGCCGCCTTGTGGTCTGACATTTCGAGCAGTTGGGCTGCTCAGAGCCTGTTTACGATCTCGCGAGCTAAGGCGAGACAAGGCGAAGACGAGCGAAAAAGCGGAATGTACACACGGTACATGAACATTCTGAAGCTGTTCTCAACGCCGTATCGCCAACGCGCAGCAGATCGTAAACAGGTTCTTAGAGCACCAGAACCGCTTCCGCCTCCACCAACACGCCCTTGGGCAGGCTGGCCACGCCCACGGCGGCACGCGCCGGGAAGGGTTGGCTGAAATACTGGCCCATGATTTCGTTGAAGGTGGCGAAATTGGACAGGTCGGTCAGGTAAGCGTTGAGTTTGACGATCTGGTCCAGGCTGCCGCCGGCGGCTTCGCATACCGCCTTCATGTTCTTGAACACCTGATGGGTTTCAGCGGCGAAACCGCCTTCCACCACGTTCATGGTGGCCGGGTCCAGCGGGATCTGGCCGGACAAGTAAACGGTGTTGCCGGCTTTCACGGCTTGCGAGTAAGCGCCGATGGCGGCCGGGGCCTTGTCGGTGTGAATGATTTCCTTAGCCATTATTCATCTCCTTCTTTCAGGAACAGGGTTAATAAGTCATTGAGGAAGCGTTGGCCCTTGAGCGTGGGCCGTAACATCACGGCGTCGCGCTCAATCAGGCCTTGCGCCTCGGCTTGCGTCAACGCGGATTGTATGCCGGACAGCGGCAGACCGGTGCGCTCTTGGAATAGACGCAATTCGAAGCCTTCGGTCAGCCTCAGCAGGTTCATCATGAATTCGAACGGCAGTTCGTCGCGCGTCACCTTGCGGCTGCTTTGCAAGGGCTTGCCCTCGGCCACCGCTTTCAGATAGGCGGCCGGCTGCTTGTGACGCATCTGACGGACAATGCCGGCGTGGCTGCTGATCTTGCCGTGGGCGCCGGCGCCGATGCCGACATAGTCGCCGAACTGCCAGTAGTTGAGATTGTGCCGCGCGCGGCGGCCCGGCCGCGCGAAGGCCGAGGTTTCGTAGTGCTCGAAACCGGCGGCGGCGAGCCGCGCTTCGATCGCCTCCTGCATATCGGCGGACACTTCGTCGTCCGGCAGATTGCGCGGCGTCTCTGCGGCAAACAGGGTGTTGGGCTCTATCGTCAGGTGATAGGCGGACAGATGAGTAATCCCATAGGACAGCGCGGTGTCCAGATCGGCCAGCGCTTCGTCCAGGGTCTGCCCCGGCAACGCGTACATCAGGTCCAGATTGACGTTGTCGAAGTGGCTGAGCGCGATGTCGATGGCGCGGCACGCCTCCTCGCCGTCATGGATGCGGCCCAGCGCCTGCAAATGCGCAGGCTTGAAGCTCTGGATGCCGATGGACAAGCGATTGATGCCGGCCTCGCGGTAGCCGCGGAAACGCTCGGCCTCGAACGTGCCGGGATTGGCTTCCATGGTGATTTCCGCATCCGGCTGCAGACGCATGCGCGCGCGCACGCCGGCCAGCAGCGCGTCCATCGCCTGCGGCGAGAACAGGCTGGGCGTGCCGCCGCCCATGAAGATGCTGGTCAAGGGACGGCCCCAGACTTCCGGCAGGCTGAATTCCAGATCGCGCAGCAAGGCGTCGACATAGGCCATCTCGTCGAAACCGCTCTTGGGCTCGTGCGAATTGAAGTCGCAATACGGGCACTTGCGCACGCACCACGGGAAATGGATGTACAGCGACAACGGCGGCAACTCCGTCAAAGCGGGCTGCCCGCCCAAGCCCCCAAGCGCGGACAGCGAGATCTTGGTCACCTGCACGTTGCAGCTCCTTGTCGCTTCAGCCGGGCACAGAAAGGAAGGAAGGGCTTCATGCCAGCGCGCGCAGCTTGGCCAGCAGCGCCTGCATCGCCTGGCCGCGGTGGCTGACGCGGTTCTTCTCCGCCGCATCCAGTTCGGCCACGCTACAGCCGTGTTGCGGCAGCCAGAAATGTGGATCGTAGCCGAAGCCGCCCGTGCCGGCCGCCTCGTCTTTCACTTCGCCAAACCACATGCCGTCCGCCACCAGCGGCTGCGGATCGTCGGCGTGGCGCACCAAGACCAGCACGCAGTAATACCAGGCGCGGCGGTTGGCTTCGCCTTGCAGCGCCGCCACCAGCTTGGCGTTGTTGGCGGCATCGGACTTGGGCTCGCCGGCGTAGCGGGCCGAATACACGCCCGGCGCGCCGGACAACGCCTCGACGCAGATGCCGGAGTCGTCGGCCAACGCCGGCAAGCCGGTCATGCGGCTGGCGTGGCGCGCTTTTTCCAGCGCGTTTTCCAGGAAAGTGTGGTGGGGCTCCGGACATTCCGGCACCTGCAGTTCCACCTGCGGAATCACTTGTATGCCCAGCGGCGCCAGCAGCGAGGAGAATTCCTTCAGCTTGCCGGCGTTGTTGCTGGCCATCACTAATTTGTCGAACATTGAGAACTCCATCGAATGCAACGCAGCCCCGACGACGCCGGGGCTGCGGACATAAGTATAAGAACTTATTCAAAGTCTCGCGAGCTAGCGCGAGACAAGGCGAAAACAGCTGAGAAAGCGGAATGTACAAGTGGTACATGAGCATTTCGAAGCCGTTTTCAACGCCGTATCGCCGACGCGCAGCAGACTTTGTTCAAAACAAGCTTAACGGCTGACCTTCACTTCCGTCCACATCCGCGCCAGCGAGCGCCGTTCCACCGGCGTCAGCTCACGCAGCACCGTCCATTTCTTCACGGTGTCCGGCGTCGGATCGATCACCGGATGGGCTTTCAAATCCGCGCGGAAAAAGGGAGCGGCGGTTTTAACCGGATTAGTGGCGCCGTTAAGGTTGGTCAGTTGGGCGGCGTTCTTGCCGTCCAGCATGAAGTTGATGAACTGATGCGCCAGGTCCGGGCGTTTGGCGCTGGCCAGGACCGCCATGGTGTCCACGCCCAGCTCATTGCCTTCCTTCTGCGCCACATTGGCGATGTGGAAGCGGCGCTTGGCCTGCCGCGCGTCCTCGGCTGCCTGGAAGAACTCGGTGGAATAGCCCAGCGACACCCAGATATTGCCCACTGCCAGCTCTTTCAGATAACTGGCGTTGGAGAAGGTGGCCCAGTAGGGCTTGGCCTGCTTGATCACCGCCTGCGCCGCGCGATAATCCGCCTGGCTGGCGGTGTTGGGGTTCTTGCCCAGGTAGAATAGCGCGGCGGCGAACACCTCGCGCGAGCTGTCCAGCACGGTGACCTTGCCCTTGATCTTCTGCAGCACCTTGGGATCGAAGATCACAGACCAGCTGTGCGGATCGATGCCCAGTTTCTGCAAGCGCTCCGCGTTGTAGCCGACCGAGGTCAGCGACAGCACCGTGGGCACGGTGTAACGGTTGCCGGGATCATAGCTTTGGGACAAGTAGGCGGGGTCGACGTTCTTCAGATTCGGCAGCTTGGCGTGATCCAGCGGCCGCAGCAGCTTCTGTTTGCTCATCGCCTGGATCACGAAGCTGGATGGAAACACCATGTCGTAACCCTTGGCCCCGGCCGCCAGCTTGGCCAGCATTTCCTCATTGTCGCCGTAGTAATTCTGCACCACGCGGCAATCACAGCTTTTCTCGAACTGACGGAGGATGGCGTCCGACAGCGAGCCGCTCCAGTTATAGATGTGCAAGACGTCCTTGGGTCCGGCCCAGACGGCGGACGACAGGATGGAGGACAATAGGACAAGCTTCAGCGGTTTCAATTCAGATTCACCTCCAGACGGCCATGACCAGCATGGCGAACAGAAAAGGCGGCAAGCCGCCATGTCGGGTTTCCCTCTTGGGAAGCCCCGCGACGTAGAACCTGTTCAAAGTCCGCTTAGCATCGACAAGCGTCGCGTTCTGATGCCCATGCGCGGTAGGCGCATTAACGCTTCTTCAACGGTTTCGGTCTTGTCTCGCGCTAACCAGCGAGACTTTGAACAAGCTCTTAAATACGGCGGCGTCGGGCCCTGCCTCAGCAAGAGCAACGCTCTCGCCTTGCTACAGCAGACCCCGGCGCCGCGAATCCGTTCCTGGCCGCAACGGCCAGGCGGTTTATTCGGCGCGTCGGGCTGCGCCCAGCGTCGCCTCCAGCGCCTGTTGCAGCAGGCGCTGGTCGGCGCCGTCAAGCAATTTGGCGTCGGACAACATGCGCCGCCAGTTGCGCGCGCCGGGAATGCCCTGAAACAGGCCCAGGATGTGGCGGGCGATATTGCGTGTCTTGTGGCCCTCGGCCAGACGCGCCGCCACATAGGGCATCATCGCGGCCACCACCTGTTCTCGCTCCGGCGCGGCGGCGACGCCGTAGTAGCGCTGGTCCCAATCCGCCATCAGCCAGGGGTTGTGGTAGGCCTCGCGCCCCACCATCACGCCGTCGACGTGGCGCAGATGCTCGTCAATGTCGGCCTGGCTTTTGACGCCGCCGTTGATCAGGATTTCCAGATCCGGACGCTCCTGCTTCAGCCGATAGACGTAATCGTATTTCAAGGGCGGGATTTCGCGGTTTTCCTTGGGGCTCAGGCCTTTGAGAATGGCGTTTCGCGCATGCACGATGAAAGTGCGGCAGCCGGCGTCCGCCACCTGGCCGACGAAATCGCTCAGGTAATCGTAATGCTCGATGCGGTCGATGCCGATGCGGTGCTTGACCGTCACATCAATGGACACCGCGTCGCGCATCGCTTTGACGCAGTCGGCCACCAGCTGCGGCTCGGCCATCAGGCAGGCGCCGAAAGCGCCTTTCTGCACCCGTTCCGACGGGCAGCCCACGTTCAGATTGACCTCGTCGTAGCCCCACTCCGCCGCCAGCTTGGCGCAACGCGCCAGCTCCGCCGGCTCGCTGCCGCCCAGTTGCAAGGCCAGCGGATGTTCCGCCTCGTCGAAACGCAGGTGGCGTTCAACGTCGCCATGCAACAACGCTCCGGTGGTCACCATCTCGGTGTACAGCCAGGCATGCCGAGTGATCTGACGCGCGAAATAGCGGTAGTGACGGTCGGTCCAATCCAGCATCGGCGCCACCGATAGACGGCGCGGCGGCAAGCCGTCGCTGTTCCCAACCCTAGAATGCTGCACTCCGCTGTCCTGCATCGTATCCATATCCACCCGAAACCAGATCACCGCTCAGCGCCGGCGGCAGACCGGCCCGCCATCGCGCTAAGCGTTTGAAAAAAGGCATGAATTATCCTCCCGCACCCGAACAAGGGTCAAGCATTTAGGCAAAAACACCGAGCAATCAAAGGGATATGGCGATTATGACCCAACGATTCTCCCCCACTGGCAACTTTTTCAAGAATTGAATTTCATAAGCTTTAACCTCGGCAGCCGCATCTCCGCGCCGGACGCGCCCTGGCAGGGGTGTCTGGCGTGCCAATCCATTACTAACAAGAATCATTCACAAATGAATATATTCATGAAAAGAGAATCCAGCCCTCGCGCCTGTCCGCCGGACCAGCGTTGCAGGCTGTCGGGCGGGCCTGCCCGTCATTCCGGATGTTTCCACTTCAGCACAAGGTTGACCCATGTTTAAACCATACTCCCTGCGCTTACCGGCGCTGATGCTATTGCCGGCGCTGCTGAGCGGCTGCCTGGAACAACCCAGCGTCGAACAGCAAGCCGCGCGCATCGTCGAGCAAATGAGCCCCCGCGAGAAAATCGGCCAGAAAATCATGATGGCCTTCCGCTACTGGTGCCCGGACGATCAGCCCGCCTGCACCGCCGGCATGACCGAACTGCCGGAAGCCGCCAGCCGCGCCTTGCGCGACAACGCCATCGGCGGCGTGATTCTGTTCGCCAACAATCTGACCGATCTGCAGCAAACCCGCCGCCTGTCCGAGCAGATCCGCAAGGCTCGGCCGCAAAACAGCCCGGTCGGCCTGTTGATTGGTTCTGACCAGGAGGGCGGCAATGTCTTCCGCTTGCCGCGTCCGCTGGCCACCAGCTTTCCCGGCAATATGGCGCTGGGCGCCGCCTATGAAGCAACTCGGGATAGCGACCTGGCCCGCGACTCCGGCCGCGTGCTGGCCGCCGAGATCCGCGCCGTCGGCTTCAACGTCAACTTTGCCCCGGACGTGGACGTCAACAGCAATCCGCTCAACCCAGTGATCAATGTCCGCGCCTACGGCGACGACCCGGCCACCATCAGCCTGCTGGGCCAGGCCACGACGCAAGGCATGCGCGAGCAAGGCGTGATCGGTTCCTTCAAGCACTTCCCCGGCCACGGCGACACCGCCACCGACTCCCACTACGGCCTGCCGGTAGTCAACAAATCCCGCGCCGACGCCTACGCCATCGACCTGGCGCCCTACCGCCAAGCCATCGCCTCCGGCCAGCCCCCGGAGATGATCATGACCGCCCACATCCAGTACCCGGCGCTGGACAACAGCCAAATCACCGCCCGCAACGGCGAACGCATGATCGCGCCGGCGACCATGTCGCGCAAAATCCAGCATGATCTGCTGCGCGGCGAGATGGGCTACCAGGGCGTCACCGTCACTGACGCGCTGGACATGAAGGGCATCAGCGATTTCTTCGAGCAGGCCGACGCGGTAATCAAGGTGTTCCAGGCCGATGTCGACATCGCGCTGATGCCCACCGAGTTCCGCACCGCCGCGCAAGCCGGCCGGCTGCGTCAATTAATCGACCAGGTGGCCGCCGCGGTGGCGGACGGACGGATAGATCGCGCCGAACTAGACCGCTCGGTGCGGCGCATCGTGGCGATGAAGTTGCGCAACGAGGTCACCCCTGCCGGCGAAGCCAAGCCGCTGCCGGAGTTGAGCACCATAGGCGGCGCGGAACACCGCGCGGTGGAAGATAAGATCACCCGGCACTCCATCACCCTGCTGCGCAATCAGGGCGCGGCGCTGCCGTTGCGCTCGCCCAGCCAGCGCATCTTCATCCTGACGCCCTGGGGCGAACAGGCCGAGGCGATGCGTCGCCGCTTTGATGAGAAAGGCTATCGCCAAGTCAGCGGCGCCAAGCTGAGCGCCACGCCGTGGGAAGCGCAGAAACAGGCGATCGATCAGGCCGACGTGGTCGTCATCGGCACCTTGGCCACCGGCGTCAGCCCAGTGGAGCGCAACGGTGACCCCAACGCGCCGGCCATCGCGCCGCGGATGAAGCGCAGCCTGCAGACCGAGCCGGCGCCGGCCGCCGGCAACGGTTCCCTGGTCTTCAATGTGGCGGAAGACCTGCCCGCGCTCCGGACCCGCTTCGCCCGCAGCCTGTCCGCGCCGCCGCTCAGCGAGGCGCAGCAAATGCGCAATGCGATGGAATACGCCAAGCGGCAAGGCAAGAAGCTGATCCACGTGACCCTGCGCGCGCCTTACGACGTGATCAATTACGACGATCTGGCAGACGCCACGCTGGCCACCTACTCCTACTACGGTTATGAGAACGGCCTGCGCGGGCCCTCCATGCCGGCGCTGGTGGACGTGATGCTGGGCGCGAACCCGCCCGGCGGCAAGCTGCCGGTGGCCATCCACGCGCTGGACGAAAACGGCCAGCCGGGCGCGCTGCGCTACGCGCGCGGTTTTGGGCTGAGCTTCTGACAAAGCATCGCTCTTCTTAACCCTCCTCCTAACGCACCGCGGCCCTCCGGCCGCGGTGTTTTCTTTTGTCCCGGCGGCGGGCGGCTCCGCTGATCCAAGGCATTCGCATTGAAATAGACACAATTTATACTGTATGAATATTTTGTGCACTGCAGTATCATGAGCCTGAACCGACGGCTGAAGACGCCCGCACAACAGGGCCGCAAGCTGCGCGGAACCGGGCTACCCTCAAATAAGAAAGCAAGCGCATGGCCATAGAATCCAACGCCGTCCTACCGGACTTCGCCGCGTGGAGCATGTCCAAGGACTTTCCTAGCGGTCATCAAATCGGCCGCCACCAACACCGCGAAGGCCAACTGATTTTCGCCGTCTCCGGCGTGATGGAGCTGTCTACCTCCGACGGCCTGTGGCTGGTGCCGCCGCAGCGCGGCGTCTGGATGCCCCCGGCGGTGGAACACAGCATGCGCGCCCGCGGCACGGTGTCGCTGCGCACGCTGTACATCCAGTCTCCCCACTACCTGGCGCAGTTGCCGCTTTGCTCCAAGGCCATCGCCATTTCGCCGCTGATGCGGGAACTCATCATCCGCCTGATGCGCACTCGCGGCATTCCGCACGCGGACCAGAAGGAAGGCCGCTTGCTGGACTTGCTGATCGACGAAATCGAATGGTCCAGCGAAACGGCCTTGCCGCTGCCCCCGCTGGGCGATCCGCGCTTGCAACGGGTGTGCTCGGCGATTCTGGCCAATCCAGGCGACCGCCGCGGCCTGAGCGAATGGGCGGAACTGGTGGGCGCGTCCAGCCGCACGCTGGCGCGCTTGTTCCAACAGGAGTTGGGCGTGTCCTATCTGTACTGGCGCCAACAAGTATGCGCAATGGCGGCCCTGCCGCGGCTGGGCGCCGGCGAGCCGGTCACCCTGATTGCCTCCGACCTGGGCTACGAAACCCCCGGCGCGTTTTCCTCCATGTTCCGCCGCATTATGAACGCGGCCCCCAGCCAGTACTTCTCCTGATCTCATAAGCTGTTCAAAGCCGCGCCCACATGAGCGAGGCTTTGAACAGCCTCTCCTCCGCCCCACGCGCCGGCACGGTTTTGCCGCAGCGCAGCATGATTGTCCGTTTTGAAGCAGTAATTGTCCGCTTGCAAGAAGCCTGAGCCAAACCGTTTCAATATGATAAATAGCTATTGAAACCGCTACCTGGCCAGGTGACCATGTCCCATCCCAACTACGACGCCAAACGCTATTGGCTGCTGATTCTGGCCGCCACCTTTTTGTTTGGCTCCACCTTCCCCACCTCCAAGATCGTGCTTTCGGAAATGCCGCCCTTGTGGGCGGCGGTGGCGCGCTTCACCGCCGCCGCCGCCGGCATCGTCCCCATACTGCTGTGGCAGCGCTTCCGCTATCCGCGCGCTTTCGTCCGCCCGCGCCCCTGGGGCGTGCTGGCCTTGATCGGGCTGCTGCAAACCGCCGGCTCGATGGGCTTTCTCAATATCGGGCTGCGCAGCACCACACCGGCCAAGGCCGCCATCCTGATGGCCTGCACCCCCTTGATCGTGGCCTTGATGTCGCGGCTGGCGCTAAAGGAAAAAATCCACCCTCTGGCCGCCGTCGGCCTGGTCCTTGCTTTTTTCGGCGTCGCCGTCTGCATCGGCTTGAACAAGCTGGACGGCTTCGGCGCCGGCGACGCGCTGGTGCTGTGCGGCGCGGCCTGTTGGGCCGCGTCCACGCTGGTGATCAAGGGCAGCCGCATCGTGATCAACGTCTGGGCGCTGACTTTCTGGCAGATGCTGGTCGGTTCGGCCTGCCTGGCGCTGCTGGCCTGGGCCGGCGGAGAAGTCCCCGCCCCGCCGCACAGCGAGCGGGTGTTGGCCGCCTTTTTGTGGCTGGCGCTGCCGGCCACCACCGGGGCCATGGCGCTGTGGTTCATGGCGCTGGACCTGGGCGGAGCGGTGCGCACCAGCGGCTTCCTGTTTCTATCTCCGCTGTTCGCCACCCTGATTTCCTTTGTCGCCTTCGGCTATTCGCTGTCGTTGCATGAACTGATCGGCGGCGTGCTGATCGGCGTCGGCATTTATCTGGTGTCCAAGCGCCCAACCGCCGCCGCGCAGCCTCAAACCGCGCCCGCAGGCGACCAGATCTGAGCGCCGTCGCTTTTTACCCTTTATTCACATGAGCTTTCCCACCATGCAAAAACTCATCATCACCGCCGCCGTCAACGGCGGCATCACCAGCCGGCAAAAACATCCAGGCGTTCCGTTCTCGCCTGAGGAAATCGCCCAGGCCGCCTACGAATGCTGGAACGCCGGCGCGGCGGTGGTCCACATCCACGCCCGCAACCCGGACGGCACGCCCAGCTACGACGCGAACGTCTACGGCGAGATCGTCCGCCGCATCCGCGAGCGCTGCGACATCCTGATCAATCTGAGCACCTCAGGCCTCAACCTGCCGCCGCAACTGGAGAAGAAGGAAGCCTGGAATCACCTGCCCTTCCGCCCCGACATCGCCTCCTTCAACTGCGGCTCGGTCAACCACGGCAGCAAGCCCTTCATCAATCCGCCGGAGCTGGCGCGCGCGCTGGCCTTGGATATCCGCGAATACCGCGCCAAGCCGGAGATCGAGGTCTACCACCAGGGCATCATCGGCGAGGCGTTGAAACTGCAAGAAGACGGCTACCTGAGCGGCCCGCTGTGCTTCAGCTTCGCCATGGGCATACAGGGCGGCGCGGCCGCCACTTGCAAGAACCTGCTGCATTTCGTCGAAAGCATTCCGCAGGACAGCGTGTGGTCCGCGCTGGGCATAGGCAAACACCAGCTGGCGATCAATCTGCACACCCTGCTGCTGGGCGGCCATGTTCGCACCGGCCTGGAAGACAACGTCTATTACCGCTACGGCGAACTGGCCCGCGACAACGCCCAACTGGTGGAGCGCCTGGCGCGCCTGGCCGGCGAAGTCGGCCGCGAGATCGCCTCTCCCGCCGAAGCCAAGCAGATTCTGGGCATTCACTAAGAACCAAGCCATTAAGTAAAGACACACTACATGAGCACGATCGATCCGAATCCGCATAAAGAACAGGGCCTGGAAATCTACGGCGCGCCGCTGAACCAGGCCAAACTGGCCGTGGTGCTGCTGCACGGCCGCCGCCAGAGCGCCCAGGACGCCTACAAGAACGGCGAGGCCATCGGCCTGGCCGACGTCGCCTACATTCTGCCCATCGCCAAGGACCGCACCTGGTATCCGCACAGCTTCATGGCGCCGCTGGAGAGCAATCAGCCCGCGCTGGATCAGGCGCTGGATTGCGTCGAGGCCACCATCGAAGAATTGCGCGGCTACGGCTTCGCTAACCGCCAGATCGTATTGATGGGCTTCTCCCAGGGCGCTTGCCTGGCCGCCGAATTCATCTATCGCCGCCCCAGCCCGATAGGCGGGCTGATCGCCTTCTCCGGCGGCCTGTTCGGCCCCGACGAGTCTGCCTGGGGCGAGCCAACCGCGGCGCTGGACTTCCCGGCCTTCTTCGGCACCAGCGACAGCGACAGCTGGATGCCGCTGGAGCGGATCCAACGCAGCGCCGAGGCCTTCCGCCGCGCCGGCGCCAAGGTGGATTTCCGCGTTTATCCGGACATGCCCCACCACGTTTGCGCCGACGAAATCGACGCGGCGCGCGATTTGCTGTCCGCGCTGTTGCAACCGCAAACCAGCTTGAGCTGAGAGGAAACCGCAATGACCGACGCCTTCATCTGCGACGCCGTGCGCACACCCATCGGCCGCTTCGGCGGCACCTTGTCCGGCGTGCGCGCCGACGATCTGGCCGCGGCGCCGCTGCGCGCCCTTATTGAGCGCAATCCGGGCCTGGACCCGGCGGCGATAGACGAAGTCATCTTGGGCTGCGCCAACCAGGCCGGCGAGGACAACCGCAACGTGGCCCGCATGAGCCTGCTGCTGGCCGGCTATCCGGAGAGCGTCCCGGGCCTGACTGTGAACCGCCTGTGCGCCTCCGGTCTGGACGCCGTGGCGCTGGCGGCGCGCGCAATCAAGTCCGGCGAGGCAGAGCTGCTGATCGCCGGCGGCGTGGAATCCATGTCGCGCGCGCCCTTCGTGATGCCGAAGTCGGAAAAAGCCTTCGGCCGCGACATGCAGATCTACGACACCACCATAGGCTGGCGCTTCGTCAATCCTGTCATGGAGAAGCAATACGGCGTGGACACCATGCCGGCCACCGCGGAGAACGTGGCTCGCGAATTCGGCGTTAGCCGCCAGGATCAGGACGCCTTCGCTCTGCGCAGCCAGCAGCGTTACTTCGCCGCGCTGGAAACCGGCGCCTTCGCCGAGGAAATCGTGCCGGTGACGATTCCTCGCCGCAAGCAGGACCCGCTCATCGTCAGCCGCGACGAGCACCCGCGCCAGACTTCGCTGGAGGATCTGGCCAAGCTCAAGGCGCTGTTCGGCCCGGAATCCAGCATCACCGCCGGCAACGCCTCCGGCGTCAACGACGGCGCGGCGGCGATGATCGTCGCCTCGGCCGCGGCGGCACAACGCCACGGCCTGCGTCCGCGCGCGCGAGTGCTGACATCGGCCAGCTCCGGCATCGCGCCGCGCATTATGGGCGCGGGCCCGATCGAGGCCAGCCGCAAGGCGCTGCGCCAGGCCGGCCTGGGCATCGAGGACATCGACATCATTGAACTGAACGAAGCCTTCGCCGCTCAGGCGCTGGCGGTCACCCGCGCGCTGGGCCTGCCGGACGACAGCGAACGGGTGAACCCCAAGGGCGGCGCCATCGCGCTGGGCCACCCGCTGGGGATGAGCGGCAGCCGGTTGGTGTTGACCGCCGCCGCGCAGTTGCAGGCCAGCGGCAAGCGCTACGCGCTGTGCACCATGTGCGTGGGCGTGGGACAGGGCGCGGCTCTGATTCTGGAGCGGGTATAAGCCGGACGAGGCGGCCATGACGGCCGCCGCCAAACCATACGAGGGGGGAAACATGCATCAACACGCCAATATCAAAAAAGCCATTCAGTTGAGCAACAGCTTCTGGGACATCACCACCCAGGCCGGCATGGCCAATATCGTCACCCGCAACCTGGGCGACGGCCGTCACGAGGCGGTGGCCAACGGCCGGCGCTTCGTCAATATGTCGTCCTATTCCTATCTGGGCCTGGACTCGCACCCGGACATCCTGCAAGCGGCGGCGGACGCGGTGCTGAACACCGGCTCGTTGAATACCTCGATTTCGCGCATCCGCGTGCAGTTCGACATCCTGCAGCAGGCCGAGGACGCGCTGGCGGAACTGGTGGACGCGGAAACGCTGACAGTGCCGTCCTGCGCCGCCGCCGCCGCGGCCGCCCTGCCCCTGCTCGCCTCCGGCGCGCTGACCGAGGATGTGCCGCCCTTGATGGTGTTCGACAAGAACGCCCACTTCTGCCTGAACATGATGAAGCCGATCTGCGCCGACGAGGCCGAGATCCACACCATCCGCCACAACGATCTGAACGCGCTGGAAGACCTGTGCAAAACGCATGCGCGCGTGGCCTACGTCGCCGACGGGGTCTACAGCACCGGCGGCATGGCCCCGGTGCCGGAATTGCTGGCGCTGCAGGACAAATACGGTTTGTTCCTGTTTTTCGACGAAGCTCACGGTCTGTCCACGCTGGGCCGCCATGGCCGCGGCCTGGTACTGGAAACCATGGGCGGCATCAATGAACGCACCTTGATCGTCACCTCGCTGAACAAGGGCTTCGGCGCGTCCGGCGGCGCCATCTTCCTGGGCCCGCGCCACGACGCGGAGCGCCGCAAGCTGGCCACCCGCTTCGGCGGACCTGTGACTTGGTCGCAACGCATCAACACCGCCGGCCTGGGCGCCATCATCCAGTCCGCGGCCATTCACCGCTCCGAGGAGCTGCCGCGGCTGCAACAACGGTTGCAGGACAATATCCGTCTGTTCGACCAACACGTGGCCTCGGACAACAGCGGCGAACCGCTGCCCATCCGCTTTGTCTCCATCGGCTCGGAAGAAAACACCATCTTCTACGCCAAGAGCTTGCTGGAAGACGGTTTCTACACCTCGCCCATCTTCTTCCCGGTGATCGCCAAGGGCCGCGCCGGCCTGCGCATCATGATCCGCGCCAATATGACGACGCAGGAGATCGAACGCTTCGCCGCCTGCCTCAATCAGTTGCGAGCCGCCCATGAGTGAGAAAACCCTGACCGCGCCGCAAGCGGCGCTGGCGCAGCCGGCCGGCCGGCTGATGGCGCTGGCCTGCCTGATCGTGTTCATGGCGCAGATGGCCACCACCGTGTATCTGCCTTCGCTGCCGGCGGTGATGCGGGAATTGGCGATGAGCCAGAGCCTGGTGGAGATGTCCATTTCCGGCTATGTGGTGGGCGCGGCCTTGCCGGTGCTGTTCTGGGGCTCGGCGGCCGACCGCTGGGGCCGGCGCGGACCGCTGCTGATTTCGCTGGCGCTATTCATCGTCTGCAGCCTGCTGCTCGCCTTCGTGTCCAACGCCGCGGAGCTGCTGACGCTGCGCGTGGCGCAAGGCATCGCCGGCGGCGGCGCGGCCATCATCGCCCGCATCATCGTGCGCGATCACTGGCGCGGCGACGATCTGGCTCGCAAATTATCCGTGCTGTCCATCGCCTTCATCACCGCGCTGGGCGGCGGCCAGTTCATCGGCGGTCTGATCGGCAAATACAGTCATTGGGAAGCCGGTTTCGCCTTGATGGCGGTCACCGGCGCCGTGGCGGCGCTGCTGACCATGGGCCTGCCGCTGCAAGCCGGCCGCCCGGCCGCCTCGGCCTCCGGCCCCAGCCCGTACTGGCGCATTCTGCGCCGCCCCGGCTTTCTATGGCCTGCCTGCGCCGGCGGCCTGGGCTTCGCCACCACGGTGACCTTGCAAGAGGTCAGCCCCTTTGTGTTTCAGGAGCACTTCGGCCTCGCGGTGGCCGGTTTCGGCAACGTCGGCCTGTTGATCGGCCTGTCTTACTTCAGCGGCGCCATGGTGGTGAACCGTCTGGTGGCCCGCGTGGGCGGGTTGCGGCTGATGCGCGCCGGCTCGGCGCTGCTGGCCGCGGCCACGCTGGCCATGCTGCTGGGCTGGCATCTGGGCTTGTTGGAGCATCAGCCCGGCTTGTGGCTGTTCATCGGCCTCTACTGCCTGACCATCTTCGGCCAGGCGGTGCTGTTTCCCAACAGCATGGCCACCGCCGTCAGCGACGCCAAGGAACACGGCGCGCATGCGATGGCCTTGTGCGGCTTCCTGCAGCAAGGGCTGGCCGGCATCGCCGCCACCGTCTCGGTGCTGCTGCATCACGATGGCGCCTGGACGCTGGCGGTAGCCGCCCTCGGCCTGTTGACCCTGTCCCAAGTGCTGTTCAAGGTGCGCCCGCGCGCGTCCTGAATCGAGGAAGCTTATTCATGTCCCGTATTGAATCCCGCGTTCCCGCCTCCGGCGAGGCGTTTGAACACAATGCCGAAGCCTACCGCCAACTGCGCGAGCGCATCGCCGCCGCCCGCGACGCCGCCCTGCAAGGCGGCGGCCCCGAAGCGCGCGCCAAACAGGCGGCCAAGGGCAAGCTGTCCCCGCGCGAGCGCTTGTCGCTGCTGCTGGACCCCGGCACGCCCTTTCTGGAGATCGGCCAACTGGCCGCCCACGACGTTTACGACCACGCGGTGCCCTGCGCCGGCATCGTCACCGGCATCGGCATCGTCGCCGGCCACGCAGTGGCGGTGTTCGCCAACGATGCCTCGGTCAAGGGCGGCACTTATTACCCGCTGACGCTGCGCAAGCATCTGCGCACCCAGCAGATCGCCCGCGAACAAGGCCTGCCCAGCCTCTATCTGGTGGATTCCGGCGGAGTCTACCTCCCCTTGCAGGAAGACATTTTCCCGGATGAGCAGCACTTCGGCCGCATCTTCCGAAATATCGCCGAGATGTCGGCGCTGGGCCTGCCGCAGATCTCCGCGGTGCTCGGCTCCTGCACCGCCGGCGGCGCCTACATCCCGGCGATGAGCGACGAAACCATCATCGTGCGCGGCAACGGCTCCATCTTTCTGGGCGGCCCGCAACTGGTGCGAGCCGCCACCGGAGTGATCGTGGACGCCGAAACCCTGGGTGGAGCCGACGTGCACGCCCGCGACAGCGGCGTGGCCGACCACTATGCGCTGAGCGACGAGCACGCGCTGCGGCTGATGCGCGACATCGTGGCCCGCCGCGGCCGCGGCAGGCAGTACGCGCCGCCGCAAACGCCGCGGCCGCCGCGTTATGATCCGGCTGAGCTGGCCGGCATCGTCAGCGCCAACCCGCGCGAACATATTCCGGCGCGGGAAATCCTGGCCCGGCTGCTGGACGACTCCGCCTTTGCCGAATACCGCGCCCGCTTCGGCGCCACCATTCTGTGCGGCACCGGCCACATCGGCGGCTATCCGGTGGGCGTGCTGATCAACGACGGCGTGTTGTTCTCGGAGAGCGCGCAAAAAGCGGCCAACTTCATCGAACTATGCGCGCAACGCGGCATTCCCCTGCTATTCCTGCACAATATCAACGGCTTCATGGTGGGCGCGGAATACGAGGCCGGCGGCATCGCCAAGCACGGAGCCAAGATGGTCAACGCCGCCTCCTGCGCCCGCGTGCCCAAATTCAGCATCCTGATCGGCGGCAGCTACGGCGCCGGCAATCTGGCCATGTGCGGCCGCGCCATCGGCCCGCAGTTGATGGCGATGTGGCCCAACGCCAAGACCACGGTGGTGGGCGGGGAACAGGCGGCGACAGTGCTGGCGCTGATCCGCGCGGAACAATTGGAAAAACAGGGCAAGGCCTGGACGCCGGAAGAAGAGGAAAGCTTCAAGCGGCCGATCCGCGACGCCTACGAGCGCCAGGGCCAGGCGCTGTACGTGGCGGCCCGCATGTGGGTGGACGCCATCGTCGACCCGGCCCAGACCCGCGAATGGCTGGCGCTCAGCCTGGCGCTGGCCGCCGCCGCTCCCGTCCAAGACACCCGCTTCGGCGTTTTCAGGATGTAAACACCATGTTCAAACGAATTTTGATCGCCAACCGCGGCGAGATCGCGCGCCGCATCGCCCGCAGCTGCCGACGGCTCGGTATCGAGCATGTCGCCGTCTACTCCACGGCCGACGCCAGCGCCGCGCACCTGGAAGGGGCCGCGGAGCGGCGCTGGATAGGCGAGGCCCCGGCCAGCGCCAGCTATCTGAATGGAGAGGCCATCATCGCCGCGGCGCTGGCCAGCGGCTGCGAGGCCATTCATCCCGGCTACGGCTTCCTCTCGGAAAACGCCGACTTCGCCCGCGCGGCGACCGCCGCCGGCCTGGTCTTCATAGGCCCGGACGCCGACACCATCGCCCAGATGGGCGACAAGGCGCGCGCGCGTCAGTTGATGGCGGCGGCCGGCGTGCCGGTGACGCCGGGCTCGGCGGAGGCCACCGAATCCTACGGTCTGATCCTGGAGAGCAGCGCCGAGATAGGCTATCCGGTCATCCTCAAGCCGGTGGCCGGCGGCGGCGGAAAAGGCATGCAGGTGGTGTGGGAAGAAGCCGCGCTGCGCGAGGCGGTGGACGCCGCCGTGCGCGTCGGCCGCTCCAGCTTCGGCGACGGCCGCTTGCTGGTGGAGCGCTACATCGCCCAGCCGCGCCACCTGGAAGTACAGGTGTTCGGCGATAGTCGCGGCAATGTGGTGCATCTGTTCGAACGCGAGTGCTCCTTGCAGCGTCGCCACCAGAAAATCATCGAAGAGGCGCCGGCCTGCGCGATGCCGGCCGCCACCCGCGCCGCGCTGCTGGACACCGCGGTGCGCGGCGCGGCAGCCATCGGCTACCGGAACGCCGGCACTTTTGAATTCATCCTGGCGCCGGACGGCCAGTTTTATTTCCTGGAAGTGAACACCCGCTTGCAGGTGGAACACCCGGTTACCGAGGCCATCACCGGCCTGGACTTGGTGGAATGGCAGCTGCGCGTGGCCGCCGGCGAAGCCTTGCCGCTGCGCCAGGAGGAGATCCGCGCAGATGGCCACGCCATCGAGTGCCGAGTCTACGCAGAAGACCCGCTGCGGGAATTCGCGCCCATGCCGGGCAAGGCGCTGCTGGCGCGCTGGCCGCAAGGCTGCCGAGTGGACGCGGCCTTCGACGGCGGCGGCGGCGAAGTACCGGCCTTCTACGATCCGATGCTGGCCAAGCTGATCGCCCACGGCGGCAACCGCGGCGCGGCGCTGGACACGCTACAGGCCGCCGCGCGCGACACCGCGCTGCCGGGCCTGACCAGCAATCTGGGCTTCATCGACCGGCTGCTGCGCGAACCGCGGGTGCGGGCCGGCCTGCTGGACACCCATCTGGTCGACCAGCTCGCCGCCGCGCCGGAAAGCGCGCCGGTGGCCGAAGCCGTCGCCTGCGCCGCAGCCGTCGAACTGGCGCTGAACTGCGCCGAATCATCCTCGCCCTGGCAGGGCGGCATCGGCCCCCACGACCGCGCCGCGCTGGACCCGGACGCGCCCTTGGGCCGCCTGAGCTATCGCGCCGGCGCTTCGCGCTGGCAGGCCCGGCTGCTGGAACGCGCCGGCGCCCATGCCCGCGTGGCGGTGGGAGAGCGGAGCCTGTGCGTGGAACTGAGCCGCGACGGCGAGCTGTGGCGCGGCGAGGTGGACGGGCTGCGCTGGAGCGCCCTGCCCTGCGGCGACGACATGGAGCTGACGGTGGGCGGCCATCGGCTGCGCTTGCAGGCGGAGCAGCCGGAGGCCGCCGAGGCGGACACCGACGCCGGCCAACGGGTAACCTCGCCGATGCCGGGCACGGTAGTGGCGCTGCCGGTGGCCGTCGAACAGCGCGTGGAAGCCAACCAGGTACTGGCCGTGGTCGAAGCGATGAAGATGGAAAACCGGATCTATGCGCCGCGCGCCGGCGTCGTCAGCGCGCTGCACTGCCGGGTGGGCGACATTGTCGCCGCCGACCAAGTGCTGGTCAGCGTCGCGGCCGACGACGTGTGATCGCGCTCTAGCCGCTCAGCCATGAAAAAAGCGCGGGCCACGGCCCGCGCTTTGTCTTGGCTTGCTGACGTTCAGGACTGCGCGGTAGCGCTCAGGCCGGCCAGTTGTTGGCGTTCCGGCTGCCGGAAATCCACCGCCATCATCACGGATAGCGCGGTGATGGTGATGATGGAAAAGAAGAACACCTGACGCGCCCAGACGCGGTCGTCGGTGCTGCTCTTGTAGCCGGACAAGGCCATCTTCAGCCACCACAGGCTGGTGGCTCCGGCCACCGCCAGATAGCCGTAGCCGGCGTATCCGCCGAAAGCCAGCATCGCGGTGGCGGCGCCGAAGGCCAGGATGTAAAGCACGATCTGCCGCTTGGCGCTGGAAATGCCCTTGACCACCGGCAACACCGGAATCCCCGCCGCCTGGTAATCCTGCAGGCGGAAGATGGCGATGGCGTAGGAATGCGGCATCTGCCACAGACAGAACATCAGCAGCAGGATAGCCGCGCCGGCGTCGAAACGGCCGGTCACCGCGCAGTAGCCGGCCACCGGCGGCACCGCGCCGGACAAGCTGCCCACCAGGGTGCCGTACACCGAATGGCGCTTCATATAGAGGCTGTACACCCCCACATAGATGACGAAGCCGAACAGCACGCAGCCGAAGGCCAGCGGATTGGTCCAGCGCCACAGCGCGTAGAAGCCGGCCAGGCCGAGCAGCAGGCCGTGAGCCAGCGCCGCCCGGGTGCTCATCGCGCCGGTGACCAGCACCCGCTTGCGGGTACGGGCCATCTTGGCGTCGATGTCCTGGTCTATGCAGTTGTTGATCGCACAGCCGGACGCCACCACCAGCGAGAGGCCGGCCAGCGTGGCCAGCAGCAAGCTCCAGTCAACCCGGCCCTGGGCCGCCAGCAGAAAGCCGCCGACGGCCGAGATCAGGTTGCCGAAGATGATGCCCGGCTTGGTCACCTGCAAATAGCGCTTGAATTTCAAGGCGGTCTCTCTCAACGCCGTCTCAACGCATCATCAGCGCGTCGGCGGTGTAGATGATCCAGATCGACAGCCCGACCAGCAGCACGATCACCATGCCGGTGAACAGGAAGGACATGGTGTTGAGCTTGCCCTCCTTGCTGAAGTCCAGGTGCAGGAAATACTTCAGATGCACCACGATCTGCACCACCGCCAGCGCGAAGATGCCGATGGCCGTCGCCTGCGGCGTGAAGGCACCGCCCATCACCATCCAGAACGGAATGGCGGTGAGCACCACCGACAGCAGGAAGCCGATCAGATAGCTTTTCACGCTGCCGTGCGCGGCGTGTTCATGTGCCTGGCTCATCCCATGGCTCCTTTCAGGTAGACGACGGTGAACACGCAAATCCACACGATGTCGAGGAAGTGCCAGAACAGCGACAGGCAGTTCAGGCGCGTCATCGCGCGGCCGGTCAGGCCGGTCTTGGCCACTTCCATCATCATCACCGCCATCCAGATCAGGCCGGCGGTCACGTGCAGGCCGTGCAGACCCACCAGGCCGAAGAAGGCCGACAGGAAGGCGCTGACCTGCGGTCCGTGGCCCTCGGAGATCAGGTGATGAAACTCGTTGATTTCCAGGCCGATGAAGGCGGCGCCAAACAGGAAGGTCATGCCCAGCCAGCCCAGCACTGCGGATTTATTGCCCTTCTGACCGGCGATCATCGCAAAGCCGTAGGTGATGGAGGACAGCAGCAGCGCCGCGGTTTCCACCAGCACGTATTGCAGATCGAAGATATCCTTGCCGGACACGCCTTCCGCCACATTGCGGAACAGCACGGCGTAAGCCGCGAACGCGCTGGCGAACAGGATGCAGTCGGTCATCAGGTAGAACCAGAAGCCCAGCACGGTTTGCGAACCGCTGTCGTGGTGCTCGTGGTCCTCATGCGCTTCGTGCGCGTCTTTTACATAAGTCGTCATGTCGGATTCAGCCCCTTACGCGGTGGTGGTCGGACGCACAGCCTTTTGCGGCTGGGCCGGATCACGCTCGGTGTAGTTGTCCACGTCGATGCCCAGCTTCTCGAAGCGCTCGCGCTCGATGGCTTCCACTTCCTCCGGCTGCACGTAGTAGTCCAGGTCGTTGTCGTAGGCGCGCGCCAGCATGCAGCCAACGATGCCCACCAGGCCAACGATGGCCAACCACCAGATATGCCAGATCAAGGCGAAGCCCAGCACCGTGGTAAAGCCGCCGATGTAGACGCCCACCGCGGTGTTCTTGGGCATGTGGATAGGCTCGTAGGACTTCGGCACCGCATAGGCCACGCCTTTTTCCTTCATGTCGGTGAAGGCGTCGATGTCATGCACCACCGGCAGCTTGGCAAAGTTGTAGAACGGCGCCGGCGACGAGGTGGACCACTCCAGGGTATGGCCGTTCCACGGGTCGCCGCTGACGTCGGCCAGCTTCTTGCGGTCGCGGATGCTAACCGCGATCTGCAGCAGTTGGCAGGCGATGCCGCAGGCGATCAACAGCGCGCCGAACAGCGCCAGGTACAACCACGGCTCCCATTCAGGATTGGTGGTGTAGTTCAGGCGGCGGGTCATGCCGAGGAAGCCCAACACATACAGCGGCATGAAGGCGAACATGAAGCCGATCTGCCAGAACCAGAACGAGGCCTTGCCCAGTTTCGGGTTCAACTTGAAACCAAACACTTTCGGGAACCAGAAGGTCACGCCGGCCAAGTAGCCGAACACCGCGCCGCCGATAATGGTGTTGTGGAAGTGGGCGATCAGGAACAGGCTGTTGTGCAGCACGAAGTCCGCGCCCGGCACCGCCATCAACACGCCGGTCATGCCGCCGATGGAGAAGGTGACCATGAAACCCAGCGTCCACAGGATGGGAGTTTCAAAGCGCAGGCGGCCGCGGTAGATGGTGAATAACCAGTTGAACAGCTTCACCCCGGTCGGGATCGAAATGATCATGGTCGCGATGCCGAAGAAGGCGTTGACGCTGGCGCCGGAACCCATGGTGAAGAAGTGATGCAGCCACACCATGAAGCCCAGGATGGAGATCGCGCCGCTGGCGTAGATCATCGACTTGTGGCCGAAAAGGCGCTTGCCGGTGAAGGTGGACACCACCTCGGAGAAAATGCCGAAGGCGGGCAGCACCAGAATGTACACCTCGGGGTGACCCCAGGCCCAGAACAGGTTCAGATACATCATGGCGTTGCCGCCGGCTTCCGCGGTGAAGAAATGGAAATCCAGGTAACGGTCCAGGCTCAGCATGGCCAGCGCGCCGGTCAGGATGGGGAAGGAACTGGCGATCAGCACATTGGCCCAGGTGCAGGTCCAGGTGAAGATGGGCATGTCCATCAGCTTCATGCCCGGAGCGCGCATCTTGATCACGGTGACCAGGAAGTTGATCGCTGTCAGCGTCGTCCCTATCCCTGATATCTGCAAGGCCCAGGTGTAGTAATCCACCCCCACGTCCGGACTAAAGGCGATGCCGGCCAAGGGCGGATAGGCCACCCAGCCGGTGCGGGCGAAGTTGCCCACGCCCAACGACAGGTTGACCAGAACCACCGCCGCCACCAGCAACCAGAAGCTCAGCGAGTTCAGGAAGGGGAAGGCCACGTCGCGCGCGCCGATCTGCAGCGGCACCACGATGTTCATCAGGCCCGTCATGAACGGCATCGCCATGAAAATGATCATGATCACGCCGTGGGCGGTGAAGATCTGATCGTAGTGATCGGGCGGCAGCACGCCATGGCTGCCGCCGGTGGCGATGGCCAGTTGCGCGCGCATCATCAGCGCGTCGGCGAAGCCGCGCAGCAACATGATCATGGCGACGATGATGTACATCACGCCGATCTTCTTGTGATCGACCGAAGTCAGCCACTCATGCCACAGATAGCCCCATTTGCCCATTTTGGAGATCAGGGCCACCAGCATCAGCCCGATCAGGCCGGCGCCGCCCAGCGCGCCCATCACGATGGGTTCGTGGAAAGGGATGGCGTCCAGCGTCAGTTTGCCTAACAGCATGTCTTGATTACTCCTTCACCGTCAGCGGTTCACACAGGCTCTTGGCCAGCGCGGCCAGCTTGACGTCGGCCTCGGTGGCGGCCAGCGAGGTGCGGCCGGTCATGTATTTGTGCAACACGCCCTGGAACAGATAGGGGGTGACGGCGCCGTAATAGGTCACCGGGTTCTTTTCGCTAGGCAGCACCAGGCCGCGATAGCCGTTCACGTCCAGCGTCTTGCCGGAAGCCTTGACCTTGGCCACCCAGGCATCGAACTCAGCCGGCGTCTTGGTGGCGACGGCGTTGAACTTCATGCCGGAGAAGCCGGCGCCGCTGTAATTGGCGGAGAAGCCCTTGTACACGCCCGGCTCATGCGCCAGCAGATGCAACTGGGTCTGCATGCCGGCCATCGCGTAAATCTGGCCGCCCAATTGCGGGATGAAGAAGGAGTTCATCGCCGCGTCGGAAGTGATCTTGAAATTCACCGGCACATTGCTGGGGAAGGCCAACTCGTTGATCGTGGCGATCTGCTGTTCCGGGTAGATGAACAACCATTTCCAGTTCAACGCCACCACCTGCACCTCGATCGGCTTCTGATCCGAATCCAGCGGGCGGTACGGGTCCAGCTTGTGGGTGGTTTCCCAGGTGAGCACGGCAAGGAAGGCGATGATGATGCAGGGAATCAGCCAGACCACCAGCTCGATCTTGGTCGAGTGCGACCATTTGGGCTCGTAGACGGCGTCCTTGTTGCTGGCTCGGTACTTCCAGGCGAAGAACAGGGTCATCACGATCACCGGGATGACCACCAGCAGCATCAGCGCGGTTGCCGTGATGATCAGGGACTTCTGCTCCGCCGCCACCGGGCCCTTGGGGTCAAGGATTCCGCCTTGACACCCGGCGAGCAGCAACGCCGAAGCAACAGCAAGTCCCCGCCACAGGCGTGAGGGTCTTTGGTTTCTCATCATTTACGACTTTACGGGTTGAACATTCTTGTTATCTCGCCCGGGCGCTACGGCTGCGCGCCATCGGCCCCGGCGGCGGTAATCCAGGCCCGGCTCATGACCGGACGGCAACAGCGAGCCCTTGCGCGGCCGACGGCCATGCAAATGCTATCGTCATAATAAAAAACAATGCGGAACTCGCAGCGCGAGCTGATCAAAATCGAAAGGTCGGTATGATCAATCGACAGGGGCGACGTGAATCGCTCCAAGTGGATGACGCGACAGGAGAGCGGCGACAGCCGGCTTTCTCCTGCTGGGACATCACAACGCTGACAGCCGGCGAACCCTCGGGCGGAGACGCGTCTTCCAGCGGGCAAGCGGCCCTGGACGGCGCAGAAAGCGGCGGGAGCATCCCGGTTGTGAAGCCAGGCGGCGCTATTAAAAACAGTTCGCCCCCAACTTTCAAGGGCAAATTTGATCCAGGTTAATGGCCGCCCGCAGGACAAAACCAGATCACTTGTTACAGATCAATGACGAAAATAACGCCCAAGCTCAGACATGGCGTGATCTAGAACGAAAGCATGAAGTAAATACTCGAACATATATACAGTTTCAAACTGTTACAAAAAAGCCGGAACTCCCCCCTTTGCGGTGCACAAAAACAACGCGATTCAACACAAATCGCAACAAAAACATAAACCAAACCGTATGGATTGACAGCCGCGGGAAAAGCCCTTCCCGCGTGCTTCAGGACTCAGGCAGGCATAGCAAGGCATTGCGCAGAAACTCTTCGAAGCTGCGGCTTTCCACCAGCCGAACGCCGGCGCGCTGGCGCATGAAGGAAACGAACAGTTCGTAGATCGCCATCGCCTCCTCGTACTCGGTCTTGCTGATCGCCAGCAGAAAAATCACCCGCGCCACGCTGCCCTCGCCCCAGGCGACGCCGTGCGGCGCGATGATGGTGCACACCGTGGTTTTGCGCGCCAGCAGACCCAGCGAGTGCGGCAAGGCGATACCGTCCCCCAGCATGGTGCTGAGAATGTCCTCACGCTCGCGCACCGAAGGCAGGAAATCGGCGTCGACATAGCCCTCCTCGCGCAACTGCCCGCAAACACGCTCGAACAAGGCCTGCTGGCTCAGTCCCGCTTCCGCCACCCAGAAATGCTTGGCGGAAAAATAGCGTTCCAACATATAAGGCCGGGTACGGTCCACCGCCACCAGCCGCGCCAATTGCTCCAACTGGTAATCCGATGGAAACGGCGACAGCAGCGCCACGGGCTTGCGCTTGTCTTCCAAGCGCACCGTGGACACCACGAAATCCGCGCTCACATGCTCCAGCGCCTCGTATTCCTGACAGGACAAGGAGGCGCATACCTCCAACTGCGGGAAACGGCGCCGCAACACCGCCTCCAACGTGCGCAGCGTGGCGTTGCCGCCGTCGCACACCAGCAGGGCCTGCGGCCGGCGCAGATAGCCGATCTGGTAATGGCGCTCCAGCCCCACGCCGATGTGCAGCACCAGATAGCCGATCTCATTTTCCGAGATCCGGTACGGCGAGTGCTTGGCCCAGCTAGACACCGCCGCCAGCGTGAAGTCGTAGGCCAGCGCGTAATGCTGCTTGATGTCGGCCAACACCGGATTGGGCAGGTTAATCTGGTAACGCACCCGGGTGATCATGGTTTTAACGTGGGTGATCAAGTCCTCTCGCAATTGCCGGTCGGCGCGCAGATCGTAACGGTAATGGCGGTTGATGTAGTCGAGGATGTAGCAGACCAAGGCGTCGGCGTCGTCGGCGTTGATCGCGCTGGGCAACATGCCGGTCAGGCTGCGCGCGGCGATGTTGACGCAGAGAAAGGCCCGCTCGGCGGCGGCGATTTCCACTCCGCTCATGCGCCTCAGCAGGCCGACGATATGCGTGGCGGCCTGATCCACCGCCGGCAGCGTCTCCTCGCCGCAGAAGTCCTGCAGCGGAAAACCGTCGACGATGCGCTTGGCCGCCACCGCGCAATAAAAGGTCAGAAACTGAGCGCCATCGTCGCTGAGACGGACGCCGGCGCGGCTCAAACAGCCCGGCAGGCCAGCCCGCACCGTCGCCAGCGCGTCGGCCAGCACCAGGTCAGCGCTCAACAGCGGGTGGTCCGGCCGCTCCGCCGCCAGTTGCGCCAATAGATCGCTAAGGCAGACGCGGATGGAGGATTCCGCGCCCAACAGCTTCATGCCGTAGTGCGGCTTGGCCTCTATGCTCAGACCGTAAGCGGCCAGACGCTCGCGCGCCTCGGCCATGTCCGTCTGCAAGGTGGCGCGGCTGACGCACCAGGCGTCGGCCAGATCTTGCAGCTTCAAGGCGTAGGCGGAGCCGAGAAACTGCGCCAGCAGATAATGCACCCGCTCGCCGGCCTGGCGCGGAATGGCGCGGTCGCTGCCGGCCTGCGGCCGCACCCGCTGGAAGCGTTCCGGGTCGTCGGCCTGCAGCCGGTAGCCCTCGCCGCGCTTGAGCACAAAGCGCGCGCCGTGCTCGGCCAGAATGGCGTTGAGCGCGTCGATGTCGTTGCGCACGGTGCGAGTGGACACCGCCAACCGACGCGCCAGTTCTTCCTGCGGCAGCGCTTCCGCCTGCAGGGCGGCAAAGGCCTGTGCCAGCCGTTGATAGGGGAATTTGACCATGAGCCTCTTTCTTGAACCCATCCGCGCCCGGCCTCCCCGGACGCGTCTACAACAAGGCTTTCACCATTGACAGCAGCCGCTCAACGTCGCCCGGCCGAGTTTCGCCGTTCGCGTCGATGATGGAGCTGTACACATGCGGAATCACCTTGGGCACGCCGGCCTCCAGCGCCAGGCGGACGATCTCGCTGAAGTTCTCCAGCGAGATGCCGCCGGTGGGCTCCAGCCAGAAATCATGGCGCGCGCAGGCTTCCGCCACCGCCAGGTACTCGTCGCGGCAGTCCAGCCCGCCCATAGGAAAGTACTTGATCGAACTGCCGCCCATATCCTTGAGCATGGCGATGGCGGTGTCCACCGGCGCCGCGCAAACGGGCGATTCCGCGCTGAGCGGACCGGTGGACACCTTCACCAAGCCAGGAATGCCGCTGGGCGAAACCAGGCCGTTGACCACGGTACGCGCCTGGCCCAGCAGCGCGCGGCTGGAGCCGACGCCGGTGAACACCTGATTGACGTGCTGCGGCTGCACTTGGCCGGCAATGGCGCTGACCATGTCCGACTGGCGCGGATCGCCGGCGCCCAGCCCCACCGACAAGGCGTTGTCGATCAAGGCCGCGTATTCGCGCATGTCGGCAACCGCGCTGTCCACATCGGCGTAGTTCTTCGACAAGACCCCCACCAATACGTGTCCTTCCGCCGCCTGGTGGATATCTCTGGCATTGTGCTTGCTTCCCGCCAACACATTCAAGCAAACGCGGTCTTGATAAAAATGGGGTTCCAGTTTCATGCTTGTTCTCCCGTCAGCAAGCGGCGGATGCGCGCGCTGATCTGTTCCAGCTGGGCGGCGTCCACGCTGCGCGCGTCCACTTCCAGCTTGCCCTCGTTAGCCCGGTATTCCCGGAAATAAATGGCGATGTCGCCCTGTTTCAGCGCGGTGGCCGCGGCGGCCGCGCTGAGGCCGGACGCGGCGGCGTCAAAAGCGATCTCGGCGCGAGCGATGTCGCGGCCGGCGGCGTCCCAGACCAGCCGCGCGCTCACGCCGGCCAGTTGGTTCAGGCCGGCGATGAAGGGCTGCAGCCGTTCCGCCATGGCCGCTCCGCTTTCCTTGTCCTGTTTGAGATAGCGTTCGATCGCGCAGGTCAGGCCCAGGATGCCCTCCTTGCCCACCTTCATCGCCCGGCCTATGCCCTGGCTTTGCAGCTTGACCCATTCCACATACTGGCGGCGGCCCAGCACCAGGCCGCTGGTCGGCCCCTCAATCGCCTTGGCTCCGCTGTAGATCACCAGGTCAGCCCCTTGCAGGTAGTAGGCGCGCAAGTCCTCCTCCGCCGCCGCATCGACGATCAGCGGCACATGGCGGCGGCGCGCCACCTCGGCGGCCTCAGCCACGCTGAGCACGCTTTTCTGCAAGGCGTGATGCGACTTGATGTACAGAATGGCGGCCGTGTCGGGCCCCACCGCGGCCTCAAGCTGCGCGGCCGAACACTCATTGCCCCAGCCGGCTTCCACCACCCGACCGCCGCCCAGCGCCACCATGGTGCCGACCGGCGCGCCGAAATTGACGTTGTGCCCTTTGGGCAGCACGATTTCACGCGGCCCGTTGACTGCCTGCGCGTGCAGGTTCACCAGCAGGCGCGGATCATCGCGGACAATGACCGCGGCCACCGACTGAGCAATGCCGGCGGAAGCGCAGGACACCACGGTGGCGGCCTCCACCTCCAGCAAGCGGGCGATGTAGTCGCCGGTTTTGTCGACCAAATCCTTCATCTCGAAATACTGGCCCAGGCCCTGCGCCACCGCGGCCGTCACCTCCGGCGCAGGCGTGGATACGCCAAGCATGGTCATGCGGCCGGAGGCGTTGATCACCGGTCGCAGCTGGTACCGTTCATAGATTGAAGACATGGCAAGCCTTTCCTTGTTCGGTGGGCAGCAAAACGCCGCCCGCCACCGCCGCCAGCGGCACCAGGTTACGCACGCAAGTCAGCGTGTCGCCGTCGCTGTCGCTCAGCGGCCGCGGCGCGGTTTCGATGTCGAAAATGGTGAGATCGGCGTCCGCGCCGACTTCCAGCCGCCCTTTGCCGCTGAGCCGCAGCGTCTCTGCCGGCCGCCGGGTCACGCAGTCCAGCACCCGATCCAGCGGCATGCCCAGGCTCAGGAATTTGGACATCACCACCGCCAGGCCGAACACCGGCCCGCTGACGCGGTTGCGGCAATAGATGTCCGAGCTGATAGTGTCCGGGTACACGCCCAGCGCCATGGCCTCGCGCGCTACGCGGAAACTGAAGCTGGCGCTGCCGTGGCCGACGTCCAGCAACACGCCGCGCTCGATCGCGGCCCGCACCGAGGCGCGCAGCGCGCCGGCGGCGTCCAGGATGCGGTTGGGCTTGCCGTTGAAGCAGTGGGTGACGATATCGCCCGGCTCCAGCCATTCTGCGATCTCGTCCAGCGACGGCGGAGTATTGCCGATGTGCACCATCAGCGGCAGCGGCCCAAAGCGGCGCTGGATCTCCTTGGCCCGCGCCAGCGGCGCGATCCCGTTGGCGCCGACCACGCTGCCGCTCAGCCGAGCCTTGATGCCGACGATGAAATCGCGATGAGCGCGGATCGCCGCGCCCGCCAACGCCACGTCGACATCGTCCAGATTGGCCAATTCATGCTGAGTGGCGAGACCGATGCGCGAAATATTCAACAGCGCGCGCACATCGGTGCGGCAGCCGCCGGCCAGCTCGCGGAAAGCGGCGACATCGTCGGCTCCGACGCTCCCCGCGTCCACTACCGTGGTGACGCCGCCGGCCACGCCCACCTGGTCCGGCTCATCGTGATAAATCGGCGAAGCCGGGTTGCAATGCACATGGCCGTCTATCCAGCCGGCGCTGAGCCGCCAACGGCCATCCAGCCGCACCGTGCGCCGGGCCGGTCCTTCCTGGCGCCCTAGCCCGGCGATCTTGCCGTGGCGGACGGCGACGTCCAGCACCGAGCCATCGGCCAGCAAGGCATCCTTGATCAGCAAGTCATCCATCAGCGCCTCCTCAGGCAATCGCCACCGGGAACAGCGTGCCCAGCAGCATCGCGCCCAGGATGGCACCGCCGGTGATGGGCTTGCCCCACAGATAGAAGACCAGCGCGCCCAGCAGCGAGCCGACGCCGATGGGGATCGACGCCGCCATCGCCGACAGGATGATCAGCGGGCCGAGGAAACGGCCGGAGGAGTTGCCCGCGCCCATCATCACGTCGGCGCCGTAAGTGGAATTGCCCTGATTGATGGTGAATTTGCGCGCGAAAATAATAACCGCGCCGATCAGCAAGCCAATCACCATCCCGGTGGCCAGCGCCGCGCCGAAGTTTTCCACCGGAAACAGAATGCCCGCGCCGAGGAACATCGCCGGAATACCCAGGCCGACGCCGGTCATAATGGCCCCGCCTATATCCAGAATGCCCACCAGCGAGCCTTCTATCACCCGGGCAAAGAGGAAGCTGGCGCCGAAGGCCGCCACCGCGCCGTAAACGCCGGTATCCATGCCCGCTCTCAGCATCGAGACGAAAGCCACCTCGTTGAAAGCACCGATGCCGTAGACGTAATACATATGAGTGCCGGCGAACACGCCGGCGGACAGCAGCCCCACCAAGAGCGGGAAAGACCAATCCGCCAGCCAGAAACCCCCGGTTTGTGCTTGTTCAGTCATCATTCTCTCCTTCAGCCTCAAGCGCCACGCACGGCGGCGTGCAGCAGTTCCAACCAGGACGGTGCGTTCAAGTGGAAGCTGCTGAGCAACTTCAGATCAAAGCCGCGGAAGAAGGCGCTGAGCGCGAACAAGGCCACGATAGCCGCCATCATCAACTTGGTGATCTTGTTCCAGCCGCCCTCGTCCACTCCCTTGCCGATCAGAATGCCCAACACCAGGCCCGGCACGGCATTGCCCATGATCAACTGGGCCAGACCGCCAAACACCGTGCCCCACAAACCGGAGCGACGGCCGGCCTCAATCGCCGCCAGCCAGAAAATCACCGGCATCACGGTATTGACCAGCAGATTGGCCGCGGGCACCAAGACCTTGACCGCGGTGATTTGCAGCGAAGCCGGCACCGCCGAAGCGGTGGTGTTCAGGAAGGCCACCAGCAGCATGCCTATCACCCCGCACACCAAGGCCATCTTGCGCGGGTTGTGCAGGGTCTCCGCCAGGTTGCGGTTGCGCGCCAACAGCGCCGCCGCCCCCCAATGCGGGATCACCCGGTGATCGATGTCCTGGGTGAAAGCCCCGGCCGCCACCGACGAGGCCCAGGCGTTGAAGAAGAAGCCCAGGCCGAAGGAAAAATGCGAGGCCGGATCGCCCTCGCAGGAATTGAGCTCGCCCAGGGTGCGGAAGGCGCCCATGCCCTGGGAAGTCGGCGCGTGGAACATGCGGGCCGCGCCGGCGCCCACCGCAACCCCGACCAGTCCGCCGATCAACAGCGACTTGAGAAGAATGATCAGAAGCATGGCTTCCTCCTCTGGTATGAAACGACAGCCAGCGCCTAAGCTTGGCGCACAGTGAACGGCACGGCCTCGATATCCAGTACGGTCACGCTGACCTCTACCTCCAAGGTGACGGCATAGCTGAGCCGGTCCCGCGGCAGAAAGAAGAACAAAAAGCGCTCGCGACGGCGGACTTCCTCCGCCGCGACCACCGTCACCCGCAGGGGCTCAATGCGCAGCAGCACCTGATGGCCGGCCGCCGTCACCGCGCGCTGCACGCCGGACAAGGCATCGGCGCAAGCCTGCGCCTTGCTGTCGCCGCGGCCACTGACCGTCACGCTGGATTCGAAACGCCTTTGCATCGCTCAGCCGCCGTATTTCTTCAAATAGGCGGCCACCAGCCGCTGCCCCAGCTCTTCCTTGTCCATGAAACCGAACCCGAGCACGGTGTAGCCCTCCTCGATCGCGGTCACGCCCTCCTCCACCGAACGCATGCCGTATTTGGCCTTGTAGCCGTACTTGGTCTGCGCGGTGATCGCGCCGGCGCCGCCGCTGCCGCAGAAGGAAATCCCCAGCTGCGCGCCCTCCGCCTGCATCACGTCGCCCAATTTCATGTCCGCGGCCATGCCCGGAACCACCACCGCGCGCGCGCCGGCGGCTTCCGCCCCCGCGCCCACTTTCTGTCCCTTGCCCAGGCGGTCGCCAATCACTACGGTTATCTGCGTCATGGTCTTCTCCTCTATCTCTCTAGCTTTGCACGGCGGACTTCAGGCCTTGTTCTTGGCCATCTCGAAATGAATGGACAGCAGCAGCGCTTCTTCTTCCGGCAGGTTGCCGAACAGGGCCACCACCGCGGCGGACAAACGCCGCGTAGTGTCCGAGATCTCGTCGAACAGGCTCTTGTCGAAATCCGGCAGGCCCTCTCCGGTCAAGGAACGGCGCGCCATCGCCTGCACATGCGAATCCAGCTTCTGCTGCTGAACCTCGGTCAAATATTTGCCGGCCGCGTCCAGCAAGGCGGGAACCTGCCCCAAGACCTGGTCCGCCAGACGGCGGATAGCGGCCTGGTCGACGGCGATGAGATGGACTTGATCGTTCATGGGGTTTCCTTTGCAAAACGGTTGGCGATGTCGAGAAACTGTAATCAAGCCGCCGCCAACTGTGGACCGGTGGATTTTCCGCTTCGAAACGGAAATCGCCTGCGCGCCAGGCGGGAACAACACCGTCCTGACCGTGCTTGCAGTTGAAGCGCGCGGCGGCTCGGGCGATACTTCGCGGATTGACCACTGAATAGATGGATGCAAGGCATGACTCACCGCATCGTGTTTGTAGAAGACGACGCCGACCTGGCCGAGCTGATCAGCGACTTCCTGTCCCGTCATGAAATGGACGTGGTGGTGGAACCGCGCGGCGACGCCGCGCTGGACACCATAGCCCGCGAAGCGCCGGATCTGGTGCTGCTGGACATCATGCTGCCCGGCAAGGACGGTCTCTCCATCTGCCGCGAGCTGCGCCCCAAGTTTGACGGCCCCATCATCATGCTGACCTCGCTGGACAGCGATATGAACCAGATTCTGGGCCTGGAACTGGGCGCCAACGACTACATTCTGAAAACCACGCCACCCTCCGTGCTGGTAGCGCGGCTGCGCGCCCAATTGCGCAATCTGCGGCCCGCTCCAGCCAACGCCGACGCCTCCGCGCCCAAGTCGGGCACCCGGAAAGTGGTGTTCGGTCAGTTGGCCATAGATCCGATCAGCCGCGACGTGACGCTGGCCAACGAGAAGATTCCGCTGTCCACCTCGGACTTCGATCTGTTGTGGCTGCTGGCCAGCCACGCCGGCGAAACCCTGAACCGCGATATCCTGCTCAAGGAAATGCGCGGCGTCAGCTACGACGGACTGGACCGCAGCATAGATGTGGCCATCTCGCGGCTGCGCAAAAAACTGGGCGACAACCCCAGCGAGCCGTTCCGCATCAAGACCGTGCGCAACCGCGGCTATCTGTTCTCCTTGTCCGGCTGGGAGTAAGCGCGCATGCGCCGATTGTTCATCCAGTTCTACCTGCTGCTGATGACCTGTTTCCTGGTGGCGGTGGTCTTGGTCGGCGCGGTCTACAAACAGGCGGTGGACGATGTGGGCGAGCGCTATCTGTCCGATCTGCTGCGCACCACGCTGTCGCTGATCGAAGCCGACTTGCGCGGCGTGCCGGAAGACCGCTGGAGCGAAACGCTGGCCAACTCCGATCACGGCTTCACCTTCCGCGTCAAAGTGGAAAAAATGAGCAGCTATCTGCTGGACGACGAATCCAAGCAGGCGCTGGACCGCGGCGAAATCGTGATGCTGGAAGACAAATACGTATTCCTGCAAAAACTGGAGGACAGCAACTACCTGTTGGTGGCCGGCCCGCTGCGCTACCTCTTTTTCCTGCATCAGCTCAAATGGTTCGACTACGCGCTGCTGGGCTTCATCGGCCTGTCGCTGGCGATCCCGGTTTTCCTGTGGATGCGTCCGCACTGGCGCGACCTGGTAGCGCTGGAACAGACCGCCGGCAAGCTGGCCAGCGGCAACCTTTCCGCCCGCGTCGACCTGCCGCCGCGCTCCGGCGTCAGCCAGTTGGGCGTCGCCTTCAACCACATGGCCGACAATATCGCCGCGCTGATCAACAGCAAGAAAACGCTGACCAACGCCGTGGCCCATGAGCTGCGCACGCCGCTGGCGCGGCTGCGCTACCGGATGGCACTGCTGGAAGGCGACGAGAGCAGCCCGGAGCGGCAGGCGATCGAACGCGACTTGTCCGCCATCGACAAACTCGTAGAAGAATTGCTGCTGCACGCGCGGCTGGACCGGCCGGAAGCGCCTCTGAAGCTCAGCAGCTTCGACGCCATTCCCTGGGCCAAGGACCGCATCGCCGGCCAAGCCGCGTTGACTCAGGACATTCAATGGCTGGAGCCCGCCGGAGCCAGCTTGGCCATCACCGCCGACGAACACCTGCTGACCCGGGTGCTGGACAACTTCCTGTCCAACGCCCGCCGCCACGCCAACCGCCTGGTGCAAACCAGCATCATCGTCGAGCAGCGCCACTGCATCATCATGGTGGACGACGACGGCCCCGGCATCCCCGAACAGGATCGCAGCCGGGTATTCGACGCCTTCGTGCGGCTGGACGAAAGCCGCGGCCGCAAAACCGGCGGTCATGGTCTGGGCCTGGCCATCGTCGCCGGCATCGCCCGCGCTCACCGAGGAGAAGTCAAAGTGGAAAGCTCGCCGCTGGGCGGCGCGCGCTTCCTGTTCCGCTGGCCGATCTGAACCCCGCCGCCACCCCGCATGTACATTTCGTAACATTGGGATACACAGAGAGCATAGACTCAGCCCCTTGTCATGGTTAGCATTTCGGCCTGAAAAGGACTATGTGTCCACTTTCATACCAATCCAAGAAACTTAGGAGTTTCATAAATGAAAAAGCTGGCTCTGCTTGCTCTGACCGCTGCTTTCAGCCTGGTGTCCGTTAACGGCTTCGCCGCTGAAAAAGCTGCTGCTTCCGCCCCGGTTGCTATCCACAAGGCTAAAAAAGCCGAGAAAAAAGTAGCGAAGAAAGAAGCTTCCGCTGCTCAAAAAGCTCAGGCCGCCAAAGCCGAAGCTTCCGCTCCGAAGGCTAAAAAAGCCAAGAAGCACGTAGCTAAGAAAGAAGCTTCCGCCGCTCAGAAAGCTCAAGCCTCCAAAGCTGAAGCTTCCGCTCCGAAAGCTAAAAAAGCCAAGAAGCACGTAGCCAAGAAAGAAGCTTCCGCCGCTCAGAAAGCTCAAGCCGCTAAAGCCGACGCGTCCGCTCCGAAAGCTAAAAAAGCCAAGAAGCACGCTAAGAAAGAAGCTTCCGCCGCTCAGAAAGCCCAAGCCGCCAAGGCCGACGCTTCCGCTCCGAAAGCTAAAAAAGCCAAGAAGCACGTAGCTAAGAAAGAAGCTTCCGCCGCTCAGAAAGCCCAAGCCGCCAAGGCCGACGCTTCCGCTCCGAAAAAAGCCAAAAAAGCCAAAAAGCACGTAGCTAAGAAAGAAGCTTCCGCTGCTCAGAAAGCTCAAGCCGCTAAAGCCGACGCTTCCGCTCCGGCCAAAAAAGCCGCTAAAAAGCACAAAAAGCACGCTGCTAAGAAAGAAGCTTCCGCTGCTCAGAAAGCCCAGGCCGCTAAAGCCGACGCTTCCGCCCCGGCCAAAAAAGCCGCTAAAAAGCACAAAAAGCACGTAGCCAAGAAAGAGGCTTCCGCTGCTCAGAAAGCCCAAGCCGCTAAGAAAGAAGCTTCCGCTCCGGCCAAGAAAGCCGAGAAGAAAGCTTCCAAAAAAGCTGCTTCCGCTGCCAAGTAATCAGGCGGCGAGCATTGCCGGCACCTCCGGCAATCGCACATAATTCGGGGCGCTTCGGCGCCCCGTTTTCATTTGCAAGGCCACACTCGATGAAACTCCTCCTGCTTGTCCTCAGTCTGCTGCTGGCTCCGCTGGCTTCCGCCGCCCCCAAGATCTCCGCGGAACACAAAGTCCTGTTCTTCGGCCAGGACGACCGCGTCCGCACCCGCCCCGACCATCAACCCTGGCTTGCGGTAGGGCAATTGCAAACTCGTTCGCGCACCATTTGCACCGGTGCGCTAGTGGCCCGCGACGTGGTGCTGACCGCAGGGCATTGCTTTGTTGACGAGAAAGGCCGGTTCGACCCTGCCGTCAGCTTCACCGTCGGCCTGTGGGGCGACGAATACACCGCCCGCAGCAAAATCCTGGAAGTTCAGGTGGACAAGAGCTTCCTCAAAGGCCTGGACCGCCGGGCGGACGGGCTCTACATCCCCCCGCGCATCGCGCCGCGCGACTTCGCCTTCGTGCGCCTGGCCACCCCGCTGGGCGATACCCAGGGCGTATTGCCGGTCTTCAGCGGCAACGCCAAACAGTTGCGCGAACTGCTGAATCAGCAAAGTTGGACGCTGACCCAAGGCGGCTACCCCATCGACGATCAAAAGCACCTTCTGGTGCATAACGCCTGCAAAGCCACCAAACTGCGCCCGGACGGCCGGCTGACGCACCGCTGCGACACCCTGGAGGGCAATAGCGGCTCGCCTGTGTTCGTGATGGGGCCGGGACAGCCCGTGATCGTCGCGGTGCAAAGCTCCGCCCCCGTCGCCGCGCGACGCAAACAAGAAGACAATATGAGCGTCAGCGCGCCGATGTTCTACGATGCGCTGCAGCAGTTCATTCGCAAGAGCGCCAAGCCATGAAAAAAGCCCCGTTTCCGGGGCTTTTTTATTGAACTGGGCTTGACTCACTCCGCCAGCGCTTGGCGCTGCAAAGCCACCAATTCGCCGATTCCGGCGCGCGCCAGGCCCAGCATCGCCTGCAGCTCTTGATCGCCAAACGGCTCGCCTTCAGCCGTGCCCTGCACTTCAACAAAACGGCCGTCGCCGGTCATCACCACATTCATATCGGTGTCGCAGTTGGAGTCTTCCGCGTAATCCAGATCCAAGACCGGCACGCCCTGATACAAGCCGACCGAAATCGCGGCCACCTGGTCGCGCAGCGGATTCTCGCTCAGCTTGCCCTCGCGCAGCAGCAGGCCGATCGCGTCGGCCAAAGCCACATAAGCGCCGGTAATGCTGGCGGTGCGGGTGCCGCCGTCGGCCTGGATCACATCGCAATCAATCTGGATCTGGCGCTCGCCCAACTTCTCCAGATCCACCACCGCGCGCAGCGAACGACCGATCAGGCGCTGGATCTCCTGAGTACGGCCGGACTGCTTGCCGGCGGAAGACTCTCGCCGCATGCGGGAGCCCGTGGAACGCGGCAACATGCCGTACTCGGCCGTTACCCAGCCGCGGCCCTTGCCCTTCAGGAAGCCCGGCACGCCGTCGTCCACGCTGGCGGTGCAAATCACCTTGGTATCGCCAAACTCAATCAACACCGAGCCTTCGGCGTGCTTGAGGTAATGGCGGCTGATCCGCACCGTGCGCAGAGCATCGGCGGGGCGTTGGGAAGGTCGCATCATGTCATCGTCCAGAACGGGAAATGCCGACGATTATAACAGTCGTCGCTGCCGGCGCAGGCGCTCAGTCGTGCTTGCCCGCTACCCGGCTGGCCAGAATCTCCTGATGCATGGTTTCCAGGTTGGAATCCAGAATCATCCGTCCCAGCTGACGCGGTGTCGCCTTCTCGGTGTCAAGCACGTCTTCGCGCTCGCCGTAGTCCTGCGTCTCGTCCAGCAAGGTCACCGCCGCCGCGGACAAATTATCTCCTCCCGCGCCGGCGCGGCGTTCCGCCACATTCATCAACGCCGGCAACACCTGGCTGACGTTTCGTCGGACAAACACCTTTTCCAGTTCGGGGTCCATGACTTGCGACCACAGGCCATCTGAACACAGCAGGATGGAGCACCCCGCGCCCACGCTCTGTTTCTCGCCGACATCGATGTCCGGATCGCTGGCCGCCCCCAGACAGTTGTAGATCTTGTGACGCTCCGGATGCACCTTGGCGGCATCCTCGCTCAACTGGCCCTGATCGATCAGGCGTTGCACCTGAGAATGGTCGCGTGAACGCAGCCGCAGCCCCTTATCATCCAGCAGATAGAGCCGGGAATCGCCTACATGACACCAATACAACTGACCCTGCTGGATGATGGCGGCCACCACCGTGGTACTTGGCACCTCAGGCAGCCTATGATCTGCGGCGTAGTCGAGGATAACCTGATGCGCGGTGCTCACCGCGTTGACCAGAAAACGGTTGGGATGCGTCAAAAGCGGGGTGGCTTGCTGATAGAACAACTCGCTGAGCAGATCAACCGTGATCTGCGCCGCCACCTCTCCACGCAAATGCCCGCCCATGCCGTCCGCCACCGCCAGCATCACGGCATCGCGAGAATGCGCAATCACCAACCTGTCCTGGTTATACGCCCGCCCGCCGATTCGGCTTTCCTGATAAATGGATAGTTTCATGCCGATCCCCTCATCATGAGCGTCCGCCAGTCAGGTTTTTTATCCATCCCACCCACTTACTGCCCGCCAACTCTTCAGGCGGACTGTACTCCTCCGCCATCAGACGCTTTTGCATCCCCGGCACCGTGGCCGGCCTCTCTTCCGGAGACAGCGCCAGGCACTGGTCGGTCAACTCCAGCAACTCGCGGGAATACAAATGACGAAACGCCTTGCTCGCCGGCGTCAGCCTGTCGCTTTCCTTGCGTTCCTTGGAAATCTGCGGCGTACCGCCGCCCATGCAGGCATAAAGACAGGCACCCAAGGCGTAGATGTCAGTCCAGGGCCCAAGCGGCGCATCTTTCTCATACTGCTCGGGCGCAGCGAAACCGGGGGTGTACATCGAGGCGAAATGTTTGTCGCGGCGCGACAAAGTCTGCCTGGCCGCGCCAAAGTCCAGCAATAACGGCGCGCCGTTGCGGCGTACATAGATATTGGCCGGCTTAATGTCCAGATGCAGCAGGCGCTGCAGATGAACTTCGCGCAGCCCGGACAACAGCGCGGCGAACCATTTGCGCAAACGCCGCTCGTCCAGCCGGCCGCCAGCGAGCTCCAACTCGCGCACCAGCGAACGACCGTCGGCATATTCCATCACCATGTAAACCGTCTGATTCGCGCGAAAGAAATTGATCACGCGCACCACGGTGGGGTGGGAAATGCCGGAGAGAATCCGCCCTTCTTCAAAGAAACACTTCAAGCCCAGATTGAAAGCCTCCCGATCCAGCTCGTGCGGCACCGTCACGTGCCCATCCTCGTCCCGCAGCGCCAGATTGCGCGGCAAGTACTCCTTGATCGCGAACTTATTGTCCTGATCGTCCAAGGCCAGATAGACAACGCTGAAGCCGCCCACAGAGAGTTGGCGGACAATCGTGTACTCCCCCAGCCGGGAGCCGGCCGGCAGGGCTGTCTGCTGGTTCGATTGAGTCATGGGATGTCAGTTGTTATAGTGTCCACAGGCCTTGGATTGAGCTTAGCAAAGCAATTCGGGCCCAGCCTTGAGAATGTAAACAATCCGCTCATCTAAGGGGGTGTCTGATGATTTTAAGTATGACAGGCTTTGCCGCAACCAGCAGGGAATTTCCCGGCGGCTTGCTTAGCCTAGAAATTCGCTCGGTCAACCACCGCTACCTTGATCTGCAAATGCGTTTGCCGGAAGAGCTGCGCGTGATAGAACCTCAACTGCGCGAGCTGATTTCCGCCAAAGTCAGCCGCGGCAAGCTGGAATGCCGCGTCGGCATCAATCAGGTGGACAGCGCCGTGCCGACGCTGGAACTGAATCAGAGCGTTCTGCAGCGCCTGATCGAAGTCTCCCAGCAGGTGCGCGAGCAGGCGGGGGAGAACCGCGGCCTGTCCGTAGGCGAACTGATGCGCTGGCCTGGCGTGATGAAAACCAACGAACTGGCGCCGGAAGTGCTGCAACAACTGTGCACGGAAAGCCTCACCGTGGCCTTGAAGGACTTCAACGCTTCGCGCAGCCGTGAAGGTGAAAAGCTGAAGGTGGTGCTGGAGGAGCGCATCGCCGGCATGGAAGCCATCGTTGTCGCCATCAAACCCAAGCTGCCGGCCATTCTGGACGCTCATATGTCCAAACTGTCCAGCCGCCTGCAAGAAGCGCTGGGCAATATCGACGAAGACCGGCTGAAGCAGGAATTCGCGCTGTTCGCGCAGAAGATAGACGTCGACGAAGAACTGGCCCGCCTCAGCACCCATCTGAGCGAAGTGCGCCGCATCCTGAAGGCCGGCGGTCAATCCGGTAAACGCCTGGACTTCCTGATGCAGGAACTGAACCGCGAAGCCAACACTCTCGGGTCCAAATCGGTATCCACCGAAACCACCCAAGCCTCGGTGGAGCTGAAAGTCCTGATCGAACAGATGCGCGAGCAGATCCAGAATATCGAGTAAGCACGGCGCCGGCGGCCAAAGCCGCCGCAGCAAGCGTTCCTAGACCTTAGGGAAAGACCAAGACATGACCAAAGCAGAACTGATCGCGGCATTGGCGGAAACATCCGGCCTGAGCAAGGCCGACGTGCTCCGCGTATTGGGCGCTTTTGATGAAGTGCTGCAAAACGCGTTGGCCAAGGGCGATGAAATCACCACCGTGGTGGGTAAGTACAAAGTCAAGGAAAGCGCCGCGCGAACCGGCCGCAACCCCAAGACCGGCGAAACCATCGAGATCGCCGCCAAGCGTAAAGTGGTGTTTCTGCCCAGCAAGCAGTTGAAGGACAAAGTCGCCTGAGGCGTCCTCAGGTCTCACCGCTGTTTGAAAACGGCGAGGCTGAGCCTCGCCGTTTTCTTAAGCACCTGTTCCCGATCTGCTGCGCTGCGTCGATACGGCGAAAACAAGCTCAAAACGCTCATGTCCCCCTCGACCATTCCGCTTTTTTGCTTGTTTTCGCCTTGTCTCGCTCGTGCTCGCTAGATCGGGAACAGACTCTTTTCCGCCGGCTCAGTTCTGCCGCCAGATCAACCTGGCGATCGCCGACGAATCCAACTCGCCCTCGCCCTCGGCCACTAGCTGATCGATCAGGCCCGATACCCGTTCGGCTTCCGGCAAACGGATGCCCTGCTCGCGCGCCGTCTCCAGCACGATGCGCATGTCCTTGGCGTGCAACTTAGCCTTGAAGCCTGGCGCGTAATTGTCATCTATCATCCGCTGGCCGTGGATATCTAGCACTTTGCTCTGCGCAAAACCGCCCAGCAAGGCCGTTCGTACCGGCGCGGGATCAACATTGCAGGCCTGGGCCAGCTTCATGATTTCCGCCACCGCGGCAACCCCGACGCCGACCGCGATCTGATTGCAGGCCTTGGCCACCTGACCGGCGCCGCTGGCGCCGATATGGGTGATGGTTTGCCCCATGGCCTGCAAGGCCGCCCGCGCCCGCTCCAAGGCTTCCGCCTTGCCGCCCACCATGATGGTTAGCGTGCCGTTGACAGCGCCCACCTCGCCTCCGGAAACCGGGCAGTCCAGGAAGTCCACGCCGAAAGACGCCAACTTTTCCGCAATGCGGCGCGCGCCATTGGGGGCGATGGTGCTCATATCGGCGCATACCAGGCCCGCGCCGGCTCCGTGAACCGCGCCTTCCTCGCCCAGCAACACCTGCTCAACATCCGCGGTATCCGACACATTGGTGATCAACAGCTCAACCTGGCCTGCCAGCTCGGCCGGGCTGGCCGCCCAACTGGCGCCGGCCTGCAACACATCCTCCGCCCGTTCGCGGCTGCGCGCCCACACCGCCACCTGATGGCCCGCCTTCAGTAGATTCAATACGCAGGGACGGCCCATGATGCCCAGACCGATATAACCGACTTTCATTTGCGACTCCAAGATGAAAACGACGACATTCATCGAGGATAAGGGGAAGCGCGCCGCAACGCCAGCGCGCGGCGGAGGGAAATCAGGGCTCGGGCAAGGGCGCCGGCTTGCGCCCGCCCAACCAGGCCTCGAACTCATAATCCTTGCCGGAGGCGTGATGCTCCAGAAAATAGACGAAGGCCAGCACCTCGGCCACCGCGCGGTAGAGTTCCGGCGGGATATTCTTGTCCAGGTCCACCTGCATCAGCAAGGACACCAGCTCCGGGGAGTCATGGACAAACACGCCGGCTTCCCGCGCGCGGTCGATGATGCGCTCGGCCAGCTCGCCATAGCCCTTGGCGACGACTTTGGGAGAACGATGCCCCTCCTGGTAAGACAAAGCCACCGCCGAGCGGCGCTTGTCCTCACTCGGCGGCCGCGCCATCGTCCTTCACCACCAAGCTGGCCAAAGCCAGACCAGCCGAGGCCAAACCCGCCTCCAGCCGGCTGGCGTTTTGGGTGATCAGCTGTCCCGCCTGTTCGTCTTCGGCGGCAAAAGACACCTGCACGGTCTGGCCCACCAGACGGATGCGCGCAGCCATGCCGCCCAGCGCTGGCAGATTCAGGGACAGGCTGGTGGACCAGGCTTGCATCTCCTGCTGGCCGTTGCCCTCGCGGTCGGCCTCGGTCTTTTCCTGCTCTATCACCATCTGCATCGGCTGGCCGGGCCAGGCCATGCCCTGAAACTGCAGTTGCTGGTTTTCCAGGCCATTGAGCTGCCTTTGCACCAGATTGCCCAATTCCTGAGTCGGAGCCTGCGGCCGCGCACTGGCAGCCGCGTGCTCGGAGCTGGCCAACGTCTGGCTCATTTTGGCCTGCGGTTCCTGTTTGATCTCGGCCAGGCTGGTGCGGCCGTCGGCGAAGTCCTTCAGATGAGATTCATAAAACAGCCCGCTCTTGGCCACGCCCTGCTGCAAATCCTCCGCCACCTTGGGCGGCGGCTGCTGCGCCGCGTTGACCAGCACCGGCTTGCCGGCGTCGCTGGTCTGGGTGGACAACAAATGGGTCAGATACTTGGAGGCAGGGCTCAGGGCCACCTGCACCGAGCTGGCCTTGTTTTGCTCCGTGCTCTCCTTGCTGCCGTCCTGCAGCAAAAAGGTCAGCGCCGGCTGCAAGGACGCCACTTTCAGCTGCAAGGTGTCGCCGCTCACCGTCGCGCCTTGAGGCAGGTTCAGCGTGAACAGCGAATTCTTGATCAATACCGCCAGTTGGTTATTGTCCAGCCGGTCCGCCACGCGCGCGGTCACCTGCTCGCCCAGCAGCAGCGTCGGCAACCGGCTGGGCAGGGTCGCGGTTTCCAGCAACAGCTTGGCGCCCTCGCCCAACAGCTGCGAGGGGTTGATCTGCTGCGCCGGCAAGACGCCGGTATTGATCGACGGAATCATGAGGTGGGACTATTTCGATACAGGGAAACGATCAACTCGGCCTCGCTGCGGGAAATGCCGCAGCGGGAGGCCACTTCGGAAGCCGTCAGGCCCTGGCGTATCATCTCGATAGCTTGATTGTAAGGGCTGAGTCCGACATCCCCGTGAGCCTGCTGCTCCATGCGGGACAATAGGCGCGACATATCCCGCTGCATAGCGCTGATCTGCTGTTGCTGCTGGTCGAGATACATGGTGGTCAAACTGTCGCGTTTGGTTTCCAAGCGCAGCACTCGCCAGTAAACATACGCTACCGCCATGGCCAGCATCAGCCAGAGCACAACCATCAGGTATGGGAAGAAGGTGCCGGACATCTTGGTTCCCCATGGAAAAGTTTCCGCCATGACTTAATTTTATGGCGAAACCTCCAACAACCCAAGGCCAACCCGCCATCAAATCTCCCCCGTCGTCCTGGCTGGGCAATCGCGGCGGCTTGAGGTCAACGATAGTGTTTGAGCACTCGGGAATTCTGATTGATCAGCACCAGTTCCGAGCGAAGCGCCTCCGACCATTGCGCCAGATCGGCCTGGATGGCCTCGCGCCGCCGCACCAGTTCGCGCAGCCTGTCGCGCTGAGTCCCCTCCAGGCCTGACAGCGCCTCCTGGGTCAGCGAAGTCAGCAGCCGGGACATCAGCTTTTCCTGCTGCGCCTGCAAGGCGCTGAAACGCTCATAGTCCTTGGCGGACACCGCGGCGGACACCTGGAGCGTCAAGGCCTCCAATTCCGCCACCAGTTGGACCAAGGCCGTCGCGCGCGTCTTCGTCGTCATGCGCCCGCCGCCGCGCTGGCCGCGGGCTGGCTACGGTCAACCTGCTGCCAAGCGGGAAGAATGGTTTCCAACAACCCACGTACCTCAGCCAGGATTTCCAGATCGTTCTTAAGGCTGGCCCGCCCCAAACGCGTCTTCATATAGAGGTATAGCTCGTTCAAATTGACTGCGGCCTCGCTACCGGCCTCGACATCCAAAGCGATGCGTAGGCCTTCGATGATGTCCATCGCCTTCGAAATCATGCGCGCCTTTTCATCGAAACGCTGTGCCTCGATCGCAATACTGGCGGTCATGATCGCCTTGATCGCGCCTTCGTACAGCATGACCACGATCCCAATCGGACTGGCGCCGTATACCGCGGCCTTCAAGGCGTCATTTTCATAAGCCTTGTTGAATTGCTTCAACATTCTGGAGTTCAGCATAATGTTACCACCAACAGAGCTAGACCGACGGGCGCTTCAGCCCGATCCGACCTCAGCGTAAAGTCATGACGAGAGACCAAATTCATACTTGAGACATCAAACCGCTAAGATTATTGGTGGCAGCGGTCATTTTAGATAATGTCGAGTTCAGTGCGGTGTATTGCTGGATATATTGTTTTTGCCGCGCAGCGAGCCGGGCAGTCAACGCATCCTGCGAGGCTTTCTCGGTGCTGATGCGCGTATTGATAGAAGTCTTGCTGCTTTCCACGACTCCGGTGGGGCCTAGCAGGCTATTGATTTCTTTATTCAACAACTGCGCAATCCCGGTAGTGCTGGTATTTCCGAAAAGATTTTTGACCGCGGTCGGATCTTTTTTCAGAGCATCGTTGAACTTGGTCTGATCCAGCTTGAGAGTACCGTCCTTTTGAATGGCAATCCCGACCTGGGACAGGTATGCATAGGAGTTAACCGGATCGACTCCCGGGATAGACTTGGTCAACACATCCTGTAGTTTTTGCTGAATCGACAAAACCGAAGCATTGCCCTTCATGCTGCCGCCACGCGCGTCTTTGATCGAACTCAGCACTTGATTATACGCGTCGACAAAACTTTGTAGATTCTTACCGATCCCCGCAGTGTCCTGATTCAGAGTCACCGTAGTGGAAACGCCTGCCCCGCCTTTGTACAGATCCAGCTCAACCCCTGGAATCGCATTGCTGACTTTATTACTACCGGAAGACACCTGAACGCCGTTCACGGTCAAGTCAGCATTGCCAGCGTCCTTGGACTCATTAGCGGCGGTCGGACTTTGCGTCAAACCCGCCAGCGTCGAACCACTAGTTGAACCCGAATCGGTGCCCCCAGCGCTGATGGTGAATTTATTGTCGGTGCCGGACGCGGTCGACGCCACCACCAGCTTATAGTTATCACCGTTTTTCACAACGGAGGCATTAACCCCCATGCCCTCGGCGTTGATCTTGTCGGAAATGGACTGCAGGGTAACTTTGTCGCCGGGCTTATCCCGCAACTTGACCGTCTGTTCCTTACCGTTGATGGTGAACTTTAATTCATCAGGCGCGCCAGTGATTTCCGCTTGCGCGTCCTTGATATCTACACCGTTAAACTGGTCGAAAACCAGTTGCCGGGAGGTTGCCAGTTTGGCTACGTTGACGACATAAGTTCCGTTTACACCACCGGAGGTGGTGCTGACCCCGGCTACCGAAGTATCACTGGATGACACCTTGAACGCTTGCAAGAACGATCCCGTCGACAAGCTGGTGATCGCGCTTTGCAGTGCGGACAAAGCAGAGCCAATTTTGCCAAGGTCGCTGAGCTGGGTATTGTAGCCGTCTAGTTTCTTCTGACTGGCGACCAATGGCCGGGAATCGATCGCCATCAGTTGGCTTACGATGGTTTGGACGTCGAGCGAGCCGACCGATGTTGTTATCCCTGCCATGTTCATCACCCTTTATGTGTATTTTGTTGAGCCGCTCCTGGGACTCAAGCTTTGTCCTTCAGCAGCATGCCCTTGAAGTCGCCGATCGCCTTGGCAATCCGGATGGCATCCTCGGAAGGGATCTGCCGGATCACCTTCTGAGTTTCCTTGTCCACGACTTTCACCACCTGCAAATCAGTGTCCTTGTCCACTGAGAACTCCAGCTGGTTATTGTACAGCGAGGCGACGCTATTCAGCTGCTTCAACGATGACTGCAGCTGCTCGGTAACCGATGGTTTTTCCTTGGCCGCGGTGTTCTGCGCTTGCTGCTGCTGCGCCTGCCCAGCGGCGGCGACAGCCTGAGCATTATCCGGCAAGGCGGAAGCAGCCTTATCGGCCCCTTGCCCACTCTGCGCCAGTTCCACCGTTTGCTGCCGCGGCGTAGAAGCCCCCGCGTTGGCAATCGGCAGTGATTGTAAAGAAGGTATTTGCATGGCAACTCTCCTGACGCGCGCAGCTCCGGTTGCCCAACCAACCGGAGCCGCCGCTGGCTCATACCATCATTCTAGACTTATTGCAGCAGGGTCAGTGCCGACTGCGGCAGCGAGTTGGCGTTCTTCAGAATCGAAGTGCCGGCCTGTTGCAAAATCTGGTTCTTGGTCAGGTTAGCAGTTTCCGCCGCGAAGTCCACATCCACGATGCGGCTGTTGGCCGCTGTCAGGTTTTCCACGTAGTTCTGCAAGTTGGCCACTACCGCATCGAAACGGTTCTGTACCGCACCAAAGGTCGACCGGATGTTCGAGATCGAAGCAATATCGGCATCCAGCGACGACAGCGCGCCGGATGCTGCACCTTGAGTGGTCACACTCACAGTGCCGGTGTTGGTCAAGCTCGAGTTGTAGCTATTCAAAACGCCGGCGGAAGTCAGGTCAGTCGACGAAATGGAAACTTGGTTGTTGGTCGCGCCGGACGAGCCCACCTGGAAGGTCAGTACCGAGCCACCGGACAACAGGCTAGTGCCGTTGAACTGAGTGGTTTGCACGATACGCGAGATTTCCTGGGTCAGCTGATCCACTTCGCTTTGCAGCTGCGAACGGTTGGTGTTGCTCACAGAGCCGTTAGCGGCCTGCACCGCGATTTCGCGGATACGCTGTAGGTTGTTGGCAATCTGGCCCAACGCGCCTTCAGCAGTCTGGCCGACAGAGATGCCGTCGTTGGCGTTCTTGATCGACTGGTTGTTACCACGGATAGCAGCAGTCAAAGTCTGCGAAATCGCCAGACCTGCGGCGTCATCCTTGGCGCTGTTCACGCGCAGACCGGAAGACAGGCGCTGCAAAGAGACCTGCAACGCGTTGTTCGAGTTGCCGAGGTTGCGCTGCGCATTCAGCGAAGCAATGTTGGTGTTGACGGTAATAGCCATGTTAGTTCTCCTGAGATACAGTTGGGCAAAGCGACTTGCTTACTCACCATATCGTCAACGCTGCAATAAACTTTACAGCCAGAACGTGAATTTTACCGACACCTCTGCATCGCCCCCCGCCCAGGACTCTGCTCCTCGGTGAACGAGCCCTAGCCCAAATCAGCCAGAGCCCGTTAATCCAAAGCTTACTGCAGCAGGGTCAGAGCCGATTGCGGCAACGAGTTGGCGTTTTTCAGAATCGAAGTGCCAGCCTGTTGCAGAATCTGGTTCTTGGTCAAGTTCGCGGTTTCCGCCGCAAAATCCACGTCGATGATACGGCTGTTAGCCGCAGTCAGATTTTCAGTGTAGTTCTGCAAATTGTTGACTACCGCGTCAAAACGGTTCTGTACCGCGCCAAAAGTCGAGCGGATATTCGATATCTGCGCAATATCCGTATCTAGTGCCGACAAAGCAGCGGAAGCCGCGCCCTGAGTCGTTACATTAATAGTGCCGGTATTGCTCAAGCTGGAACTATAGGTGTTCAGCGTGCCGGCTGAGGTCAAGTCAGTGGAGGAGATCGAGACCTGGTTTGTTGCCGCGCCGGAAGAACCCACCTGGAAAGTCAGCACCGAACCACCGGACAACAGGCTAGTGCCGTTGAACTGGGTAGTTTGCACGATACGCGAGATTTCCTGGGTCAGCTGGTCCACTTCGCTTTGCAGCTGCGAACGGTTGGTGTTGCTCACCGAGCCGTTGGACGCTTGCACCGCAATTTCGCGGATACGCTGCATATTGTTGGCCAGCTGGCCCAAGGCACCTTCAGCCGTCTGACCAACCGAGATACCATCGTTGGCGTTCTTGATCGCCTGGTTGTTACCGCGGATGGCGGAAGTCAGGGTCTGGGAGATGGCCAGACCGGCGGCATCATCCTTGGCGCTGTTGACCCGCAGGCCGGAAGACAGGCGCTGCAGGGATACTTGCAACGAGTTATTGGAACTGCCTAGGTTGCGCTGCGCGTTCAGCGACGCAATATTGGTGTTTACGGTAATAGCCATGTTATTCCCCTTAAGAGATCAAAACTGCGTCAAGCGGAACGCCGTGATTTGCGCAGCATGCTTACTAGATCGTCTAAAGGTTAATAAACTTGACCGAAATGGTATTTTTACCAAACATCAGTCTCAACTAATCTACCCTTGACCTTCACCTCTGATATACATTTCCAATGGAAAAATAAAAATGCCCGGCAGTCCATCGCAGGGCATTTCCTCAAAACATACAGCTCAACGCTCACCCATGTAGTACACGGAACCAGTCTTCATTGTGCTCCTCCAGCCAGTAATGCTGCTCCACCCACTCCCTTAGCAGCCTCCCTTCGCGCTCACTGGCGTCCAGGTCATACACCCTGCTTCTGATTGCCTCAATCCAGGCCTCCGCCACATTAGGCACCCGGCACACTGGAGCCGCATTGGTCTGATAGGGATAAATATCCGTGCACACAACCGGCCATCCCAAAGCGCCATACTCCAGCAAACGCAGATTGCTCTTGGCCTCGTTAAAGGCATTGAGTTCCAGCGGCGCCACCGCCAAATCTAGGTTCAACTTGGCAATCGTCTCAGGGTATTGATCAAACGGCACCGAGTGATGCACCTCGGCCACATATGGGCGGAATTGAGGCAGGCACATACCCATGAAAACCCAATCCACCTCTCCAGCGGTTCGCTTGATAACCTCAAGCAACAGCTCCAAATCCCCCCTGTGTTGAGACGCGCCAACCCAGCCAACCCGAGGCTTCGCACCAAGCCGCCTTTGAGATCTCAACCTCCCCCACACACTTTTCCGCAAGCGATTCGGCACTACAACAATCTCATCCACCATTCCTTGAGTGAACTCGGCCAAGGGCTCGGTCGACACCACCAAGGCGTCGCTCAACTTCAGAACCCTACGAAGCCTCTGCTTCGCATCCGGATACAAGCGTTTCCAATGGTCATACAGATTACTCTTCACCGGTGTCCCACCGACTAAGTCGTCAATCCCGAAAACCACCCGCATCTGCGGAATGAACTCACGATAAGCTGTCAGCGCATCATAGATTCCATCATTGATCCCTGTATGCAATAACAAGGTATCTGGAGCATGACGAGCCATCTCAACGACAGATAATACCCCCTGAGTCGGCTGGTGAATCTCTCCATCAAGCCGTCCCTGCTCTTGTAGGATGGACAGAGGCTGGCTCAATCGGTACTCACCGCTTCCCCCAGGAACCGGCATTCCTAACACACGCTTGCGTCCAGGCAACTCTGGATCCCAGGCAACGCAACGCTGCCATTCCACTTCCATCCTCCTGCCGCGCAAAGACAAATGGCGGTTAAAGAATGGGTCGCGCCGTATAAGCGGCAGCCATTGCCGCAACATCGCATCCATTTCATCACGCTCTCGTACTGCCGCCTGCAAGGCGATGCGAGGATCCGATGTGGTGCGGCCAATACTTTTCGCGTGATGGTGGTACAACACCACAAAGGGGTTATACACATTCCGGTAGCCCGCAGCTTGGACTTTCAGGCAGAAGTCCACATCATTAAAGCAGACCTTAAACTTGTCTTCATCCAAACCGCTTACCTGCAGGTAAATCTCTTTATTCACCAAAAGGCAAGCCCCGGTCACCGCCGAATAGTTCTGTCCAGTCAAAATCCGGTTCTGATACCCTGACTCCGAGATGTCCATCGGCTCAAACACATGATCAGCAACAGACCTCATTCCCCCCGGCAACCCGAGGATGATGCCGGCATGCTGTATTTGCCCCACTTCGGGATACAGCAGACGCGCGCCAACAACCCCCACTCCACTTTGCTGCCCCACCCCCACCAAACGCTCCAGCCAAGACTCTAAGATGACTTCGGTATCGTTGTTCAGCAACAAGACAAACTCACCGGCCGCTATACTAACGCCTAAATTGCATTGTGCCGAAAAATTAAATGGCGCGTCATACTCGACAACTTTGATCCGCTCAGGAAATCTTTCGGCCATATCCGCGTAAAACTCACGAGTTTCAGGCTGCTCCGAGCGATTATCGACAATAATGACTTCAAACGACTGATACCGGGTTTTCTCAAATAGACTTTCAATGCAAGGTTCCAAAAACTCCAGTTTATCCCGGGTTGGAATGATAATAGAAACCAGCGGACTACCCTGCACCTTGATATCAAAATGATGGGTTCCCTGTACATAACCGTCACCCACCTCCGCTTGCAACCCTAATCTTGCCGCATGGTTTTCCAAAGCCACTTTTCTCGCTGCCGTCGGCAGAGGGGCGATGTCACTCTTATCATATGGCAGGGACAACAAGACGTCATCCACATGTCCTATCGCCTCTTTCCCTTTCAACTCGAATAAGCGTAGCAGGCATTCATAAACATAAGCGCCCGGGTAAGGTTGCAAACCATTCAAAGCCACCAAAGCTCTGGTTGAAATCGTTACCGCGGCCCCTATATAGTCCATGGAACGCAAATATTCCGGGGAGAAGTCTGGCCTGAACGAAGGCAGAAAATACTCCCCCATCGGGGATACAACATCACTGTCGCAATAAATCGCCATCCACTCCGGGTGAGCGTGGGCTCCCTCGGCCAACCTAAGCAGTGCTCGCGGCTCCAAGCGGAATCCCGCAGGCAAGAGCATGGCCCAGTCGGCATAGGAATCGGCAACGACATCGTTGAATGCCTGGGCTAGCCGCTCCGGATCCTCCAGAGTAGGCAAGCTAACCCAGCCCAACTGCGGGCTGTTCTTAAATACTGGATCCGGCATTTCCCAATCCGCGAATACCAGCAAACGCCAATTTGGGTATAGTTGCTTCTCCATCGCCGCCAACGACTCGACTAAACGTCGCTTTTGTGCAGCGGGCACAACTGTCACCAAGTTGAATGTCGGCCGCACCGACCAAGCCTTCACCATTCTCTCCGCAAACTGTTCCGCATGGACTTCACGCAACTGATGATTGTTCTTCCAAATCTTGTAGCGCTGCTCCTCGATGGCATCCTCAGGGCATGAGGAATGCATAATCGGTTTGCCTATTGTGCTGGGAACGCTAATTTGAAGCGCCTTGGGTAAAACACTATTCCATACTGAAATATGCTGGCTAATCGCCCCTTCCAGCGTACGCTGCTGCGAAATGTAGTTTCGCGCTCTGGAAGCTATCGACTTTCTTGCCGCATGGTCCTCAATCAAGGAGACAATGGCGTTGAACCAAGCGTCTTCATTGTTTTCAACAGCTAGCGCCAACCCCTTTTCTTTAGCCTCAGCATAAGGAGGCAGATCCGATACAATGCTGGCCGCGCCAACCACCGCATAGTCAATCCACTTGATATCAGATTTGCACAAATTGAATCCATCTTCCTCTAATGGAGCCAATCCAATATCTATTTTCAAATCAGCAAGATAGGAAAAGTAGTCATGATACATTACCCCTTTGGGACCTTGTTTCACTCCTTTCAGGCCAATCATATTTTTGGGAACATTTCCCCAAAACACAAACTTCACCGCATCGGCATACTCATGATAAACCCGTAACAGAGCTCCAGAAATCAAATCCAAATCACGACCATGAGTGCTGGTACCCGCAAACCCAACAACCACCTGATCATCCCGCTCTCTTGGTTCGACAAAACGAAACTGGCTCAGAGAGTTAGGAATCACCACAACATTTTCATTATACGCAATAAATTTTTTAGCTAGCTCTGACGTACTCACCGTCACCACAGAACAATAAGGCAAAATCCATTTAATATACTCAGTAGATTTAAAGAAGTCATCATACATTGGGTTACTACTTGGCAACCCTAGCAACCAATCATCAATATCAAAAATAATTGGCTTCTTAGAATCAATAATAGCCTTCATTAAATCCACATAACATTTATCGACAAACCATCGCTGCACAATAAATGCATCCATGGACTCAATAAAATGTGTGTCGGACTCAAAACCATAGTCGCCCACCAAACGATGAGCCTCCAGGTTTTTGTAAAAATAAGTGTCAACCACACCGGCGAGCAAAGACAGAGGGTCACCTAATCGGAGCTTGAAACAAGCATGATCAAAGTGGTCTCTAGACAAGACGCCGATACGGGGATTTCTTTTTTCCATGAGATAAGGCCCACCTGCAGTGACGACACCACGCCCACTATAGTCAAACTACTATTTCAGCGGCAACTATCGCTACTCACACATTCAATTAGACTATTTAGGCATAGGTAGAAAAGCAACAAATAAACAAGAAGCGACCCCTCGGAGGTCGCTTCTCACTCAACAGTCAAACAACTCTATGCCTTTTCAAGCAAGAGATAAAACTGTAACGAGCACATTTCCAACATTTCATCATGGGTAACATTTTTAATTACCATGCGCTCTGTCTCAATATTGCACGGCAGTGAGCCTTGAGCCCTATTGAAAATATCTTGTAACCTGCCATCAAGTGCATTCATTTTATTAACGACTTTATAGCCGGTTTCCTGGCAAAACTTAAGCAGTTCCCGCAAGGTAAAGAAGCGAATATGCGTAATATCTAGCAAGCCCTCCTTAGCATACGTCCAGTTACCTTTAGCCAAGTCATCCATCAGAGCTAGATTGCGCACATTCGGCACACTGAGCAGCACTTGTCCTTGCGGAGATAAATAGCGATGGATTTTCACCATCACATCCCATGGGTTATACATATGCTCCAGCACATCGGCTAACACCACAGCATCTAGGCTGCCCACAGCCACCCCTTCTGCCACCAGATCAAAGTCCTCAAATTTTCCCAGCAGAACTTTATCCAATTGCCGGCTGGCCATCTCAGCCGCGGCATGGTTCATTTCAATTCCCCACACCTGGCAAGATGGAAAGCGCTGTTTAATCAAAGCGCCATTGCCGCCACCCGCGCAGCCAATATCCAAAGCCAGACTAGGCTGATTGCTGAACAGGCTGATTAAATCCTTGCGTCCCGTTGTATGGTAGCCCGCCGTCAAATCTGTATTCTCATTATCCAGATATTGCTGCCATACCAATCTTTGCGGACGTACTTGCAGCCCCTGTGCCATACTTGCCATCAGTTGCGCTACCCGCGCCGCCGCCAAACCATCTACCCCGCCATGATGATAATAGACCAGCCGCTGGCGGGCCTGATGCAACTGAGCGTTTCGTTCGTCCTTGTCTTCCAACAGTTGCAAAATGCATGCAGCCAGCTCATGGGCCTCCACTTCCTTGATCCCAGTCTCGGCCTCAAAGCATGGCCCCATCAACATGCCTGCACTATTCATCAAGTTGATGACAGGCGTATCCGCCATCATCCCCTCCACTAAATAGTTGGAATCCACTGCTACCAACACATCCGCAGCAACGGCAAAGGCGGAAGTATCCTCCATCGCGTAATAATACTGACGACCATCTGACCCCAAGGCCGCCAGCAGTTCGGAGCAGCAACGCTCGCCTACCGCTTGATTAGCCGGCCGGTCCTTGATAACGGCATTGATTTTGCAGCCATGCTGCGACAAAGCTTCGCAAGCGCTCAAGAACGCTAGCATCGTGTCCGCATAAGCATGCTCATTGCAATGTGCGCTAAGATTAGCTGCCCATGTCGTGCCGAAAACCACAATCGGCAAGCTCGGGTCCATCTCATACTTTTCGACTAAGGCTTGTCGATAAGCTGCCTTTTGGACCCGCAATTGCGCATAGCAGTCCCAAGCGGGGTTGCCTGTCAACACCAGACGCTCCGGCTCTATCCCCAAATCCAAAAAGCCTTCTTTACCACGCTCCCCATAAACAGCCATCTTATCCGCGATCAGCTCAGCGTGGACTGTGTAGGGGTCAACCAGTGCGATGCCATGGGAAAGATGCAAGCTGGGAATGCTATGTGCCTTTGCCCAGGCGGTTGCGACCTTGCCCAAACGAGTCACATCTTCGCTGGTGACAAAGAGCGAGACATCAAACTCGTCCGCCGCTGCGGCCAAGCCATCTAACAACTGTACCGACATCGGTAGTTCGAGGCCCAAACGCTCCTTGATCAACCCGGCCAATTGTTCGGTATTGTCCTCGTCAGCAAACTCTTCACTCCAGTTCAAGGCCGCCAAATGCGCACTCAGCGCAGCCAGAGATGGACTTGCTTCGCCAACCGCGTTATATCCATCCGGGAGCAGGCTCTCCAAACCCACTACAGCGCAGCCGCAATCTGCGGCCAAATTAAGTAGTGCGGGGGTCATGCCCGATGAAGTGGTCACAATCACCATGGGGTCGAACATCGCCAGAAATTGGCGCAGAGCTCCCAATTGGTTATCCCACAGCAGACTTATAATTGCCTTTGGTTTCATCCTTGGTTCCCGCCGAAAATGCCATAGTGTTTTGCCAACAAGGTATCCACCAAGTGGTAATCTGCCCCCAAGGTGAGGTCAACTCCATGCCTGAGCTTATCAGGGCAGCCAACCGACCACCCCTTGGCCAGACTCATAACCCGGCGATCCAGAGCTTCAGCCGCCAACCATACGGAGAACTGCTGCACTCGCTCTTCGGAGAGTAAGCCAGCAAAATCATAGCTAGGGCAACGTTGTACTAAAACTTTCAACAGGCAGTAGAAGAAATGTCGTGCCCGCAAAGGTTGCAACAGGCGGTCCAACTCTTGGGAAAGATCCTCGCTCGACAACAACATCCATGGCATTAGAGCTCGAAACGACAGCTGCTCTAGCGCCGCGTTTTTTTTCCTCTGCTCCTCAGCCCAAGCCCTGTTTCCTTCCGCATCTGTTCTGTTCTCCAAAACCACAAACATGCGCCCTGCGACTTTTGGCGTCAGGCGCGCCACCAAAAGCTCCTCAAGAAACAAGCCTAACTCTAGCAACTGCGGATCACGAGCAAACCATGACAGCACACGCGTCCAACGCTTGCTCTTCTCTAGCGGCTCGTACAAAAAGGCATTGATATTCCCGCCTCCGAGAAATGCCCCGTGCGGCACGGCATCCACAATGGCAAAACCTTCCTGGTCGGCAAACGCCACCAGCTCATCAACCCGGATCCGGGACATGTAACGGCCAAAGTTGGTGGGATCTTCCGCTTCGCGTATCACCGCCGGCCACTTATCGATATCCGCGCCATACGCCGCTTCAAAGTGATCTCGGGAGTGAATGTCGAACACGATGCGGCCGCCAGGCCTGACCACTCGCTTCCACTCCAGCAAAGCCTCCCGCCAGTTGGGAAAATGCACCATCACATTCAATGCAATCGCGCTATCAAAACTCTCCGCGTCAAACGGCAGCTTGGTAATATCGCCCAACTTCAACGTGATGGGTAAATTGCCAGCCAGCCTTCGCGTCTCGTTCAGCATGGCTTGGGAACTGTCTATGCCTGTTACTGCAAACCCTTGTTCGATCAAGGGAAGACTAGCCCGGCCAGTGCCGATTCCAATATCGAGCACCTCTTTGCCTCGGACATGGCGCTTGACAGTGCCCACCTCCAAAACATTTTTCAGATAGTTGGTACTGGTATTTTCCACCATCCTGCCGGAATACCAACTAACCATGCCCGCATCCTGCCACGCGTGGGTTTTCCAGTTGATCAGACTGTCGTCTTCGTGACTCGCGGCTGTAGCCGCGGCTTGATTACTCATTTCAACGCTTCCCATGTGAGCGGCATGCCCCGTTTCAGGGCTTTCGTGGCTGGCATACCAATGACAATGTCAAAAAATTTCGGAGCTAAGCCAAACCCTGGCCGAATGACTCTGATGTTCTCCGAGCTGAAGAGCTCCCCCTCCGCAATATCCTGAGCAACATAAAGGGATCGGCGAAAAACTTGTGATTTGCTTTCAATCGGGCTACTACCGTAACTGATATTTCCCAACGCCAGCCAAGCTCGCTCACTTTCAATTACCAACTGAGCTAACTCCTCGGGTTCTAGGGAAAAAGCTGAATCCACCCCGCCATCTGCCCGTCGCAAAGTGAAGTGCTTTTCAATCACGGAGGCGCCGAGAGCGACCGCGGCAATCCCAGCGCCAACCCCCATGGTGTGGTCGGACAAACCCACCTCGCAACCGAACAGATCGCGTAAATGCGGGATGGTACGCAGATCACTGTGCACAGGGGGGGCAGGGTATGAACTGGTACACTTGAGTAAGACTAATTGCTGGCAACCTGCCGCTCTTGCTTCCCTCACAGTTTCATCGAGTTCGGCTACCGAAGCCATTCCGGTTGAAATAATCATGGGTTTACCGGTTGCCGCCACTTTACGAATCAAGGGCAAATCCGTATTTTCAAAACTCGCAATCTTATAAGCGGGAACCTCGAGTGTTTCCAGAAAATCTACCGCCGTTTCGTCAAAAGGCGTCGAAAATACCAGCATACCCAGTGACTTGGCATAATCAAAAATAGGCTGGTGCCACTCCCATGGGGTATAGGCTTGCTGATATAGTTTATAAAGCGAGGAGCCGCTCCATAAACTGTCCGGATCTGAAATATGAAACTCACCCTCATCTAGATCGAGCGTCATGGTGTCCGGTGTATACGTTTGTAATTTCAATGCATGCGCACCACTGCTGGCGGCGGCGGCAACAATGGCCATAGCCCGATCCAGCGACTGGTTATGATTACCGGACATCTCTGCAATAATGAAAGGCGGGGCCTCTCTGGAAATCGGCCTACCACCGATATGAACGCCTTTTCCCATTAGACATCGTCCTTTTCAATTGTCAGCTTATAGCGGTGCCCAGCCCATTCAAAAAAAGCCGGATAGCGTTGATTATCAACCACTCGCAATAAATTAAACTGCTCCTGCAGAGACTGCCCAGGGTCAAGGCGGCTATCCTCAGGTCCCCGTCTCGGATACAGACTGGGCTCGCCTCGCTGCTCTTGAGGTTCCGCACCATCACAATGGTGTACAGCCCAATCCATCAAGCGCAACTCGCAGTCAAATAATTTGGCATTGATTTCCGTGCTAAGCTCATGCCCCTCTAGATCAAACGCATATTGTTGCCAAATGGCACCAGTATCTATGCCATCCTCGGCGTTCAATAAGCTAACCAGAATACGCTGTCGACCTTCAAGAACCTGCCAAATATGAGGAGACATACCCCTTCCTTTGGGTAAATCACTGGCATGCAGCACCAAGGTGTAACGGTAGCGCTCGCGACATGGCTTGGAAATCAATTGCTGGCAAGATACTAAAAAGAGGAAGTCCCCCCCGCCGGCCTGATTGCAATCAGTCAGCAGGCTTACGGAACATTGTGGATGCTCAACTTTCCATTGCCTCAACCATGGCCAAACCGGGTGTTCTGGGTCTGTGCACAAGATATCGACTTTGCTCATACCATTTCTTCCATTGCCAAGGCTACGCGGCCTGCGCCGCGGCCATCCACGAGTTCTTGTCCAAGCATGGACATGGTTCGTCGCAAGATGACATTATTGCAACAAGCATCCAGAGCTTGAGCCAAGTCATCAACCGTTACCGACATAGAGGGCCCCAAATACTCTATAGCCCCAGCCTTTGCTAGCGCCTCGCCTATTAGCAGTTGATTCTCCGCCACGGCAACCCCTACCGTCGGCAAACCCAGCGCGCAGCGCTCCCAAGCGCTACTTCCAGTAGCGCCAATCGCCACATCCGCCCAGCACATCCACTTGGCCATATCGTTTGTATGACGATAAACGCGCCACTGCGGTGACGCCATGTATGCAATATCCTCGAATTTCGGATTTGCGGCCCCCGCAATCACGGTCACCTCCGTAAACGCCAAACGCTGCAACGCCAACATGCTCTTGACCGTTTCTCCTGTTGGATCAGAACCGCCAAAATTCAGCAGAACCCTGCTTGCTCTTGATGGATGGTCTCTAACGCAAGTAGTAGAAAACTCATCACGCAACATGGCAAAACGCGGACCAAGCAATAAGACCGTCTCATCAGGCACCAATGATTGGTAGGCGGCTGCGTCCGCAAACAGGTTCTGGTTCAACAGTAGATCTACGTCATGGCTACGATTTGTAAGATCGTCTATCGCCAAAACGCGTTTAGCCAAACACTTCGCATCAGCCTCCCACTCCTTCCCCAAACCATAATGATCTACCACCACCCAATCAAAAACGGTGCTCTGCGGCAATACTGAGCGCAATGCGTGTAGATCAGCGGCCTCTCCCTCTGGTAGTTGTCCCGGCAACCAAAAACTAGACATGCCGGAATCAGTCAGCAACTCTCTGGCAGCTCCGGGCAGATCCTTGCACACAAAGCAGACCTCCGCCCCATTCCGTCTCAACAAGTCAGCCAGAGTCAGACAACGCATAACATGACCGCTGCCTATCTCAACTGAAGCATCGGCCCGGAACAGCACCTTCACGTAGCCTCCCCTGCCGCTTGCAATACCGCATACATCCACTCCGCCCGCCGCCAATCCTCTTCAGTATCAATATCTTGAACAAGATGACGTGGGAGACGGACTGCCAACGAACGCTCCGAAAAAAATGGCTCGCACTCAAGCCAAGCCTGACGCCGTCCCCAATAAAATTGCCCGGCATCTTGAAAAGACTCTTCAAGATCTTGCGATCGAGTATCCCGATATTGTGGATACATCGGTACCAAGTTGCCCTCGGATGAAATTTTTAACGCTCTCTGCACAGGAAAACCGAATGAGGTCACCGACACGGCATAGTGCTTTCCAGCATCCATTTCAAGCAAATTCAAGCCTCTGCGCAAGCAAGAGGCTTGCATCAAAGGAGCCGTCGCGTACAAGCAGCAGGCATAATCAAAAACCTCTCCCTGTTCTTGCAAAAATGCCACTGCATGACGGATCACAGCCACAGTCGTCGTATAGTCATCCGAGAGTTCCCGCGGACGCACAAATGGCACATCTGCACCATACTGCCTCGCCACTTGAGCAATTTGATCATCATCAGTGCTTACAATAATGCGGGAAAACAGACCACACGCCTGTGCTGTGCGTATCGAATACGCAATCAAAGGCAAGCCGTGAAATGGCTTGATATTCTTACCTGGAATCCGCTTGCTTCCTCCACGAGCCGGGATGACAGCTACGCTGCGGCTCATTGAATTGCCTTCTTCAAACTGGCAACAACATCGTTCTGCTGGCGCTCCGTTAAACCAGGAAACAAGGGCAGGGTCAATGCCTCGCGATAATGTCTTTCCGCCATAGGAAAATCTCCGAACTGGAAACCAAGACGACGGTAGTAGGGCTGCATATGTACCGGTATGTAATGAACATTGACCCCGATGCCATCAGCCCGCATACGCTCAAACACCTGGGCTCGACTGCTAGCGACCTGCTCTAAGCTCAGTCTCACTACAAACAGATGCCAGGCAGATTCATCGATAGGCTCTAGACAAGGTAAACTCAAGGGCTGCTGCGCCAACAACTCCGCATAGCGGCGGGCCAACATGCGGCGCTCTATCAAAAAACCGTCCAATTTACTCAACTGAGATAGTCCAATCGCCGCCTGTATATCCGTCATTCGGTAGTTGAACCCCAGTCCAGTCATTTGATAGTACCAAGCGCCGTCTGAATTGCCCTCCATGCGGCACTCATCACGGGTAATTCCATGACTACGCAATTCGCCCAGACGCTGGTATAAAGCGAAATCATTGCACAATACCGCACCACCTTCCCCCGTCGTAATCACTTTGACCGGGTGGAAGCTGAAAACCGTCATATCAGCGTGACTCCCACAGCCAACAGGCTGACCAGCAAACTCGGCACCAATCGCATGGGAAGCATCTTCGATCACAACAAAACCATAACGCCGTGATAGGGACTTAAGGGCAGCCATATCACAGCTGCGACCGGCAAACGCCACTGGCACGACTACCTTGGGCAAGCGCCCTAACTGCTCGCTCTGTTGCAGTTTGCTTTCCAGCTTGCCCATATCCATATTCCCACTGGCAATATCGATATCGACAAAATCAACCTCCGCCCCACAATAGCGCCCGCAATTAGCCGAAGCGACAAAGGTGTTAGGACTCGTCCACAGCCAGTCTCCCGGTCCCAAACCTGCCGCAACACAAGCAATATGCAAAGCAGCTGTCGCACTACTAACCGCCACGGCATGCGTAGCCTGACAACGCAGTGCCAGAGCCTGCTCAAAAGCAGGCACGACAGGCCCCTGCGTCAGCCAATCCGAACGCAACACCTCCACAACCGCCTCAATGTCGTCCTCATCGAGTTGTTGTCGACCATATGGAATCATGCTCATGGCGTTGCCTGATCCAAAATTTCTAGCTCGGGAATACTCAGAAACCAGGGATTGCTCTCGGAAGAATATTGAAACCCCTCCGACACTAATGTTCCGACCTCGCTCAACTGATTGGAATCATAACCATGGTGAACTGTAAAGCGAATCGAAGGAGCGATCACATAATGATCGTCAAACTCGTAGGTATGTAGGCTGTCATCAGCGGAAATCATCAGTTCATGCAACTTTTCCCCTGGCCTGATGCCAATCTGGTGTTGCAATAACTGGGGGGCCATTGCTGTCGCCAAGTCCACAATGCTCACGGAAGGAATCTTGGGCACAAAAAGCTCCCCGCCCTGCATCCGCTCAAAGTTGCTGAGCACAAAGTCCACCCCTTGTTGCAGGGTGATCCAGAAGCGGGTCATCCGCACATCGGTAATGGGCAGGCTATCAGCCCCGCTCGCAATCAATTTTCGAAAGAACGGCACCACAGAGCCCCGCGAGCCGACGACGTTGCCATAGCGCACTACCGCGAAACGGGTCTTGTGGCCGCCTACAATATTATTCGCGGCCACAAACAACTTATCCGACAACAGCTTGGTTGCCCCATACAGATTGATTGGACTAGCCGCTTTATCGGTAGACAGCGCAATCACCTTCTCCACCCCGCATTCGATAGCGGCATTGATCACATTTTCCGCGCCATTCACATTGGTGCGAATGCACTCGGTAGGGTTGTACTCGGCGGCAGGCACTTGCTTGAGAGCGGCGGCATGCACCACTAGATCAATGCCGCGCATTGCCTGCTTCAAGCGGTCGCCATCTCGTACATCGCCTAGGAAAAAACGCATGCAGGGATCGGAAAACTCCTGTTGCATCTCAAACTGCTTCAACTCATCGCGAGAAAACACCACCACCCGCGCCGGTTTGAACCGCTCCAATAGCGTGGTAATGAATTTACGGCCGAAGGATCCCGTTCCGCCGGTAATTAAGATGGACTTGTTGTCAAACATCGCCAATATGCCTTGATTTCTTTGAAAAAGACGGAGCAATCGTCCGCCATCAGCGCCAGGCTTCCGGTCCCAGCCCGCCAAAACAACGCTTGCCGATAACCCGCAAGCCCACCTTCCAGTACCATGCCTTAAAACGACACAAGCACACCAATCCAACAATCCTACTGTTTGCTTGACAATAGCTCAGCCAGCACCGACATCACCACCTCCACCCCCATCGCGCCGGTGGTCGCGTCGAACTCCACCGTCGCCGCGCCGCCCTTGCCAGCGGCCCAATTGCTGACCAGGCACAGGTGCGCATAAGGCAGGTTCATCTCCCGCGCCAATGCCGCTTCCGGCATGCCGGTCATGCCGACTATATCGGCGCCATCCCGCTCCAACTTCAATATTTCCGCGGCGCTTTCCAAACGCGGCCCCTGGGTGCAGGCGTAAACGCCGCCCACCACCCCGCTGTGGCCGCTGTCCGCCATCGCGCGGATCAGCCGCTGACGCAGCGCGTCGTCATAGGGAGAGGAGAATTCGGCGTGCACCACCGGCCGGTCCAGACCTTCAAAGAAGGTATGCTTGCGGCCCCAGCTGTAGTCGATGATGTTGTCCGGCACCACCAGGCGGCCCGGCGGCATGTCGGGACGAATGCCGCCCACGGTGCCGATGGCGATCACGCCTTTCACGCCTTGATCGTGCAGCGCCCAGATATTGGCGCGGTAATTGATTTCATGCGGCGCCAGCGAATGGCCGTAGCCATGGCGCGCGATAAACACCACGTTCTGCCCGTTCAATAGGCCGAAGGTCAGCGCGCAGGAGGGGTCGCCATACGGGGTACGCACGACTTGACGATGGGTGACTTCCAATACGGGCAGCTGGGCCAGGCCGCTGCCGCCGATGATGGCCAACATGATGTGTCCCCTTTGTAATAGTGCGACGGATCGCTGTTTTTGCCGCGGCCTGAGCTGGATACGCCCGGCGCGGCTGCGGGATTCTTGCTTGCGGCGGAGCGCCGACGCTCCAATTATGGCCGATTATTTTCCGCCGGCACATGCCGCCGCGCGGTGAATTTGCCCGCGGCGGCGGCCACGACAATCACCGCTTTGAAAAACAAGCACTTGGCGGTTTCCTCCGGATTTCGCAAATTTTATACACCCGTACAAATTCGGCTTGCATAAGCTTATACGTTCGTATAAAAATACAAATATGAAATCGACCAACGCCACTCGACAGCAGCTGCTGGACTGCGGACTAATCATGGCCAAAGAAGCCGGCCTGCGCGCACTCACCGTACGCGGCCTGTGCCAGCGTGCCGGGGTCAACCCGGGCAGCTTTGTCTACCACTTCGGCAGCCGAGAACGCTACCTGAGCGAGCTGCTGGAACACTGGTACGCGCCGCTGTTCCAGCAACTGCAATGGCAGCAGCAGCAACAGCCGTCCGCCTTGCCGCGCTTGCAGGCCATACTGCGGCAGTTGCTGGACTTCATCACCGAGCACGGCGGCCTGATCGCCCACATGCTGCTGGACGCCGCCGCAGGCGAAGCCGCCGCACAGGCCTTCCTGTCCACGCTGGCGCCGCGCCATCCCAAGCTGCTGCTGCAAAGCATTGTCGACGCGCAGCAGGCCGGCGAGCTGGAGCGAGGCGATCCCTTGCACCAGGCCCTGTTCCTGATGTCCGCGCTGGGCCTGCCGGCACTGGCTCAGCACATCATCGCCGGCAAACCATTGCTGCCCGACCTGATCCAGCAGGCTTTCAACACCTACGCCATCGATCCGCGCCACATCGAGCAACGCCTGCAATGGGCGCTGCGCGGTCTGCGCCCATTGGAGCCACAGCCATGAAGCGTCCCCTTCTGCTCATCGGCCTCGTCGTCGCCCTGCTCGCCGGCGGCGGCTACGCCTGGCGGCAGCGGCAATTAGCCCAAGAACGTCTGAGCCTGTCCGGCAACGTCGACATCCGCGAAGTCAGCCTGTCCTTCCGGGTGGCGGGCCGCTTGCACAGCCTGAACGTGGACGAGGGCGCCGCCGTGCGCGCCGGAGACGTGCTGGGCGAACTGGACCCCGCCCCTTACCGCAACGCCTTGCGCGACGCCGACGCCGGCCTGGCCGCCGCCCAGGCGCGGCAGGCGCTGTACCGCGCCGGCCCGCGCCGCGAGGATATCGAGCAGGCGCAGGCCAATCTGGACGCGCGCCGCGCCGCGCAGCTCAACGCCGAGCAGACTTACCAGCGCCAGCGCCAGCTGGCCGACACCGGCGCCTCCGCCCAACGCGCGCTGGACGACGCCCGCGCGCAGCGCGACCAGGCCGCCGCGCAGGCCGAGGCGGCGCGCCAGCAGTGGCAGGCGCTCAAGCGCGGCTACCGCAAGGAGGAAATCGCCGAGGCCGAAGCCAATGCCGAACGCGCGGCGGCGCAACTGGCCCAGGCCAAGCTGCAACTGGCCGACACCCGCTTGCTGGCCCCGGCCGACGGCGTCATCCTCACCCGCGCGGTCGAACCCGGCGGCATGCTGCCCGCCGGCGGCGCGGTGTTCACCTTGTCGCTGACCCGGCCGGTATGGGTGCGCGCCTACGTCGCCGAGCCCGATCTGGGCAAGATGGCGCCCGGAACCAAGGTCAAGGTCCGCAGCGACGGCCGCGCCCAGCCTTACGACGGCGTGGTCGGCTTCGTCTCCCCCAGCGCCGAATTCACCCCCAAGAACGTGGAAACCCAGGATCTGCGCACCGCGCTGGTCTACCGGCTGCGCGTGGTGGTGCAAAACCCGGACGCCGCGCTGCGCCAGGGCATGCCGGTGACGGTAACGCTGGCGGACGGCGGCTGAGATGGACGCGCCGGACGCCATCATCCTCCGCGGCCTCTGCCAGCGCTTCGGCGCGCACGAGGCGCTGACCGGCATAGACGCGACGATACGCCGCGGCGCGATCACCGGCCTGGCCGGGCCGGACGGCGCCGGCAAGACCACCCTGCTGCGACTGCTGGCCGGCCTGCTGCAAGCCAGCGACGGCGCCGTCCGCGTCGAAGGGCTGGACCCCATCGCCGACGGCGACGCGCTGCGCGCGCTGATCGGCTATATGCCGCAGCAATTCGGCCTCTACGAAGACCTGACGGTGCAGGAAAACCTGGAGTTGTACGCCGATCTGCGCGGCGTCGTCGGCGAGCGCCGCCGACACAGCTTCGAGCGCCTGCTGGCCTTCACCGACCTGGCCCGCTTCACCCCGCGGCCGGCCGGCAAGCTGTCCGGCGGCATGAAGCAGAAGCTGGGCCTAGCCTGCGCGCTGCTGGGCGAACCACGAGTGCTGCTACTGGACGAACCCAGCGTCGGCGTCGATCCGATTTCCCGGCGCGAGTTGTGGAAGATGGTGGGCGAGCTGGCCGCGGATGGCATGACCGTGCTGTGGAGCACCTCCTACCTGGACGAGGCCGAACGCTGCGACCAAGTGCTGCTGATGAACGCCGGACAGCTGGCTTACGCCGGCGCGCCCGGCGAGCTGATCCGCCGCATGGAAGGCCGCAGCGTGCAGTTGCGCGGCATCGCCGGCAACCGCCGCCAGACGCTGCGGCGCGCCTTGCGCCAGCCGCAAGTGCTGGACGGCGTGATCCAGGGCCAAGCGCTGCGACTGGTGCTGCGCCAGGCCGGCCAGCCGCCTGAGCTGGCGGCGCTGCAAGCCGGGCCGGACGCCCATTTCACCGTTGTTCCGCCGCGGCTGGAGGACGCCTTCATCGAACTGCTGGGCGGCGGCCCCGGCGGCGATTCGGCGCTGGCGGAACGGATGCCGCCGGCGCAACTGCCGGCGGGCGTGGACCCTGACGCGGTGATCCGCGCCAAACAGCTCACCCGCCGCTTCGGCGATTTCATCGCCGCCGACCACATCGACTTCCAGGTGCGGCGCGGTGAAATCTACGGCCTGCTAGGCCCCAACGGCGCCGGCAAATCCACCACCTTCAAAATGCTGTGCGGCCTGCTGCGCCCCAGCGCCGGCGAGGCCAGCGTGATGGGCATAGACCTGAAGCGCAGCGCCAGCCGCGCGCGCCGGCAGCTGGGTTATATGGCGCAGAAATTCGCGCTCTACGGCAACCTCAGCGTCGCCCACAATCTGGACTTCTTCTCCGGCATCTACGGCTTGAGCGGCCAGGCGCGGCGCGACACCGTCGCGGAGATGGTCCGCGTGTTCGCGCTCGCGCCCTATCTGGACATGCTCGCCGGCGCTCTGCCCCTGGGCTTCAAACAGCGGCTGGCGCTGGCCTGCGCGCTGATGCACCGCCCGCCGCTGCTGTTTCTCGACGAACCCACCTCCGGCGTCGACCCCATCACCCGCCGCGAATTCTGGACCCACATCAACGGCCTGGTGGACAAGGGCGTCACCGTGATGGTCACCACCCACTTCATGGACGAAGCCGAATACTGCGACCGCATCGGCCTGGTCTACCGCGGCCGGCTGATCGCCAGCGGCACGCCGGACCAACTCAAGCGCCAGGCCGCCGGCCCGGAAGAGGAGATCACGATGGAGGAAGCCTTCATCCGCCTGGTGGCGGCCAACGACCGCGCCGGAGCAGGAATATGAGCGCCGCCGTCAAGCCCGCCCGCCTGCTGGCGCTGTGCCGCAAGGAAGCCATGCAGATCGTGCGCGACCCCAGCAGCATTCTGATCGCCTTCGTGCTGCCTGTGCTGCTGCTGTTCATCTTCGGCTACGGCATCAATCTGGACGCCAACAAGGTGCTCATCGGCGTGGTGCTGGAGGACAGCGGCGCCGAGGCCCATCGCTTCGCCGCCGCGCTGGCCGGCTCGCCCTATCTGGAGGTCCGCCCCGGCCATGACCGCGCCGACATGCGCGCGCGGCTGGCCGCCGGCGAAGTGCGCGGCATGGTGGTGATTCCCGCCGATTTCTCCGCCAAGACCGCGCAGGGACGCGGCGCGGCCGCGGCGCAGCTGCTGACCGATGGCGCCGAGCCCAATACCGCCAACTTCCTGGCCAGCTATCTGCAAGGGGCCTGGCAAGTCTGGCTGACCCAGCACGCTCAGGACCGCGGCCAGCCGCCGCCGGCCCAGTTGCAACTGGAGCCGCGCTACTGGTTCAACCCCGACACCGTCAGCCGCAACTACCTGGTGCCCGGCTCGATCTCGGTGATCATGACCATCATCGGCGCGCTGCTGACCTCACTGGTGGTGGCGCGCGAATGGGAGCGCGGCACCATGGAAGCGCTGCTATCCACCCCGGTGACCCGCGCCGAACTGCTCTTGTCCAAAATTCTGCCCTACTACCTGCTGGGCATGGCCGCGATGCTGGTCTGCGTGCTGGCGGCCACCTTGCTGATGAACGTGCCGCTGCGCGGCTCCTGGTGGCTGCTGTTCGTCGTCAGCAGCCTGTTCCTCGGCAGCGCGCTCGGCCTGGGCCTGCTGCTCTCCACCATCACCCGCAATCAGTTCGTCGCAGCCCAGGGCGCGCTCACCGCCGCCTTCCTGCCGGCCACCATGCTGTCCGGCTTCGTTTTCGAAATCAACAGCATGCCGCCGCCGGTGCAAGCCGCCACCTATCTGGTGCCGGCGCGCTACTTCGTCAGCGCGCTGCAAACCCTGTTCCAGGCCGGCGACATCTGGCCGGTACTGCTGCTCAACACCGGCTGGCTACTGCTGTCCGCCTGCTTCTGGCTGGGGCTGACCGCGCTCAAATTCCGCCGCCGGCTGGATGCGAGCTAGGAGAAGACACCATGTGGCGCGCGCTGCTGACCCTGATCCACAAAGAACTGCGGGCCCTGCTGTCCAGCCCGCAAAGCCGCCGGCTGCTGATCATGCCGGTGCTGCTGCAACTGCTGCTGTTTCCCTTTGCCGCCACGCTGGAGGTCAAGAACAGCACGCTGGCCATCTACAATCAGGACGGCGGCGCGGCTTCCATCGAACTATCCCAACGCCTGGCCGCGGCCCAGGCCTTTCCGCACTTGCTCAACATCCATAGCGAAGCCCGGCTGCGCGAGGTCATCGACCGCCAGCAAGCGCTGCTGGCCATCCGTATTCCGCCGGATTTCTCGCGGCGGCTGGCCCAGGGTGCAGCACCGCGGCTGCAGGCCGTCATCGATGGCCGCCGCTCCAACAGCGCGCAGATCGCCTTCGGCTATGCCCAGCAAATCGTCGCCCAATACGCGCGCGAACTCAGCCCCGCGCCGCCGCCGGCCCAGCTGCAGCTCCGTCATCTGTACAACCCCAATCTGGAATACCGCTGGTTCGTGCTGCCCAGCCTGGTGGCCATCATCACTACCATCGGCTGCCTGATGGTCACCGCGCTGTCCCTGGCGCGCGAACGCGAGGAAGGCACTTTCGACCAATTGCTGGTCACCCCGCTGACCCCCGGCTACATCATGGCCGGCAAGGCGGTGCCCGGCATGCTGGTGGCCGCGCTGCAAGGCAGCGTCATTTCCGCCGCCGCGGTGTGGCTCTACCAAGTGCCCTTCGGCGGCGGCATCGCCCTGCTCTACCTCGCCATGCTGTGCTACGGCCTGGCCCTGTCCGGCTGCGGCCTGCTGATCTCGGCGCTGTGCGCCAACCAGCAGCAGGCCTTTCTCGGCGTGTTCGGCTTCATGGCCCCCGCGGTGATCCTGTCCGGCTATATGGCGCCGGTGGAAAACATGCCCTGGCCACTGCGCGCGCTCAGCGCCGCGGACCCGCTCAGCCATTTCATCGTCGTGGTCAAGGGCCTGTTCCTCAAAGGCTACGGCGCGGCGGAAGCCTGGCCGCACTTGTGGCCGCTGTTGTTGATCGCCGCCATCGCCCTTGGCCTCGCCTACCTGATTTTCCGTCAAAGGAGCGGACAATGAATTCATCCCGCCTTGCCGTTTCTCTGTCCCTCGTCCTGCTCGCCGGCTGCGCCGTCGGCCCCAACTACCAGCCGCCGACGCCGGCGCAACTGCTGCCCGCCGCTACAGCGGAAACCGAACCGGAAGCCGCCGGCTGGTGGCAGGCCTTCCAGGACCCGGCGCTGAACCGGCTGGTCGGCGCCGCGCTGCGCCACAGCCCGGACCTGGCCAGCGCCGACGCCAATATCCGCCAGGCGCGCGCCGCGCTGGAGATGAACAGCGGCGCGCAATGGCCGCAGCTCAACGCCGCCGGCCGCGTCAGCCGCGATCAGCTGAGCCGGCGCGGCGAGGCGCTGGCCAATATCCCCTTCGCCAACCCGCAGACCCTGTTCACCGATTACCGCGCCGGCTTTGACGCCAGTTGGGAAATCGACCTGTTCGGCCACACCGCCCGTAGCGTGGAAGCCGGCCGCGCCCGGCTGGAAGCCAGCCGCGAGCAAGCCGCCGACGCCGCGCTGCGCGTGACGGCGGAAACCGCGCGGCTGACGCTGGACTACCGCTACTGGAGCCTGCGCGCCGACAACGCCGCCGCCCAGGCCGGCTGGCGCGCGGAGCTGGCGCGGCTGACTCGGCTGCAATTCCAGGCCGGCCTGGCCGGCGCCGGCGAAGTGGACCAGGCCGAGGCCGAACGGCTGCGCGCCGACGCCCAGCTGCAACCGCTGCTCGCCGCCCGCCAGGCCGCGCTCGCCGCGCTGGGCCCGCTGACCGCGCTGCCGACGGCCGCTCTGCGCGCGCAGCTGGACGGCGTCGCGCCGGAACCGCGCCTGCCGCCGACGCCCGCCGCCGGTCTGCCGTCGGAGCTGCTGCTGCGCCGGCCGGACCTGCGCGCCGCGGAACGACAGCTTGCCGCCGCCAGCGCCGACATCGGCGTAGCCACCGCCGAGCAATACCCGCGCTTCAGCCTGCTGGCCAGCGGCGGCTGGGACAGCGTCCGCCCCGGCGACTTCGCCTCCCAGGCCAGCCGCTACTGGAGCCTGGGCCCGCAACTGAACTTGCCGCTGTTTGCCGGCGGCCGGCTGCAAGCCCAGGTCCGGGCTCGCGAGGCCGGCTACGACGCCGCGCTGGCGCAATACCGCAAGGCGGTGCTGCAAGCGCTGGCCGATGTGGAAACCGCGTTCTTGCGCAGCCAGGCCGGCCGCGTCCAGGAGGCGAGACTGAGCGACGGCGAAACCACGCTGCAACGCCAGCTCGGCTACGCCCGCCAGCGCGTCGCCGTCGGCGAAGCCGCGCAAAGCCACGCGCTGGAAGCGCAACTACAGCTCGCCGCGCTGCGCGAGCAAAGGCTGGCGGCGCGGCAAACGCTATCAGCCGACCTGATCGCGCTGTATAAGGCGCTGGGCGGCGCGCCAACGCGTCAACCACCCGGAGAATCTTCACGCTAAGCCGGCCCGAGCGCCGCGTTTAAGCTTGGCTTAAGCTTGCAATGTTCCAATCGTCTTAATCCCCCTATTAAAAGAAAGGATATGGCGATGAAGCGCAATCTTCCCCTGCTCAGCCTGCTGCTGCTCGTCAGCGGCGCCTTGTACGCCGCCGCCAGCCTGTGGCAAAACGGCTTGCCTGCCAGCTACTGGCAATGGCGGCGCGAACTGGTGATGCTCAGCGGCGTGCAATTGATGACCGTGATGAGCGCCGCCATGCTGCTGGCCGCGCGCCCGCGTTGGCTGGAGCCGCTGCTGGGCGGCCTGGACCGCCTGTACGCGCTGCACAAGCGCCTGGGCATCGCCGCCGGCCTGCTGCTGGCGGCTCATTGGCTGATCAAGCTGTCGCCCAAGCTGATGCTGGCGCTGGCCTGGGTCGCTCCTCGCATCAAGAGCGGCGGCGGCGGCAAAGACCCGCTGGTCTCACTGGCCAAGGATGTGGGCGAATGGGCGGCCTGGGCGGTGCTGGCCATGGTGACCCTGGCGCTGCTGCGCGCCGTGCCCTATCGCTTCTGGCGCAAACTGCACAAGCTGTTCGCCCCGCTCTACCTGATGGGCGCCTTCCACGGCCTGATCCTGATGCCGGCCGAGATGTGGGCGCAGCCGGTGGGCTGGCTGCTGGCCGCGCTGATGCTGATCGGTTCCGGCTGCGCGCTCTACTCGCTAGCCGGCCGCATCGGCAAACAAGGGCAATACGCCGGCCAGGTGCATAGCGTCGAAGCGCTGCCCGCCGGACAACTGGAAGTAATCTGCCAGATGGACGGCTGGCCCGGCCACCGCGCCGGACAATTCGCTCTGGTCAACTTCGCCGCCGCCGAAGGCGCCCACCCCTTCACCATCGCCAGCGCCGATCATGGCGACGGCCGACTGCGTTTCATCATCAAGGCGCTGGGCGATTACACCCGCCGCCTGCCGGCCGAACTCGAAATCGGCCAGACCGTCACCGTGGAAGGCCCTTACGGCTGCTTCCAGCCGCGCGGCGGCGCGCGCCAGGCCTGGGTGGCCGGCGGCATCGGCGTCACTCCTTTCCTGGCCTGGTTGCAAAGCAGGGCGCTGGCGGAGACGCCACTGGATGTGGATTTCTACTACTGCGTGCGCCATCGCGACGAAGCGGCGCGGCTGGAAGAAGTGCGGCAAGCCTGTCATCAACGCGGCGTGCGGCTGCATCTGATCGAAAGCGAAGCCGGCGCACGGTTGAACGCCGATATGCTGCCGGAAGTGGACGAGGTCTGGTTCTGCGGCCCGCAGGGCCTGGGCAAAGCGCTACAGCGCGGTCTGAGCCAGCGTGGCGCGCAAGCGCCGGCTTTCCACCACGAGGCGTTCTCAATGCGCTGACGCAAAACGGGCATTCCAACATGCCGGAACGCCCGTCATACCCTCAAGCAAGCCGCCGCAACGCGGCTTGCGCCTCGCCGGCTTTAGCGCGTGGCGTAGACGCTGCGCCTTCCCTGCTCGTCAAAACTCAACACCTGATACGGCTGCTTGCTCGGCCCTTCCATACCCGGGCTCCCCATGGGCATGCCCGGCACCGCCAGGCCCACGATCTTGGGTTTGTCCTTCAGCACCTTCTTCACCAAATCCGCCGGCACATGGCCTTCGAACACATAGCCGCCGATCTCGGCGGTGTGGCAGGAACGCAGATCGGCCGGCACTTTCAACCGGCTCTTGACTGCGGACATGTCGGCCTCGTTGCGGCTTTGCATCGCCACTCCGTTTTTCTGCATATGCTCGGCCCAGGCGGTGCAGCAACCGCAATACGGGTCCTTGTGCATCACGCCGTCGGCGGCGGCGGCAAGCGGAGAAATCAGGGAAACGGCCAGCGCGGCGGCGGCCCAGTACAAATGTTTATTCATGACATGAATTCCAATGCTGTTTGAATGAAAACGCGCGCCAGCCCGCAAACACACGGTTGGCGCAAAAAACGGCTCATTCAAAAGATTGGGGCGGGCGCTCCGGCGGCGCGGGGATGAAACCGGACCACACGGTTTCGGCCTTGGCCTGCAACACTGGCCGAATCGCCTGCAGCGGCAGACTAGGCGCCGCCGGCCATGGCGCGGCCGGCAACTGGCAGCAAGCCGCGGCTTGGGCCGCACTGGCCGGCTGGGTATGGCAAGCCGCGCCATCGTCGGCCATCCAGACGCAGGGCGCGCTGGCGGCCACGCGTCCGCCCATGCTCCAACCCGCCTGCGGCAAGAGCAGCAGACACGTTAGCAACAGTAGCAAGGGCAGACGAATAGGCATCGATTCAGCTAGGGCGCTTAGTCCGGAACAGGCTTGAGACTGACGGCTAGCGCCTTGGTTCCCAAGCCATTTCGCCATTTCGCCCACCCCGCTCAAAGTTTGAGCCAGGTCATATCTGCGCCAGATTTGTGGCGAACGAGTACAATCACACCCTCAATCAATAACGATTCGCATTTGCGTTCGCATTAATTCGGTGGGATACTTATGGTCCCATTTGACATTCCTTGCGCAAACTAAACGCCAACGGCATGCACACAGCGCCGGCCATGCCGTGACGCGGATCAAATGGGCTTCGTTCATGTGATGAATTCCAGGTATCCACGATAATGAAAACCTTTGACTCCGCCGCCCGTCACGGCGTGCGCCTCGCCCTGTTGTCCGCGGCGGTTTCCGCCCTCTACCTGCCCGCCGCGCACGCGGCGGAAGCCGAAGCCACCCTGCCCTCGGTGGTGGTGACCGCTTCCGGTTACGAGCAAAAAATCAAACAGGCTCCGGCCAGCATCTCGGTGATTACCCGCGAAGACCTGGCGAAAAAACCATTCACCAATCTGGCCGATGCGCTGACCGATCTGGAAGGCGTCAGCATCAATGGTTCCGGCCCCGGCGACAAGGACATCGCCATCCGCGGCATGCCCGGCGAATACTCGCTGATCCTGGTGGACGGTCGCCGTCAAAACACCCGCGAAACCCGCAGCCGCGGCACCGGCGGTTTCCAGCAATACCAGATCCCGCCGATGGAAGCGATTGAGCGCATCGAAGTGGTGCGCGGCCCGATGTCCTCGCTGTACGGCTCCGATGCGATGGGCGGCGTGGTCAACATCATCACCCGCAAAGCGCCCAAGGAATGGCATGGCTCGATGACGCTGGGCGGCACCATCACCGAACATTCGAACGAAGGCAATACCGGCCAGAGCAGCTTCTGGCTGGGCGGCCCGCTGATGAAGGACCTGCTGTCGCTGCAAGTCTACGGCTCGCTGAACAACCAGGCGGAAGACAATATCTTCTACTCCAAGAGCGGCGATGGCGGCAAAGTCGCCAGCCACGTGGCCGACATCAACGCCAAGCTCAGCTTCACCCCGAATCAGGACCACGAGATCACCTTCGAGGCTGGCCATAATGAGCTGCGCAAAACCACGACGCCAGGTAAAAGCGACTCAGTAATTTCGCGCGGCAAGCCGAACAAGAAGAATGACTATTTTGATGTCCGCGACCACTGGAGCCTGAGCCACAACGGCAAGTACGGCAATGTGCGCTCCAATGTCTCCCTGTATCAGGAAATCGACAAACCCAGCCACTCGCTTAATAACGTGGACGATGGCACAGGCCTGAAACTGACCAACACCACGCTGGACGGCCAACTGACCTTCCTGCTGGATCGCCACACCGTGAAAATCGGCACCCAAGTCGGCCAGCAAGTCGGTTCCGGCATGCGTGCTCAAGAAGCCATTGTGGGCTTCATCGGCCCCGCCAACCCAGACAAAATCACCGTCAACACTTGGGCGTTGTTTGCCGAGGACAGCTTCGAAGCCACAGACAGCCTGACCATCACCGCCGGCGGCCGTGTCGACCACCACAGCGTGTTCGGCACCCACTTTACTCCACGTGTTTATCTGGTTGAGCACCTGAGCCCGCAATGGACGTTGAAAGGCGGCGTCGGCAAGGGCTTCAAGGCACCAACCATCCGCCAGAGCACCGACGGCTACTGCATGCGTACCGGTGCGGGCAACGAGGCCGGCATCCTGTGCGGCAACTCCAAGTTGAAGCCGGAGGAAAGCACTTCCTACGAAATCGGCCTGCACTTCGACAATGAGCAAGGCCTGAGTGCCAACGCCACCCTGTTCAACAACGACTTCAAGAACAAAGTGGTCAGCTACGGCACCGACAAGTTCTCCAACCAGTATGCGCCTGGCACAGACCCGGTTCGTATCTACATTTACGACAATGTGGACTCGGTCAACATCCGCGGCCTGGAACTGTCCAGCAGCTGGACCTTCATGCCGAAGTGGACGCTGTCCGGCAACTACACCTACACCAAGTCCAAACGCGAAGGCGGCAAGGAAACCAGTTTCCTTGGCCAGTCGTTGAACGGCATGCCGCTGGACAAGACCCCGGAACACGCCGGCAATGTGAAGCTGGCCTGGGCGCCAATGGAAAAACTGGACCTGTACACTCGCCTGAACTTCGAAGGCAAGCAGTACTACACCGGCTTCCGCAATGGCGCCAACGTGGCCCGCACCCGCGGCGGTTCCAGCACTTGGGACTTTGGCGGCAGCTACAAGCTGAACAAGAGCTTTGACGTCAACTTCGCCGTGTACAACCTGGCCGACCGCACCGTCGCGATCGATAACCGCGGCCGTTACGATGGCCTGGACGGCAACTGGATGGTCGACGAGGGCCGCCGCTATTGGCTGACCTTGACCGGCAAGTTCTAAGAAGGTGTTCACGATCTCGCGAGCTAGAGCGAGACAAGGCGCAAACGGTTGAGGAAGCGGAATGTACAAGTGGTACATGAGCATTCCGAAGCCGTTGGCAACGCGGTATCGCCGACGCGCAGCAGATTGTGAACAGCTTCTAAGCCGCACCCTGACGGCCCGTCTCCCGACGGGCCGGAAACACCGCACGGCAGTTGCCGAATCCGCCGGATTCGCCAACTGCCTGTTCCCGTTTTTACGATTGGAGAATTGATGATGTTGAGCAGCCGCGCCCAATTGACCACGCCCAATGCCGACAAGGTGCTGTACAAACTGTGCAAGCACTACGCGCTGAAAGTGCCGGTGGAGTTCGACAGCCACCAGGCCCATGTGCACTTCCCCATCGGCGAATGCCGGATCCAGCGCCAGGACGACACCCTGGACATGATCTGTGCCGCCGACGCCGCCGACAAGCTGGCCAAGATCGAATTCATCATGGACGAGCATCTGGGCCTGATGGCCAAGACGCCGGACTTGAAGCTGGACTGGGCCAAGACCGAGTAAGAACCCCAGCCCTGCGGCGTTTTCCGAGCGCGCCGGGCCTGCCCGGCGGCTCTCGTTTCGGTATGATGCTTGCCCACCCGCTCCACTGCCAAAGCCCGTCCACCCGCCCCCACGGCGGGCTTTGACAGCGGAGCCGTATCGCTCAAGGAATCACAATGAAAACACTGTTCTCCCGTCTGCTGCTGGCCGGCGCGCTGGCTGCGGCCACGCTGGCGGCCCAAGCCGCCACCGTCACCGATATCGCCGGCCGTAAAGTGGAAGTGCCGGCCAAGGTCAACCGCATCCTCTTGGGCGAAGGCCGGCTGTTCTACGCGCTGGCCCTGCTGGAAGGCAAGCAGCCCATCGCCCGCATCGCCGGCTGGCAGGGCGACTTCCGCCAGCTGGACCCGCAAACCTACGCCCAGTACAAGCAGCGCTTCCCCGCCATCGACCGGATTCCGCTGATCGGTAAAACCAGCGAGAACTCCGTCAGTGCAGAGAAAGTGCTGACCTTGCGCCCGGACATCGCCGTGTTCAGCATCTCCGGCCACGGCCCGGGCCTGAACAACCCCATCGTGCAGCAGCTGCAAGCGGCGAAGGTGCCGGTGGTCTTCGTCGATTTCCGCAACGCCCCGCTGGAACACACCGTGCCCAGCCTGCGCATCATGGGCAAGGCGCTGCAGCGCGAGGCCGAAGCCGAGCGCTTCATCCGCTTCTACCAGGGCAAGATGGACGCCATCCGCAAGGTGGTGGCCACCATCCCGGCGCAGCAAAAGCCCAAGGCCTTCCTGGACCTCCGCGCCGGCGCCTTCAGCAATGTCACCAGCGCCGGTCGCGGCAGCCTGGGTGAGCTGGTGGACGCCGCCGGCGGCGTCAATATCGCCGACAAGCTGATCCCCGGCGCGGTGGGCGAAGTGAATATGGAGCATGTGCTGGCCAGCAATCCGGACCTGTACATCGGTACCGGCACCGCGGACGCCGCCGAGAAAACCGGCATCCAGTTTGGCGCCAACATCAGCGCGGCGCAGGCGCAGGCCTCGCTCAAGCGCACCGCCGCGCGCAGTCCGGTGGGCGCCTTGCGCGCGGTGCGCGAAGGCCGCACCTTCGGCGCCTGGCACCACTTCTACAACACGCCTTACCACATCGTGCTGCTGGAAGCCTTCGCCAAGGAACTGCAGCCGGCGCGCTTCGCCAAACTGGACCCGGACGCCAGTTGGAAGCAGCTGCACCGCGACTTCCTGGCCATCGAGCCGCAAGGCACTTACTGGGTCAAGGGCGTTAAATGAGCAGCGAGACCATGACGCTTTCCGCCGCCGCGGTGGCGGCGGACTACCGCCGCACCCTGCTGCGCCGGCTACTGCTGGTGGCCGTGCTGCTGAGCCTGCTCGCCGTCTCGCTGACGCTGGACGTCACCACCGGCGCCAGCGGCATGCCGCTGGCCGAATTCTGGCAGACGCTGTGGCACCCCGCCGCCGCAGATCCCGCCACTGAAGTGATCGTCTGGCAGATCCGCCTGCCCTACGCGCTGATCGCCATCGCCGCCGGCCTGGCGCTGGGCCTGGCCGGCGCGGAGATGCAGACCGTGTTGCACAACCCGCTGGCGGACCCGTTCACCCTGGGCCTGCAGCCCGCGGCCGCCTTTGGCGCGGCGCTGGCCATCCTGCTGGATGTCAGCATCCCCGGCGTCCCCGGCCCATGGATGCTTCCGGTCAACGCCTTCGTCTTCGCGCTCGGCTCCGCTCTGCTGCTGGACGTGGTGGCGCGCTGGAGCAATATGCCCACCAGCGGCGTGGTGCTGTTCGGCATCGCGCTGTTCTTCAGCTTCAACGCCCTGGTGTCCCTGCTGCAGTTCGTCTCCACCGCGGACTCGCTGCAAGACTTGGTGTTCTGGCTGATGGGCAGCCTGTCGCGCGCGGACTGGCCCAAGATCGCATTGCTGTTCGGCGCCTTCGCGCTGATCCTGCCCTGGTCGCTGAGCCAGTCCTGGCGGCTGACCGCGCTGCGGCTGGGCGAGGACCGCGCCGCCAGCTTCGGCATCAATGTGCGCCGGCTGCGGCTCAGCTCGCTGCTGCGCGCCAGCCTGCTCACCGCGCTGGCGGTGGCCTTCGTCGGCACCATAGGCTTCATCGGCCTGATCGCGCCGCACATCGCGCGCCGGCTGGTGGGCGAAGATCACCGCTTCTACCTGCCGGTGAGCGCGCTGACCGGCGCCGCCATCCTGTCCATGGCCTCGGTGGTGACCAAGAACCTGGTGCCCGGCGTCATCGTGCCGGTGGGCATCGTCACCTCGCTGGTGGGCATCCCCTTCTTCATCGCCATCGTGCTGCGCAACGGAGGCCGCCAATGAGCTCCGCCCTGTCCATCCATCAACTCTCGGTCAGCTACGGCAAGCGCCAGGTGATACGCGAGCTGGACGTACCCTGTCTGCGGGCGGGCGACATCACGGCCTTGCTGGGCCCCAACGGCAGCGGCAAATCCACCTTGCTGCGCGCCCTGGCCGGCCTGCAGCACAGCAGTGGCGACGTCCGCCTGGACCAGCGCGCGCTCAGCTGCCAGCGCGGCGAAGTGGCCTATCTGCCGCAAACCCTGCCGCCCAGCGTGCATCTGTCGGTGTTCGAATCGCTGATGGTGGCCGGCCAGGCCACCGCCGCCGGCCTGTCGCGCCGCCATGACGACCAACAGGTGTTCGCGCTGCTGCAATCGTTGGGCATCGAGCAACTGGCGCTGCGCTACCTGGACCAGCTGTCCGGCGGCCAACGCCAGCTGGTGGGCATCGCCCAGGCGCTGATCCGCGAACCGGCGGTGCTGCTGCTAGACGAACCACTGTCGGCGCTGGACCTCAACTACCAGTTCCACGTGATGGACCTGCTGCACCGCGAAACCCGCCGCCGCGGCATGGTCACCGTCATCGTGCTGCACGACCTCAACGTGGCGCTGCGCCACTGCGACCGGGTGCTGATGCTGAAGGACGGCGCTTTGCAAGCCAACGGCGCGCCGGACGAGGTGATAGACAGCCAAAGCCTGCGCCGCGTCTACGGCGTCAACGGCCGGGTGGAGCGCTGCTCCCAGGGCGTGGCGCATGTGCTGGTGGACGGGCTGCACAGTGGTTTGCGCTGAGAACCGCTTTATCACCTGCTGCGCGTCGCGAGATGCGGCGCGGCGGGTGCCGCGGCGGCCTCGGCCGCAACGCCTTGGCTCGCGAGATCGTAAACAGACTCCAAGACCTGCCGGTGGGTATCGCCTACGGCTCCACCCTCCCTACGCCCGGCTGCCCGTCATAGCTAGGGTGGCTGGAGCGCAACGATACCCACGCCGCAGCCTCGGCCGTTTTCATGGCCAGCCCAGCCTCAAGCCTTGCAAAACCCCAGCGCCGGATGGAAGCGCCAGCCATTGTCAGACTGCGGCAAGCTCAACCCGCCAAAGCGCCGCGCGCAAGTCTCCAGTTCCATGCCCAGCTCCGCCGCCAGTTCGGCCAAGGCCGCCGGATATTCGCTGACGCCCCAGGGCCGGATATTCGGCTGCGTCAACGCCGCCTCCGGCACCCGCTGGTTCAGGCTGGCCTCCACCGGCGTGAAATGCGGCGGCTCCGGCCACGGCCGGCTTTCCACTCGGTGCAGCGCGTAATCGTCCCCGTCCTCGGTGGGCAGCAACAGCAAGTCCACTTCCGGCTCGCCGCCGGCGCGAAAGGGCTGCTGCTGCGCCAGCACCCCGCTGAGCAGCGCCTGCGGCTGCTGCCAACAGCTATACGCGCCCAGCGGCGCGATGGCCTGGCCCTCCCGCCCCGGCCGGCTGCTGGCGGCTCTGACCTGGCCAGCCGGCGACATCAGCTGCGCCAGCCGCGCGTGCTCCAGGTGCGACAAGCGCCGCTTCGGCTGCAGCGGCTCCGGTTGCACGATGCGCGGCCGCGCGTCCAGATGCCGGTACTCGTCCTCCTCCAGCAGCTCGCTCAACAGATGGCTGTCCAAGGGGAAGGCCTCGTCCTCGAAACCCGGCCAGCGGAAAGCCGGCTGATCCGGCTGTTCCACGCTGCTTAGATTGCGCTCGCAAATCAGCACGTTCACCGCCTCCCAGGGATCCGGGCGGTGGCGGCGCAGCCGGCCGGCCAGCTGGATCAGCGAACGCATCGACGAGGGCTCGACAATCGCCCAATCATAATCGTGATCTCGCCCCACCTCGGTCACCGGCGAACCCAACACGATGAACACATGCTCGCGTTCCGGCTCCGCGTCCAGCTCGCGACGGATGGCCGGCAGCGTGAACACCGCTTTCTCTTTCTCGCGGTTCAGCGCCTGGTCCAGCTGGCGCTCGATGGCGGAACGCAACAGCAAAGGGTATTGCGAGTGGTAGACGCATAAATGCAGCTGCCAGTGCGCCGGCCACGGCAGCGCGTACAAGGCCAGCGCCACTTCGAACAAGGGCTGGATATTGGCCATGCGCACCAGACCGAAGCTGACCGCCTGGCCGCTGATCGGGTCCCGCTGCTGATTGAGCCGGTGCAAGCGCTCTATGGCCGGCTGCAACTGGGCGGCGAACTCGCGGCGCATCGCCGGCGCCTGCCCCTGGCCAAAGCTCAACGGCAGCAGCTCGGCGTTGCGCCGCGCCGGCTGCGTGGCCAGCCAATCAGCGCGCCGGCCGGCAAACTGCCGTTGCCGCCGGCGGAAAGCGTCGACATCGGCGCAGTCCTCCTGGGCCCGGTCCTGTTCATCCACCCAGGCGCAGCACACCGCCAGCGGTCGCCCCGGCTGGCCGCGATTGGTCTGGAACTGACGACGGCCGGCCAGATACGCCTCGAACAAACCTTCAATCAGCGCCGGCGGCAAGGTGGCGGACGACAACAGCAGCCGGCTGCCCAGCAGGCCGGCCCAATGCGCCAGCCGGGTCAGCGCCGGCAAATCTGTCAGATCGAAATCGTCCGGCTCGTCCAGCACCAGGTCCCCGCTCATCAGCCGCAGCATGGGCGCGATCTGCCGCCCGCCGCGCAGGCTTTCCGTTGCCGGCGTCAGGTGGTCTATGGTGCACACCAGCAACGGCGCCTGCAGCAGTTTGGCTGTTTGCGGATCGCGCAACGCGCGCGACAGCAGCGGGTGCTCGCCGCCGGCCTCGTAACGCACCTCGCCGCCCTCGTCCCACAAGGCCTGGCGCGAGGCCGAGCCGCTGGCCTCCGCCTGCCGCTGATAGTGTTCAAACAGCTGGGTATTGGCGCTGCCGCCCACGCAGACGGCCAGATCCTCGTCGTTCAGGCGCAGCCGCTGGCGGAAGGCCCGCCCGGTTTGCAGCGTCAGCGCGCGCAGGCCCAAGGCGAACGCGCAACGCAGGCCCAGCGCCGGGTCCGCCAAGGCGTACATGATCCGCGCATTGCCCAAGGTCTTGCCACAGCCGGTGGACGCCATATTGACGATAAAAGCGCCCTGCTCCGCCGCCCGCGCCCGCATTCCCGCGGCCAGATCCGCGGCGCGGTCCTGCCAGCGGAAACGCGCGTCGGGGCTGCGTTGCAACAAGCGCTTGCGCCGCAACAGCCGCGGCAACTCGCGCTCGAAACCGGGCAAGGCGCGGCATACCAGCGCGCTATGCTCCGCCACGCCCAGCAAATGCTCGTCCAGCGGCTGATTGAAATCGCCGGACCCGCCATGGGTGTTGGCCCACAGCGGATAGCCGGCCTGGCCGCGCTTGTGCCGCAGCTGCGCGTAATCCAGGCTGGAGAAATGATGGTCCGCCAGCATCAGGCTCAGCCGCGCCACGTGCATCGCGTAAAGATTGTCCAGCCAGCGCGTCTCGCCGCGCGCGGCCAAACGCGCCGCCAGCTTGTCCGCCAGCCGCGCGGCGCGGCGGCTCCAGGCCGGCGTGCTCACCGGCAGGCCCTGCGGGAAGCTCCAGTACGGCGCCAGCTGCGCCGGCTCGGCCTCAACATCCCGCCATTCATTCCAGCGCGCGTCGATATGAGCGGGGATATTCAACAACATGCGGCTTTGAAAACCCTGCAGCTTGCCGCCCAAGCGGCACTGTTTGCCCTCCGCGAAGTCCGGCATCAGCGGCAGCCGGTGATGCGTCAGCACCAGCCAGCCCACCGCGGCGGCCAGCGGCGGCAAACGGGCGAACGGCGGCTCGCACTCCGCCCCCATGCCGTCCGCCTGCAAGCGCTCCAGCCAGCTGGCATGGTCCTGCTCCGTCGGCTGCCGCAAGCGCGCCAGCCAGCCGGCGTCGTCGTCGTCGCCGACAAAGGCCTGAAACAAGCGCAAGGACACCCACTCGTGGCGGTAGAGATTGCGCTCGGTCCGCTCGCCGCGCAGCCGTTGCTGAAACGCCTGACTGGCCTTGCCCAAGTCGTGCAGCAAGGCCGCCAGGCCAGCCAACAGCTGGATGTCCTCGCCGCTGTGCCAATCGTTCTCATCCGCGCTGCGCAGCACATTGCGGCGGGTGCTGTGCGTGGGCGTGGCGCCGTCGGCATTGAAGCGGCTGGCGTCGCCCACTATCCACAACAGCTCGCTATGGTCCTGGCCGCGTATCCAGTGGCAGGCCACCGCGGTGTTCTTGCGCGCGCTCTGGCGCAGCAAGCGCCGCAGCGTGTCCAGCCCGGCCTGGGTGATGGGCGTCTGCCAGACGCGGTCGCCGCGGCGTTCGGCGAACTGGTCCAGAATCTGCCGGCTGCGTGTCAGCGCCTTCTTGTCGCATTGCGAGATCAACAGGATATTCATGCCGCCCGCCCCCGCCGCTCGGCAATGTCCTTCAAGGTCTCGATGATGAAATCCAGCGCCTCGCCGCGGGTCAGCGCCTCGATGCAGGCCTGACGGAAAGTCTGCTCATCGTCGCCGCGCATCGCGGAGACAAAGGCCTGCGGCAGGATCAGCGCGTCCTTGACCAGGTCCGCCGCGTCGAACACCAGCCCGCCGCGCCGGGTCTTGCCGTGCAACACCGCCAGGCCGTGCGGCAAGCCCAGCACCCAGGCCGCGGTGGCGCCCAGGCCGTAAGCCAGATAATTGCCATGATCCAGAAACGCGTTGGCCGGGTCCGTGCCGGAGCCGCGCTTGGCGCGGCTGAAATCGCCATAGCCGGTGGCCTGCGCCGCCAAACGGAACAGCAGCTTGGTCAGCCGCGCCTCCTCGGTCAGCAAATGCGCGTGGTCCGGCGCCTGGGCAATCGCCTGGCGCGAGGCCTGCAAGGCCGCCTCCAGGCTGGCCTCCTCCACCACGAAGCCAGCTTCACGCAAGGCGCGGCTGCCCAGCCAATGCCGCTGCAAACAGCCCAGCCGCGCCAGCTGCACATCCTTGGCGGCCGCCAGCCGCTGCGCGTCGTCAAACCAGAAGCGCACCCAGTACTGCAGATATTCCGTGGGCCGGTACTCGCTTTGCGGCGCAAACCACGCCGCCTCCTGCTCCAGCTCGTTGGCGCTGAACAAGGGCGTGCCGCCCCCGCCGCAAAACCCCACCATCACCCCGGCCTTGGCCAGCTCCCGCATCGCCGCCTGCGTCACCGAAGTGCCGGTGCCCAGCAGAATGCAGCTGGTATTGGCGATGGGGATATTCCAATACAACGAGGCCTTGCCGGCATCGGTGACGTACTCCACCCGCCCGCCGTTGACCAGCACCCGGCAGTGCTGCAGGTAGTAAAGATTGGCGCGCTTGGAATGCAGAATGGTCTTGAGATCGGACGGGGAAAAATCGGACATGGCGATACCTTTGGGATGGAACGCGACAGCGCATCTTGCCATGAGCATGAAGGGCATGACAGCCAGCGAGATCAACCATTTTTTCCAGACCTCTCTTCTGACCCTGTAAAAACAATCACTTAGCCTGTGGCTGAAAATTTGGGTCAAAGCCGGAAAAATCGCTGCAATGCCTACGCCATAAGGCAAGGGGGCGGTGTAGACTCTAGTTCACTGCCGGATAGGCAGCTTAGAAAATCTCAAGCAGCGTTTGCTCAACATGCCACGTGTTCACTGCCGGATAGGCAGCTTAGAAACCGCCGCCCCTTCACAAAGCGCACCAGCTTGCGGTTCACTGCCGGATAGGCAGCTTAGAAATGGACAAGCTGAAATTGCTTGGCTTTATTCCGGTTCACTGCCGGATAGGCAGCTTAGAAAAGCTCGGATAGACAATTACATTGCCACTAGACGTTCACTGCCGGATAGGCAGCTTAGAAACGCCCCCAGCTTGCCGCACACGACAGAAAAGGGTTCACTGCCGGATAGGCAGCTTAGAAAAGCACCGCGATACCGGCAGTAATGGCGGCAGTGTTCACTGCCGGATAGGCAGCTTAGAAATCCCCCGCTCTCAGGAAAGCCCATTGCTTTGAGTTCACTGCCGGATAGGCAGCTTAGAAATTCGGTTTCCCGCTTCACGACCTGGGGTCAGGGTTCACTGCCGGATAGGCAGCTTAGAAACGGGCGGCTATGCCGATGCGCGGGCGCATATGCGTTCACTGCCGGATAGGCAGCTTAGAAAAGCACGTCATTAAACCAAGCAGCAACAATGCCGTTCACTGCCGGATAGGCAGCTTAGAAATGGTCACCGGGTGAACGGCGACGTGCGTTGCAGTTCACTGCCGGATAGGCAGCTTAGAAAGCAGCGTGGACGAGCTCAGCCGGCTGCGGGAAGTTCACTGCCGGATAGGCAGCTTAGAAATTGCGCAAGCCGCGAAGAACATCAATCGTCGGGTTCACTGCCGGATAGGCAGCTTAGAAAATTCCAGATCAACGGGAAAACCTACGCCAGCAAGTTCACTGCCGGATAGGCAGCTTAGAAACGGCAGCACCATGTTGGCGTCAACGCCTTCCAGTTCACTGCCGGATAGGCAGTTTAGAAAAAGCACTGCATCTGGTCCGATACGGCTAATGCGTTCACTGCCGGATAGGCAGCTTAGAAATTTGCGATCGCGTAGCGCGTGCCGCGCTCGCGGTTCACTGCCGGATAGGCAGCTTAGAAAGTCAGATGTGCGCCCAACATACCGCCGGCCACGTTCACTGCCAGCTAGTCCGCAAACAAAACGCCCCTGATGGGGCGTTTTTCTTGATCTGCTTCCAGAGCAAATCCTCTCCCCGAGGATAAAATATGCCAATCACATTGACAAAGGAGCCTCCGTGGAATACATCGACTACGTCAACCAGGCATCCAAGCTGATCTCGCCCCTCACCGCCATCTTCCTGGGCGCGCTGCCGGTATTGGCCATTCTGTTCGTGGTGCTGCGCACTCAGTCCTACCACATCCCCTTGACGCTGCTATGGCGCATTGTGGGCGGCAAGAAGGAGATCAACGACAAACTGCTGGCGGACTTTCTGGATGAAAGAAACGCCATCATGAAGTTCCGCACCCTGACCGGGCTTAAGATCCGCACCAAGCAAGAAATGCTGGCGCTGATCCAATGGGCGGCCAAGCACAACGAGGATATCGACGACGTCAAACGCTGCGGGCATTACTTCAAGCTCAGCGAGCCCGGCAATATCACCTCGCCCAATAGATTTGGCAGCATCGCCCTACTGCTAGCGGTTCTCGCGCTGGGCATCCTCACCGCCAGCGGTGTTGCCAGCACCGGCATAGACGACGGCCTCTATGCCACCACGGAAAGCAAGACCTGGTTCTTTGCCAGCAGTCAAAAAACCATCACCGGCTTATGGGGCAAGAACAAAATCAGTGAAAGCGACTGCGCCAAACCCACGCTTCCCGCCACGGGTTTCTCCCCCGGCGATGCCCAGATTTTTTGCAAATTCTTCAAGCAGACCAATTACCCCAAGGCGATCAGCGACACCGTATCAAAGCAACGCATGCTGCTCTTATTTCTAAGCGCCTATACCGGTTTCTTCCTATTCCTAACCGTGCAGCCATTGCGCCGCTGCGTCAGCGCGAAGGAGATGATTCGTCGTCAAAAAGCACTTCAAGCGAAGCAGGAAGAAAGAGGCCAGCTCACCACTGAGCCTCTCCCCACCACAGCGGAGATGACCGCCCCGCTCCCGGCAAATCATACGCAAGCAGCCCCTGCTGCCAGCGAATGAACAGCCTGACAGCATAGACAAAAACGCCGCTCAACCAAGGTGAACGGCGTTTTTCATCAAACCGGCGCGGCTCAAGCCAAACGCCGCGCCAACTCCTCGCCTATCCGCCGCATCGGCTCTGGGTCGCTCATGCCGAAGTGGTCGCAGTCCAGCTCCACGCACTCCAGCTTGCCGCCGAGGAAGGGCCGCCAATCTTCCGGCTTGGGCGCGTCTTCCGGGTGAACGCCGGCGCGGAACAGCAGCAAGTCGCCGTCGTAACGCGGGGTTTGGCTGTCGCGGAACAACTGCATGCCGTGCAGCGAGGCCTCGCCCAGCCGCTCCAGCGCGGCGCGGCCCAGCGGCGCCAGCGGGCTGCCGGGACGCAGCAGGCGCTGGTAGATCGCCTCATTGTCCAGCGGCTGGCCGTTTTCGTCGGCGTCCACCTCGCCGTTGACGCTGAGCACCGTCACCAGCGCGTCGTGCAGCGTCGGCTGCGGCCGGCCCTGCCAGCTGGCGGTCGGATAACTGTCCATCATCGCCGCCAGTTCCACGGTTTCGCCGGCGGCGCTCAGTTGCGCCGCCATCGCCTGCGCCAGCCCGCCGCCCAGCGACCAGCCCAGCAAGCGGTACGGCCCTTGCGGCTGGACCTCGCGCACGCGGGCCACGTAGTCCGCCACCATCGCGTCGAAGCTGGCCGGCTTGTCGCCGGTGATGCCGGTGGCCTGCAGGCCGTAGATGGCCACGCCGGGCAGGTGCTTGGCCAGGCCCAGATAGCACCAGGACAAGCCTTCCGCCGGGTGCAGGCAGAACAGCGCCGGCAGCGCGCCGGGCTGGATGGTCAGCAGCGGCGCGAACTCCTGGCCTTCGCTGGCCGATGGTGGCCGGTGCGCGGCGGGCGCGCTCAGCGCCTGCGCCAGCGCCGCCACCGTGCTGTGGCTGAACAGCGCGGACACCGCCACTTCGCGGTTCAGACGCTGCGCCAGCCGGTTGGCCACCTGGATGGCTTGCAGCGATTTGCCGCCCAGTTCAAAGAAGTTGGCGTGGCGGCTGGGCGGGGTCACGCCCAGCACCTGCTGCCACACCTCCATCACCTGGCGTTCCAGCGGGCTGGCGTCGTCCGCCGCGGCCGGCGCTTGCGCTTCGATGCCGGCGGCCAGTTGCTTGCGGTCTATCTTGCCGTTGACGTTGCGCGGCAGGCTGTCCAGCCAGCGCCAGTGATCCGGGATCGCCGCCGCCGGCAGCACCTCGGCCAGGCGCGAGCGCAGCGTCGCCGGCTCGGTCTCGCCGCCGCTGAGGAAGGCGGCCAGGGTATAGCCGCCGCCGGCCAGCGGCAGCCCCACCACCGCCGCTTCGCGCACCTCCGGGCAAGCCAGCAGCGCGTTTTCGATTTCGGCCGGGTCGATGCGCAGGCCGCTGATCTTCATTTCATGGTCCAGCCGGCCCAGGAAGCGCAGCTGGCCGTCGCTCAGACGCGCGCGGTCGCCGGTGCGGTAGGCGCGCGGCGCGCCGGGCAAGGCGTCCAGCATGACGAAGCGGCGCGCGGTCAGTTCTTCACGGCCCAGGTAGCCGATGGCCAGCGCCTCGCCCAGCAGGCACAGCTCGCCGTCCTCGCCCTGCGCCACCGGCTGCAGGCGCTCGTCCACGATGGCGGCGCGCACGCCCGGGCGCGGCAGGCCGATGGGCACGCTGTCACCGCCGTCCCACACCGCGCCGGGGCCGGACAGGATGGCGCTGGTGGCGATGATGGAGGCCTCGGTGGGCCCATAGCTGTTGAGCAGCACGCTATTGGGCAACAGCGCCTGCCAGCGGCCGGCGCGTTCCGGCAGCGCGGCTTCGCCGCCGATGATGGTCAGCCGCACGCTGGCCAGCTGCGCGGCCAGTTCCGGCTGCAAGGCGAAGGCCAGCTCGTGCCAGAAGGCGGTGGGCAGGTCCAGCACGCTGATGCGCTGGCGCGCCACCGCGGCGGCGAAGGCCGGCATCGATTCCAGCATCGCGTCGGTGCGCAGCACCAGAGTGCCGCCGTGGCACAGCGCCAGGAAGATTTCCTCGATGCTGGCGTCGAAATGCAGCGGCGCGAATTGCAGAATGCGTTCGTCCGCGCCGATGCGGTAAAGCTGGCCGGCGCTGCTGACAAACTGAGCCAACGCGCCGTGGCTGACCAGCACGCCGTTGGGCTTGCCGGTGGAACCGGAGGTGTACAGCACATAGGCGGCCTGGCCGGCTTCCGGCGCCGGGTCCGCGGCGGCCAGCGCGTCCTGTTGCGGCGGCTGGTCCAGGCACAGCGCCGGCACCTCGCCCACTAGCGGACGCCAGGCGCTCAGGGTGACGGCCAGCCGCGGCCGCGCGTCGTCCAACACCATGGCCAGCCGCGTCGGCGGGCCGTGCGGGTCCAGCGGCACATAGCAACCGCCGGCCCACAACGTGGCCAGGATGGCGACGATGGCTTCCGGGCTGCGCGGCAGCACGATGGCCACCCGCTCCTCCGCCTGCAGGCCGGCGGCTTGCAGACGGCCGGCCAGTTGCAGCACGCGCTGCAACAGCTCGCGGTAGGACAGGCGCTCGCCGTCCTGCTCCAGCGCCGTCGCGTCCGGCCGCGCGGCGGCGGCGGCGCGGATCAGGCTCAGCACCTCCCGCGGCTCGCGCTCCAACGCCGGGCCGTCCAGCACGCTCAGCGGCGGCAGCTCCGGCAACAGCTCGCTCAGCGCGGCTTCCGGCGCGCGGCCGGCCCAGGCGTCCAGCCAGGCCAGCAAATCGTCGCGCAAGCCATCCAGCTCCGCCTGCGGGTAAGCGTTGGGATTGGCCTCCAGGCACAGCCGCCACTCGGTGTTCAACAGACTGAAATTGATCGACACATCCTCCACCGGGCCGGAGCCCAGCGGCAGCACCCGGCTGTCCAGGCCGGCGAACGGCGCGCGGCGGTCGAAAGGCATCAGGTTCACTACTGCGCCGAACAAGCGCTGCTGGCCGCCGACGCGCGCCAAATCCCCGCGCAGTTGCTCGTAGCGGTAGCGTTGATGCGGCCGGATCGCGCGCAGGCTGTCCGCCAGCTGGCGGCTTAGTTCCGCCGCGCCCAGCTCTTCGTCCAGCCGCAGGCTCAGCGGCGCGATATTCATCGCCATGCACGGCACCGCCAGCGCCGGCGTGCCCAGGCGGTTCATCACCGGCAGGCCCAGGGTCAGCGCGCGGCGGCCGCTGCGCTTGGCCAGCCAGGCGCCCACCGCCGCCAGCAGCCAGGCGCCCCAGTCCACGCCGTGCTGTTTGGCCGAAGCCTGCCAGGCGGCGATCTGCGCCGGGCTCAGCCATTGCTCGGCCTTGTTCACCCCCTCCGCCAGCAAGGCGGCGGGCGCCAGCGTGCTGGCCGCCGGCTGCCGGCCCTGGCGCTGCACCCAGAAGTCGCGGTCCTGCGCGCAGGCCTCGCTGACCTGGTAGTCGTGATCGGCGGCGACGATCTTGTCCAGCGACCAATCCGCCAGCGGCGGCAAGGCCTGCTGTTTGACGCGGGCGCTGTAGCGCGCCGCCAGCGCCTGGCTCAGCAAGCCGTAGGCGAAACCGTCCAGCGCGATATGGTGGGTTTGCAGATACCACCAGTGCCGCTCCGGCCCCAGCTTCAGCACCGCGCCCAGATAGAGCGCGTCCCGCGCCGGATCGCATGGCCGCGTCAGCGTCTGGGCCACCCAGGCCCGCGCCGCCGTTTCCGGCTCCGCCTCCGCGCTGAAGTCCAGGCAGGGTATCTCCGCCTGCGCGGCCACCGGCTGCTGCCACAGCTGGTTGCCGTCAAACTCGAAGCGCATGTTCAGCGCCGCGCAATTGGCCAGCACCTCGGCGGCGCTGTCGCGCAAGGCGTCCAGGTCCAGCGCGCCGCGCAGCTCGGTGGCTTCGGCGGTGAGGTAACTCGGGTTGTCCGGGGAGAGTTGCTGCCCCATCCAGATGCCGTGCTGCGCGGCGCTGACGGGGAGGCGAGAAGCGGTCAAAGTCATAAGAAGGCGTGCCGTTGCGGTTCCATGCCAGCGCGTATGATGCGTGGGCAGATCAAATGAGAGCAGCAATCTTACACTATAAATAGGAATGATTATCAATATTGGTTTGATTAGGCCTATCCCATCTCCAGCCTCAGCCCCGCTCGGCAAAGCCGCCGCCCTTGCAGGCTATCCCCCAGCCGCATGCCTCCTCCAAAACACCAACCCTCCCCCGCCTGATTCAAATCAAGTAAATCCCACCCACTGTCCATTCCAATACGATCCCGCCGCAGGCACACTGGCAGACGGCATGCCAAGCGAATGGACGTAAAAAAAGGCCAGTCGCTTGCGCGCCGGCCGGTCTGAGCTGCCTATCCGGCAGAGAACTGAAATGAAAGTTTCAGTTGGACTATTTCTAAGCTGCCTTATACCGGCAGTGGCGCCGATGTTACAAGTCACCTACACCACATACCGATAAATGCATGATTCAGTTTGACTAGGTAAAAAATTAGCGTATGGTTGGTGTTGCGCAAGCACGTGACAAAGTTGGAAGACCGGACCCACACCCATCCTAATCCCTTGCATAACAGGAGGATGCGCATGCGATGAAGCACCGAGCCAAGGCCCCGGCAGCCTAATAGCGCCGGGGCCGCGTTGCTGTTTGTTCCTGACTTTGTGATCCAAGGACAGCCATGCCCCCTACCCTCACGCCCCGCGCCACCGCACTACGCGCCTTGATTGCCGGCTTCATCCGGCAACGGCGCGACGACAAGCTGGACAAGCTTGCCCCCGACGACGACGCCAAGCGCGAAGCGCTGCTGGCCCAGCACCAGCCCGCCGCCTGGCTGGCGGACGCCGCCCGCCGCGCCGGCCAGCTGCAAGCCGCCACTCACACCCTTAAAGCCGTTCACCCGGACGCCCGCGGCAGCAACCTGTACGCGCCACCCTCCTCCCTGCCGGCGCGCCGCGAAGTGGGCAGCCACTGCCTGGGCGCGGATTTTGCCGATGACGTGGTGGGCAACGCCGCCGCGCTGGATGTGTACAAGTTTCTGAAGCAACAGCACGACGGCCAAAGCCTGCTGGCCCTGGCCTTGGCGCAGGACGCCGACCTGGCCGCCGCGCTCAGCGACGACGCCGAGCAGGCGCAGGCCTGGATCGCCGCCTTCGCCGCGCTGACCGACGCCGGCGCGGACGCCGCCAGCCACAGCCGCGCCAAACAAGTGTATTGGCTGGTGGGTTACGAGCCGGCCAAGGACGAGGACTACCACCTGCTGGCCCCGCTCTACCCCAGCGCGCTGGCGCAGCGGCTGTACCAAACCATCCAGGAACATCGCTTCGGCGAAGCCGCTAAGGCCGCGCGCCAGGCCCGCCGCGAACAGCGCGATCATCCGCACGGCTATTGCGACTATCCGCAGCTGGCGGTGCAGAAACTGGGCGGCACCAAGCCGCAGAATATTTCCCAGCTCAATAGCGAGCGCAAGGGCAATAACTATCTGCTGGCTTCCTTGCCGCCGCAGTGGCGGAGCCTGGGCCTGAAACCACCGCTCAATACCGAAGACGCGCTGCTGCGTTTTGGCCGCCGCAACGATGTGCGCCGGCTGGTCCGCCAGCTGCGCGCCTTTCTGGAAAGCCAGCCGCGCAAGATCATGGACACCCGCGACCGCCGCGACGAGTTGAGCGACGCGCTGCTAGAGGAACTGCTGCTGTTCGGCAAGGAAATGCACGAGGGCCTGCCGCCCGGCTGGAGCGCGGAAGCGCGCTGCCGGCTGCCGGAATACCAGCAGCTGTGGCTGGACCCCTGGCGCGCCGATACCGACGCGGACTTTGCCGCGCGCTGGCACGGCGAGGACTGGCCGCTGGACGTGGCCAAGCGCTTCGGCCGCTGGCTGAACCAGCAATTCGACGCCAGCCCGCTGGAAATGGGCGACGCGGAATTCCGCCACTGGGCGCGGGAGCTGGCCGGGGACCTGGGCTGGCAGGCCCAGCACGATCAAACCCGCCGCCAGCTGGCGGCCATGGCCAAGGAGCAAGCATGAGCACCCTGCCCGTGATCACCGGCCTGCTGAGCGTGCCCCGGCTGCGGGTGCAAAACGCCAACGCCATTTCCAGCCCCTTCACCTGGGGCTTTCCGGCCATCACCGCCTTCACCGGCCTGGCCCAGGCGCTGGAACGCAAGCTGGCCGGCAGCCTGGATTTGCAGTTCGAGGCGGTGGGCGTGGTTTGCCACCATTACCAGGCGCAGACCAGCGGCGCTTACACCCAGGGCTTCCACCTCAGCCGCAACCCGGTGGACAAGGACGGCAGCACCGCCGCCATCGTGGAGGAAGGCCGCATCCACTTGGACATCAGCCTGCTGTTCGGCCTCACCGGCGAAGCGCTGGCCGCGCCCAGGGAGCAGCTGCCGGCACTGGCGCAGCAAGTGGCGGATACCCTGCACGGCATGCGCATTGCCGGCGGCAGCGTGACGCCGCCGTTGCCCGGCCACCGCCGTCCCGCGCCGCTGCTGATGACCTTGAACGAGGACGAGGCGACGCGGCGCGAAGAATTCCGCCAACTGCGGCGCAGCCTGCTGCCCGGCTTTGCGCTGGTATCGCGCGACGACTTGCTGCAAAGCCATCTGGCCACGCTGCGCGCCAGCCAGCCACAGGCGGACGCCTTCGACGCCTGGCTGGACCTGTCCCGCATCAACCACGCGCCGCACTGGCAGGAACAAGCGGACCCGGCCGGCGGCGAGCCGCGCCGCACGCTGGAATGGCGCAGCCAACGCGGCCACAGCCAGGGCTGGACGGTGCCGATGCCGGTGGGCTACGGCGCGCTGTCCCCGCTTTACCCGGCCGGCCGCGTGGCCAACGCCCGCGACATGCATACGCCGTTCCGCTTTGTGGAAAGCCTGTATTCGCTGGGCGAATGGGTCAGCCCGCACCGCTTGCACGATGTCAGCCAACTGCTGTGGTACGCCGATGACGACACCGCCAGCGGCTTGTACCGCTGCCGCAATGATTACGCCGCCACCTTGGACATAGAAGACTAGAAAGGAAGCCCCATGAGCACCGCACCGCTGAAAACCGCTACCGTATTGGCCTTTGAACGCAAGCTGGACCCATCCGACGCCTTGTTTCACGCCGGCGACTGGCAACAGCGCGAGCAGCACGCCGGCTGGGAGCCGGTCAGAGTCATCGAAAAATCCGTGCGCGGCACCATTTCCAACCGCCTGAAGACCAAGGACCAGGACCCGGCCAAGCTGGACGCGCAGATTGAAAACCCCAATCTGCAAACCGTGGACGTGGCCGCGCTGCCGCACCACGCGGACACCTTGAAAGTCAGCTTCACGCTGCGGGTGCTGGGCAATGTCGGCGCGCCGTCCGCCTGCAACGACAGCGCCTACCAGGCCAAGCTGCGCGCCACCGTGGCCGGCTATGTGCAAGCCCACGGCTTTGCCGAGCTGGCGCGCCGCTACGCCTGCAACCTGGCCAACGGCCGCTTCCTGTGGCGCAACCGCGTGGGCGCGGAGCAGGTGGAGGTGCGGGTGGCGCTGCTGGAGCAAGGCCAGCCGGCGCAACAATGGCAGTTCGACGCGCTGGCGCTGTCCCTGCGCCACTTCGACCCCGGCAGCCAGGCCGCCGCGCTGGAACAGCTGACCGCCGCCATCGCCGCCGGCCTGGCCGGCCAGCGCCATCTGCTGTTGCAGATCACCGCCTTTGCGCGGCTGGGCGCCGGCCAGGAGGTGTTCCCGTCGCAGGAACTGATCCTGGACCGTGGCCGCGGCGACAAGAGCAAGACCCTGTACGCCATTGAGCAAGGCGCGCTGAAAATCGCCGCCATCCACTCGCAGAAGCTGGGCAACGCCATCCGCACTATTGACGACTGGCACCCGGAAGCCGAGCAGCTCGGCCCCATCGCCGTAGAGCCCTACGGCTCGGTCACCACGCTGGGCAAGGCCTGCCGCCAGCCCAAGGCCAAGTCCGACTTCTACACCCTGCTGGACAACTGGGTGCTGAAAGACCAGGCCCCAACGGCGCATGATCAGCACTTTGTGCTGGCCACGCTGATCCGCGGCGGCGTGTTCGGCGCGGCGGAGTAAGCCATGGATCATTACCTGGACATCCGGCTGCGTCCGGACCCGGAGTTTGCGCCCACGCTGCTAATGAACGCGCTGTTCGCCAAGCTGCACCGCGCGCTGAGCGAGCAAGGCCGCGACGACATCGGCGTCAGCTTCCCGCGCGCGGCCCCGGCCGCCGCGCTGGGCGACACCCTGCGCCTGCACGGCGGCCACGCCGCCTTGCAGCGGCTGATGGCCGGCGACTGGCTCAGCGGCATGCGCGACCACATCGCGCTGGCCGCCATCCAGCCGGTGCCGCCGCAGGCGGAGGCCTGGCAGGTACGGCGCAAGCAGGCCAAGACCAATCCGGACAAGGAACGCCGCCGGCTGGTGCGGCGGCTGGGCATCAGCGCGGAAGAGGCCGCGCGGCGCTTCCCGGACAGCGCCGCCCGCCGGCTGACCCTGCCCTTCCTCACCCTCAACAGCGCCAGCACCGGCCAGCGCTACCAGTTGCACATCGAGCAACGTCCGGCCCCAGCCACCCGCAGCGGTCGCTTCAACACCTTCGGCCTCAGCCCCGACGCCACCGTGCCGTGGTTCTGACCCTTTTTTCCAAGCCCCGCCGCCAAGCCTATTAAATCAAGGGCTTGGCGCGGGGTGCGAGAAAAGGGTTTTTATTGGGGAAAGCGATGCTTTCCCCCGCTGGCGCGGGTTTGCGGGGGAAAGGCTCTAGTTCTCTGCCGGATGGGCAGCTTAGAAACATCACCACCACGCGGCGGCACGGGTCTTCCGGTTCTCTGCCGGATGGGCAGCTTAGAAAGTAACGAGAAACCGCGAGATGGATTTTTGGCAGTTCTCTGCCGGATGGGCAGCTTAGAAATCTTGCAATTTGTCTAGTCCTGCCAATGTCACGTTCTCTGCCGGATGGGCAGCTTAGAAAGCTGGTATCGACCTCGACCGCTAACTGGCCGGGTTCTCTGCCGGATGGGCAGCTTAGAAAACCAAGGCGAAACAGGATGCTGTCAGCGCCAAGTTCTCTGCCGGATGGGCAGCTTAGAAAGATCAGCACCGCGCCGAAGGATGGAACAGTAAGTTCTCTGCCGGATGGGCAGCTTAGAAACTGAAGCCAAGCAACTGATCGACGTACGCCTGAGTTCTCTGCCGGATGGGCAGCTTAGAAAAGTTGCATAATCATGTCATCAATTGTTTTCCAGTTCTCTGCCGGATGGGCAGCTTAGAAATTGCCGGCCAGCATTGCGCCTCGGCATGAATTGTTCTCTGCCGGATGGGCAGCTTAGAAATGGGAAGGGCGCCGGCGTCGGGAAACCCTCGAGTTCTCTGCCGGATGGGCAGCTTAGAAAAACGACCAGGTGATCCAGAATGCGGATGTCCAGTTCTCTGCCGGATGGGCAGCTTAGAAATGGACGAGGCCGGCGTTGTGCCTACGCGCTTGGTTCTCTGCCGGATGGGCAGCTTAGAAATGCTTTTCCTTGTCGGTGGCGGTTTCGCGGGTGTTCTCTGCCGGATGGGCAGCTTAGAAAGTAAAATGGTCGCCGCCGGCGATAGCTTCCCGGTTCTCTGCCGGATGGGCAGCTTAGAAAATCTGGCGCTCGGTACAGGATGGCACGGCACTGTTCTCTGCCGGATGGGCAGCTTAGAAAACCAGTTCGGGCCGTTCCGTGACTTCCAGCTCGTTCTCTGCCGGATGGGTAGCTTAGAAATGGTCAGTACGCTGGGGCTTTTCGCTGGGAGTGTTCTCTGCCGGATGGGTAGCTTAGAAAATTCCGGAAACCCCGCATGGAGAACTGCATGGGTTCTCTGCCGGATGGGTAACTTAGAAAGAAATGGACTGGGCCGAGAACTGCGAAGAGCTGTTCTCTGCCGGATGGGTAGCTTAGAAAACAGCCTGCTCCACATTGCTGCATTTGACTATGTTCTCTGCCGGATGGGTAGCTTAGAAATGTTTTCCATCAGCCCAGACGGTGACTGGAAACGTTCTCTGCCGGATGGGTAGCTTAGAAATTAACAGACAAGTATCACCGCCATCCGGCAGAGTTCTCTGCCGGATGGGTAGCTTAGAAAGCTAACGAGATGATGGAGCACGACAGCTACGAGTTCTCTGCCGGATGGGCAGCTTAGAAACTGCCCTGTCGGCATGGGCGCGGGTGAGGATTGTTCTCTGCCGGATGGGCAGCTTAGAAAGCAGAAGAAAACTTCAGCGCTTCGGCGGCGGCGTTCTCTGCCGGATGGGCAGCTTAGAAAAAGTTCGGCGCGATGCTGAACCGAATTATCGGGTTCTCTGCCGGATGGGCAGCTTAGAAAAATTGTGACCGCCCAGGCGGCGCCGATGCCTGGTTCTCTGCCGGATGGGCAGCTTAGAAATGAGCCTAAGAAGCGTGGCCGTCCGGCCTCTGGTTCTCTGCCGGATGGGCAGCTTAGAAAACAGAAAGAAGTCCGAGAAACGGACGTATGGTGTTCTCTGCCGGATGGGCAGCTTAGAAATCAACCAGTCCACGCTTACCACGCTAGCCGCCGTTCTCTGCCGGATGGGCAGCTTAGAAAATTGATATCGAAGCGCGGCGCCGCGACGGCCCGTTCTCTGCCGGATAGGCAGCTTAGAAATGCCGCTGCGGCTGCTTCAGGTTCTCTGCCGGATAGGCAGCTTAGAAAAGCGCGGTGGGCGTCCGCTGTATCCAGTTCGCGTTCTCTGCCGGATAGGCAGCTTAGAAAAGCGGCCGCTGATCATCGACGAGGCCGACTATGTTCTCTGCCGGATAGGCAGCTTAGAAAAGGCGGGCGGCTGATTGATCGGAGCGCCGGGAGTTCTCTGCCGGATGGGCAGCTTAGAAATCTCAAGAGGTGAGTGGGGCCTGCCGGCTCTAGTTCACTGCCGGACAGGTAGTTCTCCACAACAAAATCAATGCTATATTAGGCATCTAAATTGACATTGACTAGGGAGAAATTATGGACTTGGTACTTGCCGATGTGGCCGTCAGCGTCACCGAGCTCAAGCGCAATTTTGCCGGCATCATGCGCGAGGCCGCAGGGCATCCGGTGGTGATCCTGAATCACAACCGCCCAGAGGCCTATCTTGTCCCTGCCGCCCAGTACGAACGCATGATGAGCCTGCTTGAAGACATTGAGGACACAAAGCTGGTGTTGGAACGTCGGCAGCAGCCCACTGTCAAGGTGGACCTGGATGAGCTATGAAATTGTCTTCCGGGTGGATGCGGAGAAGGAATGGCGAAAGTTGGACCCATCAATCCGACAGCAGTTTGCCAAGAAACTGAGAGAACGAGCCGAGCATCCGCACAACCCTGCCGCCAAGCTGCATGGCCTGGAAGGCTGCTACAAGATCAAGCTGCGTCAGACCGGATACCGGCTGGTCTATGAGGTGGACGACGGCAAAATCATCATCATCGTGGTGGCTATCGGACATCGCGACAAGAACCAAGCCTACCAAAAAGCCAAAGCGCGCCAGGGCTGAGCCGACGCAAGCCCGCGACAGCTGCACCCGCTGTCCTCATAGCCCCGCCCCCTGCCCCTCCTCCCCAAATCCCCTCCCCCACAATCCTTCCAATCACATTATTCTCAATTTGAATAACAATCTAATTTTCCAGATTTTTAACATATATGCAATCGTGCTAGATTTTGTTTTCCAAAATCAAGAAAGGGCCGGCTCAGCCGGCGTTCCGCGATGGCATATCCACATTTCACTCTCTCCGCGCTGGCACTGGCCTTGGCAGGGCAAGCCTTGCCGGCGCTGGCCGACAGCGGCAACACGCTGGACAGCGTCACCGTCACCGGTTCGCGCATTGCGCGCGCCGGCAAGGAAGGCGCCACCGGGGTCACGGTGCTGACCGGCGCCGATATCGAAAAACAGGGCTACACCAATGTCTACGACGCGCTGAACAATCTGGCGCAGAACACCGGCTTCACTCAGGGCGCGGATTTCGGCAATACCTTCACTCCGGCCGCCAACGCCATCAGCCTGCGCGGGCTGGGGCCCAACCATACGCTGACCTTGCTCAATGGCCGCCGCATCGCAGATTACCCGGTGGCTTACGAGGGTTCGGTCAACTTCGTCAATCTGGCCAATATCCCGGCGGCGATGATAGAGCGCATCGAGGTGCTCAACGGCGGCGCGTCGGCGATTTACGGCTCGGACGCCATCGCCGGCGTGGTCAATGTGATCCTGAAAAAGAAGGCCGACGGCACCACGGTCAACGTCAAGGCCGGCGGCAGCGAGCATCACGGCGGCGAAAACCTGCGCCTGCAGCTGAGCGGCGGCAAGAGCTGGGACAAGCTGAACCTGGTCTACGCGCTGGAGTTGAGCCAACGCAACCCGATCTGGTCGCGCCAGCGCGGCTTCATGGCGGACAACACCGTCAACGGCGCGGCGCCCACCACGGTGTGGTCGCAGAAGGATGTGAAGACCGGCAAGTTCATCGATCCCGGCGCGGCTTGCGGCGAGCTGGGCGGCTTGTACGCCGGCAGCGTGCGCGCCTACCGCACCAGCAAGACCAATGTTTGCGCCAGCCCGCTGGCCAAGGCCTCGTACTGGACGGTGCAGACCGCCAACCAGAGCCAGAACGGCTATCTGAGCCTGAATTACGCGCTCAACGATCACCTGGAGCTGTTCGGCGACGCGCTGCTGGCCTTCAACCACAGCGAAAACAATACCCGCGGCCCCAGCTGGACCTCAGCCGGCGGCAACGGCGGCTATTTCCTCAACCAGAACAGCGGCCGCTACGAGGCCTGGAGCCGGCTGCTATCGCCGGAGGAGATGGGCGGCGCCAGCCGCTACAACCGCAAGTGGGACGATGTGGCGGCCAACCTGACCTTCGGCCTGCGCGGCGCGGTGCCGGACAGCAGTTGGAGTTACGAAGCCGCTTACAACGCGTCGATCTACACCAGCCAGAACATCGCGCCGCGGCTGCTGGCCAATGCGGACAGCTTCTTCCTGGGCCAGCAGCAGGGCGTGGACGCCAAGGGGGTGCCGATTTACGCGCCGTCGTCCGGGCCGTTCAACCGTCGGCTGAGCCAGGCGGAGTTCGACAGCATCGCCGGGCGCTCGGTGAGCCAGAACAAATCCTGGTTGCAGGCGCTGAGCCTGAGCGGCAGCGGCGAGTTGTTCAAGCTGCCGGCCGGCGCGGTGAAGCTGGCCGGCACGCTGGAATGGGGCAGCCAGGGCTTCAGCAACGATCCGGACCCGCTGATCAATCAGGGCGCTTTCTACAATACTTCGCCGGCCGCGCACGCCGGCGGCACCCGCTCGCGCCAGGCGGCGGGCGGCGAGCTGTACATCCCGGTGTTCAAGCAGCTGAACCTGACGCTGTCCGGCCGCTACGACCGCTACCAGCTGCCGGACAGCAGCGCCGGCAAGTTCACTTACGGCGCCGGCCTGGAGTTCCGGCCGCTGAACACGCTGCTGCTGCGCGGCAGTTACGCCACCAGCTTCCGCGCGCCGGACATGAATTACCTGTTCCTGACCCAGAGCCGCGGCTATTACTCGTCCAGCACCGATTACTGGCGTTGCGCCCAGGCCGGCCAGCCGCTGGCTAGCTGCGACTATAAGAGCATGTCGCCGGGCGCGGATTACGTGAAGAACGGCAACGCCGAACTGAAACCGGAAAACGGCAAGTCCTACGGCTTCGGCTTTGTGTGGTCGCCCAGCAGCAGCGCGGATATTTCGGTGGATTACTGGGACATCGCCATCAATGATCTGGTCACCGACCTGAGCGGCGACAAGCTGCTGCGCGACGAGGCGCTATGCCGCGCCGGCATGCTGGACGCGTCGTCCCAGCTGTGCCAGGACACTCTGCGCCGAGTGCAGCGCAATCCCGACAGCGCGCTGATCAACCCGGGCGCGGTCAAGCAGATCGTGGTCAACCCGATCAACGCCGCCAGCGAGCGCACCAGCGGTTTCGACATCGCCGGCAAGCTGCGCTGGAGAACCGCCAACTGGGGCGGCTTCCTGCTGAAAGCCAATTACACCAAGGTGTTGAAGCACACTTACCAGCAGTTTGCCGGCGATGCGGAAAAGAATATGTTGAACGACCCGGAAAACACCGATTGGCCGGACAAGCTGGACACCAGCCTGAGCTGGGACATCGGCCCGTGGTCGTCCACCGTGCTGCTGACCCGCTACGGCAAGATCCCCAAAGCCAACGGCTCCGGCAATTTGACGCCCACGGTGCTGGCCAATTTCAGCACTCAGTACCAGTGGAACAAGCGGACGTCGGTGGGGCTTATCGTCAACAATGTGCTGGACACCATCAAGCGCGACGACACCAGCGGCTGGCCTTACTACCCGGTGGGCAGTTATCTGCCCTATGGCCGCCAGTGGTGGGTTGAGTTGAACCACAAGTTCTGAGCCAGACGGCCTGCGCCGATCCGCGCGGGCGGCCTGCCGCCGCCTGCGCTCAAAGCAACGGCGCAATGCAAAAAGCCCACCGCTTGCGCGATGGGCTTTTCTGAATCTGGCGTCCCCACGGGGAATCGAACCCCGGCTACCGCCGTGAAAGGGCGGTGTTCTAACCGCTAAACTATAGGGACATCAAGTGGCGCACCCGGAGCGATTCGAACGCCCGACCCTCTGGTTCGTAGCCAGATACTCTATCCAACTGAGCTACGGGTGCGCTGACTGGCGGAGAAAGAGGGATTCGAACCCTCGATACAGGTTTAAGCCCGTATGCTTCCTTAGCAGGGAAGTGCCTTCGACCACTCGGCCATTTCTCCGTTCAGAGAGCGCCATATTAATTAGCGCTGCGCCCTCTGTCAAGCGTGAATCCGAAATTATTTACGCCGGCTGGTCCAGTCCAAAAACTTTATGCAAAACGCGAACCGCCAGCTCCAGATACTTCTCGTCCACCAGCACCGATACCTTGATTTCCGAGGTGGAGATCATCTGGATGTTGATGCCCTCTTCCGCCAGAGTGCGGAACATGGTGGAGGCGATGCCGCAGTGCGAACGCATGCCCACGCCCACAATGGAAATCTTGGCCACCTTGTCGTCGGCGTCGATCTTGGCGGCGCCGATATGGGTCTGCACTTCGCGCAGGATGGTCAGCGCGCGCTGGAATTCGCCGCGCGGCACGGTGAAGGAGAAATCGGTCGCGCCGTTTTCGCCCACGTTCTGGATGATCATGTCCACTTCGATATTGGCATCGGCGATCGGCCCCAGAATCTGGTAGGCGATGCCAGGCTTGTCCGGCACGCCCTTGACGTTGATGCGCGCTTCGTTACGGTCAAATGCGATGCCTGCGACAACGGCCTTTTCCATGCTTTCATCTTCCTCATACGTAATCAGGGTGCCTTCGCCTTCGTCTTCGAAGCTGGAGAGCACGCGCAAACGAACCTTGTACTTGCCGGCGAACTCCACCGAGCGGATTTGCAGCACCTTGGAGCCCAAGGACGCCATTTCGATCATTTCCTCGAAAGTGACGGTCTTCAGGCGGCGCGCTTCCGGCACCACGCGCGGATCGGTGGTGTAAACGCCGTCCACGTCGGTGTAGATCTGGCATTCGTCGGCCTTCAGCGCGGCGGCCAGCGCCACGGCGGAGGTGTCCGAGCCGCCGCGGCCCAGCGTGGTGATGTCGCCGTCCTCGTCCACGCCCTGGAAGCCGGCGACGATGACGACGCGGCCTTCATTGAGGTCGGAGCGCATCGCGGCGTCGTCTATCTCCTGAATGCGGGCCTTGGTGTGGGCGTTGTCGGTGACCAGTTTCACTTGCCAGCCGCAGTAGCTCTTGGCCGGCACGCCGATTTCCTTCAGCGCCATGGCCAGCAGGCCGATGGTGACTTGCTCGCCGGTGGATACCACCACGTCCAGCTCGCGCGGGTCCGGATAGTCCTGAATCTCCTTTGCCAGGGCGATGAGGCGGTTGGTTTCGCCGCTCATGGCGGACACCACCACCACGACATCATGTCCCTGCGACTTCCACTTGGCGACACGGCGGGCAACGTTCTTGATCCGTTCGGTGGTTCCAACCGAAGTGCCGCCGTACTTTTGTACGATGAGTGCCATGCTTGTTTCTTATATTCGAAAGGGTTGAAATGTCGAGCTTCGATTCTGACCCCAACTTGCCAAGAATTGCAAGACGGAATTCACCGCCGATATTGCATTGCAAAACCAGCCGCCCGCCCCTGCCGGAGCATCGCGGCGCAAGCTGCCGGCGCTGCAGTGCTTGCCGGCATCAATCCACGGCGGCCATGCCGTTTACTGGCAGATTATTTCTGTTGGATTACATGCGCAAACGTTCGGGACAACTATAGAGATTGGCGCGGCCGCGGCCGGCGAAGCCGATCAAGGTCAGGCCGTAGCGCGCGGCCATCTCCACCGCCAGCGAAGTGGGCGCAGACATCGCTATCAATATCTCGATGCCGGCGGCGGCGGCCTTCTGCGCCATTTCATAGCTGGCGCGGCTGGTGACGACGGCGGCGCCGTCGCGCCAGCCTTGGCGCGCGCGCGCTCCGATCAGCTTGTCCAGCGCCACGTGGCGGCCCACGTCCTCGCTAAGATGTAGGAGTTCGCCCTGCGGCGTCACCCAGCCGGCGGCGTGGGCGCAGGCGGTGGCCTGGGACAGGCTTTGCGCCTGCTGCAAGGCCGGCAAGGCGCGCGCCAGCGCGTCCAGGCTAAAGCTTTGAGTAACCGGCAGCGGCGGCAGCGGCCGGTGAATTTCGGCCAACTGCTCCACGCCGCACAAGCCGCAGCCGGTGCGCCCGGCCAGTTGGCGGCGGCGTTCTTTCAGGGCCATGAACCGGGCCGAAGCCAGCTCGATATGGACCTCCACCCCGCGCTCGCCCGGAAGGATGTCGACGCCGTAGATCTCGCCCGGATGGACGATGATGCCTTCGGCCAGGCTAAAACCGAGCGCGAAGTCTTCCAGCGCCATCGGGCTGGCCATCATCACCACGTGGGACAGGCCGTTGTACACCAGCGCCACCGGGGTTTCCACCGCCACCCAGTCTTGCCTGGCCTGAGCGCCGCCATCGCGGCAATCTAGAATGCCCAGCTCAAGCGCCGCATGCTCCAGCGCTTCATTTTTTTTCATAGAATTTGGCCTGCCATCAGCTGCAATAGTTTGTACTAATTGATACCTAGGGCGATAATAGATTTTCCGCTGTGAGTGAGCAATGCGCCCTTGGTGGGTCAAGGGCGCCAGGTTCATACCAAGGAGACAAACCCATGCAAGTCAGCAGACGGCAGTTTTTCAAGCTCTGCGCCGGCGGCATGGCAGGCACCACCATCGCGACCCTGGGCTTCATGCCCGAAACCGCGCTGGCCGACACGCGCAGCTATAAATTGATGCGCGCGACGGAAACCCGGAATACCTGTCCATACTGTTCGGTGGGCTGTGGCATCTTGATGTACAGCCTGGGCGACGGCGCCAAGAACGCCAAAGCCGATATTTTCCACATTGAAGGCGATCCGGACCACCCGGTCAATCGCGGCGCGCTCTGTCCCAAGGGCGCCGGCCTGATCGACTTCATCCACAGCCCCAACCGCCTACGCTACCCCGAAGTGCGCGAAGCGGGCTCCAACGAATTCAAACGCATCAGCTGGGACGAAGCCTTCGAGCGCATCGCCGCCCACATGAAGCGCGACCGCGACGCCAACTTTGTCGAGAAAAACGCCGATGGCGTCACCGTCAACCGTTGGCTGACCACGGGCTTCCTGGCCGCATCCGCGTCCAGCAACGAGGCCGGCTGGCTCACCCACAAATTCACCCGCAGCCTGGGGCTGCTGGCGGTCGACAACCAGGCGCGTGTATGACACGGACCAACGGTGGCAAGTCTTGCCCCAACATTTGGTCGCGGTGCCATGACAAACCATTGGGTCGACATCAAGAACGCCAACCTCATTGTCGTCATGGGCGGCAATGCGGCCGAGGCGCACCCGGTGGGTTTCCGCTGGGCGATTGAAGCCAAGACCCGCAACAAGGCGAAGCTGATCGTCATTGATCCGCGCTTCACCCGCACGGCCTCGGTGGCGGATTATTACGCCCCCATCCGCACCGGCACGGACATTGCGTTCCTGTCCGGCGTGATCCGCTACCTGCTGCAAACCGGCAAGTACAATAAGGAATACACGCTGGCCTACACCAATGCCGCGCTCTTGGTGAACCCGGACTTCAAGTTCGACGATGGCCTGTTCTCCGGCTACAACGCGGAGAAGCACAGCTACGACAAATCCACCTGGACTTACCAGCTGGACGACAAGGGCATGGCCAAGCGCGACGACACCCTGTCCGACCCGCGCTGCGTAATCAATCTGATGCGCGACCACGTGGCCCGCTATACGCCGGAAATGGTGGAAACCCTGTGCGGCACACCCAAGGACGCCTTCCTCAAGGTATGCGAATACCTGGCGGAAACCGGCGCCCACGACAAGACCACCTCCTTCCTGTACGCGCTGGGCTGGACGCAGCACTCCATCGGTTCGCAGAACATCCGCACCATGGCGATGATCCAGCTGCTGCTGGGCAATATGGGCATGGCCGGCGGCGGGGTCAACGCCTTGCGCGGCCACTCCAACATCCAGGGTCTGACCGATATCGGCCTGCTGTCCACCAGCTTGCCGGGCTATCTGAACATGCCCTCGGAGAAAGAGCCCACGCTGGAGGCCTATCTGGCCAAGTACACCAGCAAGCCGCTGGCCGACGGGCAGATGAACTACTGGCAGAACTATCCCAAGTTCTTCATCTCGCTGATGAAGGCGATGTGGGGCGACAAGGCCACCGCCGACAACCAGTGGGGCTATGACTGGCTGCCCAAGTGGGACAAGAGCTACGACGTGCTGCAGTACTTCGAGCTGATGCACCAGGGCAAGATCAACGGCTATTTCTGTCAGGGCTTCAACCCGGTACTGGCTTTCCCGGACAAGAACAAGGTGGTGTCTTCGCTCTCCAAGCTGAAGTACTTGGTGATCATGGACCCGCTGGCCACCGACACCTCCACCTTCTGGAAAAACCACGGCGAACAGAACGATGTGAAGACCGCGGAGATCCAGACCGAGGTGTTCCGCCTGCCCACCACCTGTTTCGCCGAGGAAGACGGCGCGGTGGTCAACTCCGGCCGCTGGCTGCAATGGCACTGGAAAGGCGCGGACGCGCCGGGCGAAGCCATCACCGACGCGGAAATCCTGGCCGGCATCTTCACCCGCCTGAAGGCGCAGTACGCCAAGGATGGCGGCAAGAACGCCGAGGCCATCATGAGCCTGTCCTGGGCTTACGGCAACCCGCACGAGCCCAAGCCGGAAGAACTGGCCAAGGAGCTCAACGGCAAGGCGCTGGCGGACATCCCGGATCCAAAGAACCCGGGACAGTTCCTGGCCAGGAAAGGCGAGCTGCTGTCCGGCTTCGCCCTGATGCAGGCGGACGGCAGCACCGCGTCCGGCTGTTGGATTTTCGCCGGCAGCTGGACCCAGGCCGGCAACCAGATGGCGCGCCGCGACAACAGCGACCCGTCCGGGCTGGGCAACACTCTGGGCTGGGCCTGGGCGTGGCCGGCCAACCGCCGCGTGCTGTACAACCGCGCTTCCTGTAAGCCGGACGGCACGCCGTGGGACAAGAAGCGGACGCTGATCAAGTGGAACGGCGAAAAATGGGTGGGCGTGGACGTGCCTGACTTCAAGGCCGACGAGCCGCCCGGCAGCGCCATGGGCCCCTTCATCATGCAGGCCGAGGGCCTGGGGCGGCTGTTCGCGCTCGACAAGATGGCGGAAGGCCCGTTCCCCGAGCACTACGAGCCGTTCGAAACGCCGCTGGGCACCAACCCGCTGCATCCCAAGGTGGTGTCCAATCCGGCTGCGCGGGTGTTCGCCGCGGACCGCGAACAGATGGGCAAGCACGACGCCTTCCCGTACGCGGCCACCACTTACCGGCTGACCGAGCACTTCCACGGCTGGACCAAGCACGCGCGGCTGAACGCGATCGCCCAGCCGGAGCAGTTCGTGGAAATCGGCGAGGCGCTGGCCAAGGAGAAAGGCATCGCCCACGGCGACACGGTGAAAGTGTCGTCCAAGCGCGGCTATATCAAGGCCAAGGCGGTGGTGACCAAGCGCATCCGCGCGCTGCAGTCGGGCGGCAAGACGGTGCACCAGGTCGGGATTCCGATTCACTGGGGTTATGAAGGAGTGGCCAAGAAAGGCTTCAGCGCCAACACGCTGACGCCGTTTGTCGGCGACGCCAACACCCAGACCCCGGAATTCAAGTCCTTCCTGGTCAACGTCGAGAAAGTATAAGGAGCGACCATGTCACTGCAATCGCAAGATATCCAGCGCCGCTCCGCCAGCCCCACCCAGCCGCCGGTGGTGCGCGATTACAAGGCCGAGGTGGCCAAGCTGATCGACGTGTCCACCTGCATCGGCTGCAAGGCCTGCCAGGTGGCCTGCTCGGAGTGGAACGACATCCGCGACGAAGTGGGCAGCAACGTCGGCGTCTACGACAACCCGGCCGATCTCACCGCCCACAGCTGGACGGTGATGCGCTACAGCGAGGTGGAAGAAAGCGGCAAGCTGGAGTGGCTGATCCGCAAGGACGGCTGCATGCACTGCGCCGATCCGGGCTGTCTGAAGGCCTGTCCGTCGCCGGGTGCCATCATCCAGTACGCCAACGGCATCGTGGACTTTCAGTCCGAGCACTGCATCGGCTGCGGCTATTGCATCTCCGGCTGTCCGTTCAACGTCCCGCGCATCAATCAGAAGGACAACAAGGCGTATAAATGCACCTTGTGCTCCGACCGGGTGATGGTGGGCCAGGAGCCGGCCTGCGTGAAGACCTGTCCCACCGGAGCCATCCGCTTCGGCACCAAGTCCGATATGCAGACCTACGCGCACGAGCGGGTGGAAGAGCTGAAGACCCGCGGCTACGCCAACGCCGGGCTGTACGATCCGGAAGGCGTGGGCGGCACTCACGTGATGTACGTGCTGCACCACGCCGACAAGCCGGAGCTGTATTCCGGCCTGGCCAAGGATCCCAAGATCAGCCCGGTGGTCAGCCTGTGGAAGGGCATCCTCAAGCCGCTGTCCACCATCGGCCTGGCGGCTTCGGTCTTATTCGGCTTCTTCCACTACATCGGCGTCGGCCCCAATAAGGCGGAAGAGGAAGAGGAGGAACAGGCATGAGCAAGGAAAAGCTGATCAAGCGCTACAGCGCGGCGGAACGCGTCAACCACTGGATCGTGGCGGTGTGCTTCGTGCTGTTGGCGATTTCCGGCCTGGCCTTCTTTTACCCGGCCTTCTTCTGGCTGACCGGCGTGTTCGGCACGCCGCAGCTGGCGCGCATCATCCATCCCTTCGTCGGGGTGCTGATGTTCCTCGGCTTCGCGCGCCAGTTCCTGCGTTACTGGCATCACAACTTCCTGGACAAGGAAGACGTGAAGTGGATGATGGCGGTGAAGTCGGTGCTGTCCGGTCATGAGGTCGGCGACATCGGCAAGTACAACGGCGGCCAAAAAGGCATGTTCTGGCTAATGACCGGCTGCATGCTGGTGCTGGTGTGCACCGGCTTCATCATGTGGCGGCCGTACTTCGCGATGTACTTCCCCATCCCGGTGATACGCGTGGCGCTGCTCCTGCACGCCTGGAGCGCGCTGATCCTGATCGCCGGCATCATCGTCCACGTCTACGCCGCCATCTGGGTGCGCGGCACGATACGGGCGATGGTGGAAGGCGTGGTCACCCACGCCTGGGCCAAGAAGCATCATCCGCGTTGGTATCGTGAAATGACCGGAGACAAGAACAAGCCATGAGCATACGCATCGTCCCTCTGGACGAGGCTGGCCGGCTGCAAACCACGGCGGGAGAGATCCCGCCGTTGTTGCTGCCCCAGCCCGCCGAACGTTATCTGGCCCGCAGCCAGCGCCTGACAACGCTGGCCGACGGCCACCCGATGGCGGCCTATCTGGCATTCGCCGCCCGCGTCGCCGCCGCGCAGCACCGCTTGGTGCGCGAACAGCCGGTGACGCTGCCGCCGCGCGGCGACTACTTCCATCATTGCGCCGAGCACGGCCTGCCGCCGCTGGGCGCCGCCGCCTGGCCGCGCGATCCGGTCTGGCGCGATCTGCTGCGCGCGCTGTGCGCGGAGCTAGCCGCCCTGCCCGGCCCCGCCGGCGAAGTAGCGCGCGAGTTGGAACAAGCGAACGACGCGGCGCTGGAAAGCGCCGCCCGCGCGCTGCTCGACGGCGATTTCGCCGCGGTTGGCTCGGCGCGCGCGCCCTTGCTGTGGGCGGCGCTGTCGGTCTACTTCAGCCAGCTGGCCGCGCAGTTGCAGGTGACGGCGGTGGCCGAACCGGACGACGCCCGCCATCTGTGCCCGGTGTGCGCGATGCCGCCGGTGGCCAGCGTGGTGCGCCTCGGCAACGAGTCCGGCCTGCGCTATCTGCATTGCAGCCTGTGCGAGAGCGAATGGCATCTGGTGCGCGCCAAGTGCAGCAATTGCGAAGCCACGCGCGACATCGGCTACTGGTCGCTGGAGCAAGGCGACAGCCAGCAGGCCGCGGTGCGAGGCGAAAGCTGCGGCGACTGCGGCAGCTACCTGAAGATCCTGGCGCTGGACAAGGACCTGAACGCCGAGCCGGCAGCCGATGACCTGGCCTCGCTGGCGCTGGATCAGCAGCTGGAGCAGCGCGGCTTTGCCCGCAGCGGGGTGAATCCGCTGCTGTTCCCCGGCTGAGAAGCGCTTCTGTTTCCACCCTGCCAGCCTCCTTCACGGAGGCTTTTTTATTGCCTAAGCAAGCGGCTTGGCCGCGCCGGCCGTTTGCATAAGAAAAAACCAACAACTACAAAAAAGGTATGACTTTTTTCTATTCCGGTTAATCGACATGGCTCTGCTCCCGCCTCTGACGCCAAGAAACCGCCTGCTGCTGGGTCTGGCCATCAATGGCGGCGTCTTGTGCTGGCTGTTTTGGGGGCATGCCCTGCTCTGGGCCGGGCTGGCGCTCAGCTCCGCCGCGCTGGCGCTGGCACTGAGCTGGCCCTCTCCGGTCGACGCCGCGGAGCAGACGCCGAACCCCGACGCCTACTGGCAAGGCTTCGCCAGCCATGTTTGCGCCTTGCTCCCGCTGTGGGCCGGCCACATCTCCTTGGGCAAGGAACAAATGGACGACGCCGCCAATCGGTTGACCCTGCGCTTTGACGGCATCTTGCGCCAAGTCGGCGGCGCGGTGCCCAAACCCGGCGAGCACACCGACCAAGCGGCGCTGGCGCAAGCGGAAAGCCGGCTCAAGCACATGCTGCAGCTCTTGCAAAACGCCACCCGGCAGCAAACCGACCTCGCCATCCATCTGCACACACTGGGCCAATCGGCCAATACCCTGCAAAACCTGGTGCGTAGTCTGATCAGCGGCCGCCAGCTGGACGGCGAGCAAAGCATGGAACAACTGGGCAGCGATACGCTGGAGCAACTGTCCCGCTTGCAAAACCAGATCGACAAGGCGATGGACAGCCTGGCGCAGATGGCGCACGAGCCGCTGCGGCCGCATGCGCCGCTAAACCCCGCCGACCCGGCCGCCCAGGATAAAGAAGCCATGCAGGACGAAGAGGCCGCTCAGTCTCAATCCTTGCAGCAGGCGCTGGAAGATATTCTGGTGCAACTGCAATTCCAGGATAGGGTGGATCAAATCCTCAGCGGAGTGCAAAACGACATGCGCCGGCTGGAAAGCGTCTTCAGCCAGGCGCTGATCGATACCGAACAGCGGCCGACGCCGCCGGACACGGCAGCCTGGCTAGAGGCCTTGAAAAACAGCTATACCACCCATGAGCAGCGCGTCCTGCACAGCAGCGACAAGACTGAATCGGGCAATAACCAAAACAACATCACCTTTTTTTGATCCGGGGAACGCTTCCGATGGCCAAAACCATACTCATCGTCGATGATTCGGCCAGCCTGCGACAGGTGGTGCGCATGACGCTTGCCGGCGCGGGCTATGAGGTGCTGGAGGCCGGCAACGGCCAGGAGGCGCTGGATGTGCTGGACGGACGCAAAGTCCATCTGATCGTCTCCGATGTGAACATGCCGCTGATGGACGGCATCGCCTTGCTGCGCAATATCAAGGTCCATCCTAATTACAAATTCACTCCGGTGATCATGCTGACCACGGAATCCTCCGAGGAAAAGAAGCAGGAAGGCAAGGCCGCCGGCGCCAAAGCCTGGGTGGTCAAACCATTTCAGCCGCCGGTGCTGTTAACCGCCGTTTCCAAATTGATCCTGCCCTGAACGGGAGCCCGACATGCCGCGCACCCGCAAAAAATCAGACGCCCGAGACGGCGCGCCCGCCACACTGTCCGCCGACGTTTTCCAACTGACGCTCAGCGGAGAACAAACCATTTACCAGGCGGCGGAACTGCATCAGCAGCTTCACGCAGCCCTGACCGGCCACGCCGCCATCGAGCTGGATATGTCCTGTGTCGGAGAACTGGACTGCGCCATCGCCCAGGTGCTGCTGTGGCTGCGCCGGGAAAGCCTGCGCAAGGGCGTCGCGTTGCGCTTCATCGCCCCCAGCCCGGCCTCTCAGGACTTCATACGACTCGTCGGCCTGCAAGGCGAGCTCTCATTGGAAGAGGCCGCGCATGGATCTTGAACTGGCGCTGCAAACCTTCTTCGAAGAGTCCAACGATCTGCTGGGGGAGATGGAAAGCATCCTGCTGGACGCGGAGGCCGACTCCACCACCACGGAACAGCTGAACGCCCTGTTCCGCTCCATGCACACCATCAAGGGTTCCGCCGGGCTGTTTGGTCTGGACATCGTCGTCGGCTTCACCCATGAAGTGGAAAACGTGCTGGACCTGCTGCGCGACGGCGCCCTGCGGCTGGACGATATGCTGACCGGCCTGCTGCTGCGCTGCCACGACCACGTCAAGGAGATGCTCACCGCGCTGGCGGCCAAGGACAGCCTGGAGCGCTTCGCCGACACCGAACTGCTGGACGAACTGATCGCCTACAACCGCGCGGCCGGCGGCGCCGCGGCTCAGGATGCGGCGGAAACAACCCCGCCCCCGGAAGCGCCGCCAGCAGCGGCCCCATCCGAACCTCCGGCCGCGCCCGACGCGCAAAAGCCGGAGCAGTGGCTGCTGTCGCTGCGCTTCGGCCCGGACATGTTGCGCAACGGCATGGACCCGTCTTCCTTCATCCGCTATCTCGCCACCATCGGCGAGATCGATCGGATCGAAGCCGTCACCACCCAACTGCCGGCCGGCGACGCCTTCAATCCGGAAACCAACTATCTGCGCCTGGAGGCGCTGTACCGCAGCCAGGAAGAACAGCAGACGCTGCTGGATGTCTTCGAATTCGCCCGCGAAGACAGCGAGGTCCATATTTGGCCGTGGCCGCCCACTTCGCGACAACAAGCGCAGACGCTGGCCAGCGCCGCGCCGGAGGAGGCCGAGGCGGTGCTGGCGGTATGGCTGCGCTTTGGCCTGGAACCCGAGACCGCCGAGCCGGAAGCCGCGCCCGACGAGTCCTTCGCGATGGAGGTGGAAACGCCGCAGGCGGAAGTCGTGGAATTGGCGCAGGAGGAACATTCCACCGCGGACCTCGATCCTGTTTTGCTCGTCGACGCGGCCCAGGAGGCCCCGGCAGCCCGCGCCGGCGTCAAGACCTCCGGCGACGCCAAAAGCGGCAAGCAGGCTGAAAGCAAATTCATCAAGGTGGAGGCTGGCAAGCTGGACAGCCTGATCAACCTGATAGGCGAACTGGTGATCGCCGGCGCCGCCGCCAACCTGGTGGCGCGCCGTTCTCAGCAAAGCGCGCTGGTGGAGGCCACTCAAACCATCGCCAACCTGATCGAACAGATCCGCGCCGGAACGCTGTCCATGCGCATGATCCAGATCGGCGAAATCTTCAGCCGCTTCCCGCGCGTGGCGCGCGATGTCTCCCGCGAACTGGGCAAGGACATCCAGCTGCACATCTCCGGCGCGGAAACCGAGCTGGACAAATCCATGGTGGAAAAACTGGGCGACCCGCTGATGCACATCGTGCGCAACGCCATAGACCACGGCATCGAAACCACGGAGCGCCGGCTCGCCAGCGGCAAACCGGCCGAAGGGCATGTCTGGCTCAACGCCTACCATGAGTCCGGCAGCATCGTGATCGAAGTGGCCGACGACGGCGGCGGCCTCAACCAAGAGCGCATCCTGGCCAAGGCGGTGGAACGCGGCTTGGTTCCCGCCGACTCCGCGCTGCCGGAGCAGGACGTGTTCCGGCTGATCTTCGAGGCGGGCTTCTCCACCGCGGACCAGGTCACCAACATCTCCGGCCGAGGCGTCGGCATGGACGTGGTGAGAAAAAGCATAGAGCAGCTGCGCGGCACCATAGACATCGAATCAGAACTCGGGCTCGGCACCACCTTCCGCATCCGGCTGCCGCTGACGCTGGCCATCATCGACGGCTTCCTGGTGGAAGTGGCCGCCGCCACCTTCGTGGTGCCGCTGGAAGCGGTGATCGAATGCATAGAACTACCCGCCGCCCTGGACAAAGACAGCGTTCACGACTGCCTGAATCTGCGCGGCGAGTTGCTGCCGCTGCTGCGCCTGGACAGCTTCCTGGATCTGCCGTCCGTCCCGGCCAAACGCCGCAACGTGGTGGTGGTCCACTACGGCGATCGCAAAGCTGGTCTGGTGGTGGATGCCCTGCTGGGCGAATTCCAGACGGTGATCAAGCCGCTGGGCAATCTGTTCCGCCATCTCAAGGCCATCAGCGGCTCCACCATCTTGGGCACAGGCGAAGTCGCCTTGATTCTCGACGTGCCCGCCCTGATCCACCATGCCACCCAAAAAGAGGCGGAGCGGTACGCGCTGCTTCCCGCCCGGGAATGGGACGCTGGCACGACAAACACCGCGGCGAAAACGGATAGGAGCGCCCAATGAGCCAATACAAACACGGCATGTCCATCGCGCAGAAGCTCGGGCTGGGTTTCGGCCTGATCATCGCGCTGATGCTGATCTGCGTCAGCGCGGCGTTGTACGGGCTGGAAATCAGCAATATCGCCCTGCGCGACATCACCCAGATCAACAATGTGGAAAGCCGGCTGGCGCGCCAATTGATCAGCGACAATCAGGACATCCGGATTGCCTACCGCAACGTGATGCTGGCGGAGGGGCCTGCCGACATCAACAACGCGCTGCAAGCCTATCAAGCGGCCAAAATCATCTATATGGACCGGGAAAAGAAGCTGGCCGAAGTGTTCCGGCAAGCCAGCAACAACACCCCACAAGAACTGGAGCAGATGAGCCGCATCCAGAATATGCGCCCCGCCACGCTGGCCCTGGTGGACAAGGCGGTGGATCTAGCCAACCAGGGCCGCCAGGATGAGGCCAAGAAATTGATGCAGAACGAGATCGCTCCGCAAATGATCGCCTTCAACCAGCAACTGACCGCGCTGGCGGACCTGGAAGACAAACTCAACGACCAACTGGCCAATCAGGCCGACGCCAGCTATCAGCAAGCCCACTGGGTGATGATAGCGCTGTCCTTGCTGGCCACCTTGATCAGCGCCGGCCTCGCCACCCTGATCACCCGCAACCTGCTGCGCACTCTGGGCGGCGAACCGCACTACGTGTCCGAAGTGATGCGTCAGGTGGCCGACGGCAATCTGGACGCGGAAATCCGGTTGCGGCCGGGCGACCAAAACAGCCTGTGCGCCGCCATCGCCGTCACCATAGAGCGGATGCGCAACATCATCGCCGAGGTCAAGAGCGGCTCCGAGGCGCTGTCCAGCGCCGCGCAGCAGATCAACTCCACCTCCCAGGCGCTGTCCCAGGCCGCCAGCGAACAGGCCGCCGGCATTGAGGAGACATCGGCCTCCGTGGAAGAGATGTCCTCGTCCATCAGCCAGACCAACGACAACGCCCGCGTCACCGAGAGCATCGCCACCAAGGCCTCGCGCGAGGCGGCCGAGGGCGGCGAGGCGGTACGCCGCACCGTAGAGGCGATGCGTCAGATCGCCGATAAGATCGGCATCGTCGACGACATCGCCTACCAAACCAATCTGCTGGCGCTCAACGCCGCCATCGAAGCCGCGCGCGCCGGCGAGCACGGCAAGGGCTTCGCCGTGGTGGCCGCCGAAGTGCGCAAGCTGGCCGAGCGCAGCCAGATCGCCGCTCAGGAAATCAGCGGCGTGGCCGGCAGCAGCGTCAAGCTGGCCGAGCAGGCCGGCCAGTTCCTGGAGGAAATCGTCCGCTCCAGCAGCCGCACCGCCGATCTGGTGCAGGAAATCGCAGCCGCCTCCAATGAACAGGCCAGCGGCGTCAGCCAGATCAACTCCGCCATCCAGCAACTGAGCCTGACCACGCAGCAGAACGCGTCCGCCAGCGAAGAACTGGCCTCCACCGCCGAGGAAATGAACGACCAGGCCGAACATCTTCACGAATTGATGGGCTACTTCAAGCTGGGCGCCGCCGAATCCTTCCACCCCGCGCCGCGCGCGCGGCGCGAGTCCGTGCTGCAGCACAAACCGCTGCACCCGCCGCTGGCGGAAGAGTCCGACTTCATCCGTTTCTAACCGGACTAGCGCCATGAAACCGCTCCATCTGCAGCGCAAACACGACAACGCCGTCTCCGCCGAAGGGCAGACCGACGCACGCCAATACCTGACCTTCCAGCTGGGCGGCGACGTCTTCGCCATCGGCATCCTGGCAATACGTGAAATCCTGGAATATTTGAAACCCACCCATGTGCCGCTGATGCCGCCCTTCATTCGCGGCGTGATGAATTTGCGCGGCTCGGTGGTGCCGGTAATAGACCTGTCGTTGCGCTTCGCACGAGGCGAAACCGAAATCAATCGCCGCACCTGCGTCGTCATCATCGAGGTTGAAGGAGAGGACCAGCTGCAGTTGATCGGCATTCTGGTGGACGCGGTGCACGAAGTGCTGGCCATTCCCGACGCAGACATCGAGCCTCCGCCCCAGTTCGGCAGCAAGATCCGCGTCGACTTCATTGCCGGCATGGCCAAGCTGGACGGCCACTTCATCGTGCTGCTCAATGTCAACAAAGTGCTGTCGGTCGATGAAATGGCCCTGATCTCCAGCCTGGGCCAGCAGGAAACCGCAGCGGAAACCCAAACGGAAAAGGCCTGAGCGGCCATGCCGGCCCACTTCGCCTCCGCGCCCGGCCCAAGTTTTCTGTCCGTCTCCCGGCAGTTGAAACTGGGCTTCGGCGCGCTGCTGTTTCTGCTGCTGGCCTTGATTGGCGCGGGGCTGTACGGCCTGGAGCAATTCCATGTTCAATTGGAGGAGATCACCCAAGTCTATGGCCGCCACGCCCGGCTCAGCGACCGCATGCAGGTCCAGATCCAGGAAATGCGCATCGACTACCGCTCGCTGATCATCGTCTCCTCCCGCCGCGACATCGACACCTGGCGCGAACGCTATTTGAGCGCGCGCAACCGCTACCTGGAGCTGGAACAGCGTCTGGCCGACGGCATCGCCCGGCAACAAGCGCCGGGCCGGGCCAGCCTGCAACAGGCCCTGCGGCAACTGCAAAATCGCCGCATAGAGGCCTTCATCCAGTTGGACCAGGCGATGCGCCAGGCCGCCGCCAACCAAAAATACGAAGCGCGCAAAGTCCTGGGCCACGCTACGCCCAATTTCCTGGCCGCCTTGCGGAGGCTGCGGACCGAAACCCACGCCTTGCAGCAACAAGCCGCCCTGCAAGCGGAGAGCCGCGGCCGGGAATTGAAAACGCTGTTGCTGACGCTGGCCGGAGGCAGCGCGCTGGCCGGCCTCCTGCTGGCTTGGGCCATTCACCGCAACCTGTGGCGCATCCTGGGCGCGGAGCCCGACGAGCTGGCCGAACGCATGCGCGAAATGGCCGCCGGCCGGCTATGGCGCGGCGGCAAGCTGCCCGCGGGAACGCGCCGCAGCGTGCACTCCACCTTGGAATACAGCAGCCGCCACCTGAGCGACATCATCCAAGACGTGCGTCACAACGCCGACCAATTGGCCGACAGCGCCCGCGAAATCCGAGCCACCGCCGAGGCGCTGGCGCAAAACAGCTGGGCCGCCGCGCTCAGCGTTAGCGCCACCGCCCAATCCTGCGCTCAAATGCACGAAGTCAGCCAAGGCAACCTGGCTCAGGCCGAACTGACCAACGCCGCCGCGCACGACGCCGCGCGCCAGGTGGCTGACGGCAAACAAGCGGTGCAGACCGCGGAAAACGCGCTGGAACAGATTGCCGAACGCATCGCAACCGTCGAAGACATCGCCTACCAAACCAATTTGCTGGCGCTCAACGCCGCCATAGAGGCCGCCACCGCCGGCCGGCACGGCCATGGTTTCGCCGTGGTGGCCGGCGACGTGCGCAAGCTGGCCGAACGCAGCCATCACGCCGCCCGGGAAATCAGCGAACTGGCCCGGCACAGCCGCCATGAAGCGCGTCAGGCCGCGCGCGCGCTGTCCGGCATTCTGGAACGCAGCGCGGCCACCGCGGAACTGGTGGGCGGCATCAGCGCCGCCAGCCGGGAAGAGGCGCGCGGCATATCCCAAGTCCGCGACGCGATGGAGCACCTGGGCGAGGTGTCCCAGCGCAACACCTCCAACAGCGAAGCGCTGGCGGCCACCGCCGCCGAAGTGCACAAACAGGCGGCGCGTCTGCAACAGCAAATCGCTTACTTTCTGATTCAGGAGACAAGCGCGGAGACGGGGAGCGCGTCGAATCCACCCTGAAACGGCGCGGCAACTGATCTACATTAAAACGAATGAACCGGTCGCTTGGCCACCTTCGGCACAAAGGCCCTGGTAATGACAAAACAAGACGTCGATATTTTCCTGCATCCCGGCGATTGGTACTTCGGCGACAAGCACCACAAGGTCCGCACGCTGCTAGGTTCCTGCGTCTCGATCACGCTGTGGCATCCCAAAGCCAAAATCGGAGGGATGTGCCACTACCTGCTGGCTCGGCGCACCGACCGCAGGGCATCGACACTGTCGGGCCGCTACGGCGACGAAGCCATGCTGTTGATGCTGCACGAGGTGCTGAACTCCGGACTGCCCTTGCAGGAATTCCACGCCAAGCTGGTGGGCGGAGCCGCAGTGCTGGCCGGCGTCGAGCGCGATCAGCCGCACGACGTGCCGTCGCGCAATATCGACATGGCCTACCAGTTGGTCAAGCAACTCGGGCTATCCGTGCATGCGGAGGATTTGGGCGGCAACAGCCCGCGGTTGGTGATGTTCGATCTGGCCACGGGCGATGTGTGGGTAAAACAGACGCAAGACGCGGACATGAGCAGGATTTCCGCACACCATAAGGCAAGGACTCGGGCATGACTATCAAAGTGCTGATCGTGGACGACTCTGCAGTGGTTCGCCAAGTGCTGAGCCAGGTTTTCAGCCAGGCAACCGGCATGACGGTGATGGATGTGGCCACCGACCCCATCGCCGCGATGGAAAAAATGAAACAGCAATGGCCGGACGTCATCGTGCTGGACATCGAGATGCCCCGCATGGACGGCATTACCTTTCTCAAACAGTTGATGGCCAGCCGACCAACGCCGGTGGTGATCTGCTCGTCGCTGACGCAGAAAGGCACCGACATCAGCATGCAGGCGATGGCCGCCGGCGCGGTGGAGGTGATCGCCAAACCCATGGCCGGGGTCAAGGGCTTTCTCGAAGAGAGCGCCAGCCAACTGGTGCATGCGGTGCGCAGCGCCGCCGCCGCCCGAATGAACCGAGTGCGGGTGATGCCCTCCGCCGGCGGCGGAGCGCCCTCTGGCGGCCCGGCGCCAACACCCAACCCGCTGGAAACCCGGCCCAAGCTGTCCGCCGACGCCATCCTGTCCGCGCCCACCGGCGGCAATATGTTCGCCACCACGGAACGCATCATTGCCGTGGGCACCTCCACTGGCGGCACCCAGGCCTTGGAAACCGTCCTCACCGCTTTGCCGCGCACCTGCCCCGGCCTCGCCATCGTCCAGCACATGCCGGAAAAATTCACCCGCTCTTTCGCTGAGCGGCTGGACAGCCTGTCCCAGATCGAAGTCAAGGAAGCCAGCAACGGCGACCGAATCCTGCCGGGCCGCGCGCTGATCGCCCCCGGCGGCAAGCACATGATGATCAAACGCAGCGGCGCCTTCTATCTGGTGGAAGTGGTGGATGGACCGCTGGTCAGCCGCCACAAGCCGTCGGTGGACGTGCTGTTCCGCTCCGCCGCCAAGTTCGCCGGCAAAAACGCGCTGGGCATCATCATGACCGGCATGGGAGACGACGGCGCCAAGGGCTTGAAGGAAATGCACGACTGCGGCGCCAAGACCATCGCCCAAGACGAGGAAAGCTGTGTCGTGTTCGGCATGCCCAAGGAAGCGATCCGCCTGGGCGCGGCCGACGAAGTGATGTCGCTGGACACCATCGCCAAGGCGATTTGCCGCTGAACGAGGAAACACCATGCAACTGGATATCCAGGACGTCCTGATCATTGACGACAGCACCTTGCAACGCCAGCACGGCTGCGAGATCTGCCAAGGCCTGGGCGCGCAGCAGATCCGCCAGGCCGCCAACGGCGAGGAAGGTCTGGAGCGGATGCGCGAGCAGCTGCCCAGCCTGATCCTGCTGGATTTGGAAATGCCCAAACTGGACGGCGTGCAAGTGATGCAACACATGGCCAAAGAGGGGCTGACCGCGCCGCTGGTGGTCACTTCCAGCAAAGACTATCTGTTGATCTCCACCGTGGAGCTGATGGGGCGGGAGCTTGGGCTGCCGGTGCTGGGCGGCTTAAAGAAGCCGCTGCGCCAGCCCGAGCTGCTGGACCTGCTCAAACGGGTCTGGACGCCCAAGGGCAGCGACGAACACCATGCCGAACTGTTCAGCGAGGTGGAGGTGCGCGAGGCCCTGGACAAGGGCGAGATCATTCCCTACTACCAGCCCAAGGTCACCCTCAACGGCGGCTTGCTCAAAGGCGCGGAAATGCTGGCGCGCTGGCAGCACCCGGAGCTCGGCATCGTCTCGCCCGCCCGCTTCATCCCGGTGGTGGAAGCCAGCGGCTGGGCCACCGAACTGACGCTCAGCATGCTGGACCAAGGCCTGAAGCAATGGCAGGAATGGGCGCGTCGCGGGCTGCGGCTGCCGCTATCGGTCAATCTGTCGGCGCTGTCGCTGAAGGGCGACGACCTGACACAGCAGATCGAGCAGCGGCTGCTTAGCACCCATGTGCCGCCGCGCTTCATCATCTTCGAAGTGACCGAGACCGCGATCGCCGACAACCTGGCCGAGGCCATCGGCATCGCCGCCCGGCTGCGGCTGGGCGGCCTGGGCCTGTCCATCGACGACTTCGGCACCGGCTTCGCCACCTTGCAGCAACTGACCCGCTTCCCGTTCACCGAACTGAAAATCGATCAATCGCTGGTCACCTCGGTGTCCACCAAGCCGCACCTGGAAGCCGTACTCAACAGCGTGATCGAACTGGCGCAACGCATGCAACTGACTACCGTGGCCGAGGGCATAGAAACCACCACCGATCTCGACTTCATGGGCAACCGCGGTTGCCTGATGGGCCAGGGCTATTTCATCGCCAAGCCGATGGACGCTCCCCATTTTGAAAGCTGGGTCAAGGAAAGAATGCAGCAGCATAAGGAGGCCAGCACCGGCTGAACCCCACGCTCAGGCAGACCACAACGGCGGCTCGTCCAACAGCGCGATCTGCTCGCGCAAGGTCAGAATCTGCTCCTCCCAATAACGCTGGCTGTTGAACCAGGGGAAGGCGACCGGAAAGGCCGGATCATGCCAACGCCGAGCCAGCCAGGCGCTGTAATGGATCAAGCGCAAGGTGCGCAGCGCCTCCAGCAGATGCAGCTCGCGCAGATCGAACTCGCAGAAATCCTCGTAGCCGGCCAGCACCTCGGCCAGTTGCGCCGACTGCTCCTCGCGGCTGCCGGACAGCAACATCCACAAATCCTGCACCGCCGGCCCCATGCGGCTGTCGTCGAAGTCGACGAAATGCGGGCCGTCGTCGGTCCACAGCATATTCCCGACATGGCAATCGCCGTGCAGCCGCAGCGCGCTCACCGCGCCGGCGCGCTGGTAGGCGCGGTCGACCCCGGCCAGCGCCTGCTCCAGCACGCCGCGGAAGACTTCGCGCAGTTCCGGCGGCAAGTCCGCGTGTTGTAATAGATAGTCCGCCGGCTCGCGGCCGAAGCTGTCCGCGTCCAAAGCCGGCCGCCGCTCGTAGCCCTCCACCCGGCCCAAGGCGTGAATGCGCCCAAGGAAACGGCCTATCCACTCCAAGGTTCGCGCGTCGCCCAGCTCAGGCACCCGGCCTCCGCGGCGAGGAAACAAGGCGAAGCGGAAACCGCCGTGATGGTGCAGCGTCGCGCCGTTGAAAGCCAACGGCGGCACCACCGGGATCTCTCGTTCCGCCAGCTCCAGCGAAAACGCGTGCTCCTCCAGTATCTGCTCGTCGCTCCAGCGCTCCGGCCGGTAAAACTTGGCCACCAGCGGCGCGGCGTCGTCGATGCCGATCTGATAAACCCGGTTCTCATAGCTGTTCAGCGCCAGCAGGCTGCCGGAGCTGTAAAGACCCAGGCTGTCCACTGCGTCGAGAATGGCGTCCGGCGTGAGACCGGCGAAGGGAGGCGTTTGATGTGTCTGCATCCAGGCATTATACGCAGCCGGCAGCTCTCGAGCGTAAGCGGGTAAAATGAAGGAATCTGACGTCGCGCCGGAAGCTTCCATGGACCTGAAAAACCTGTATACCCGCCTGCCCTCCGTAGACCGCCTGCTGAGCCACGACCGTCTGTCCCGCCTGCTGGGCCGCCACGGCAACGCCGCGCTGGCCGAAGCCGTGCGCCAGACGCTGGAGCAAGCGCGCCGGACCATACGCGAACAGCACGCGCTGCCGCCCTGGGCCGCCAGCGACGACAGCCTGGCCGCCGCCGTAGGCGATCGAGTCGCCGAACGCCAGCGCATGCGGATGCGCCCGGTGTTCAACCTGTCCGGCACCGTCTTGCACACCAATCTGGGCCGCGCGCCGATGGCCGAGACCGCGGTGGATGCAGTGACCGCGGCGATGCGCGAAGCCGCCACGCTGGAATTCGACCTGCAAGGCGCCGGCCGCGGCCACCGCGACCAGGCGGTCAGCGAACTATTGCGCGAACTCACCGGCGCCGAAGCCGCCTGCGTGGTCAACAATAATGCGGCAGCGGTGCTCATCATGCTATCCACCGTGGCCGCCGGCCGCGAGGTCATTCTGTCCCGCGGCGAGATGGTGGAGATAGGCGGCGCCTTCCGCATGCCGGACGTGATGCGCCAGGCTGGCTGCCGGCTGGTGGAAGTGGGCGCCACCAACCGCACTCACCTGAAGGACTATCGCAACGCGATCACGGCGGAAACCGGCCTCCTGCTCAAGGTCCACACCAGCAATTACGCGATTCAGGGCTTCGCCAGCAGCGTGGCGGAGGCGGAACTGGCCGAACTGGCGCGCGAACGCGGCCTGCCGGTGGCCACCGATCTGGGCTCCGGCGCGCTGATCGACCTGGCCGCCCACGGCCTGCCTCACGAGCCGATGCCGCAGCAGATGATCGCCGCCGGCGTGGACTTGGTCAGCTTCTCCGGCGACAAGCTGCTGGGCGGGCCGCAGGCCGGCCTGATCATCGGCAAGCGCGAATGGATAGACAAGATTCAGCAACACCCGCTCAAACGCGCGCTGCGCTGCGACAAAATGACGCTCGCGGCGTTGGAAGCCACGCTGCGGCTTTATCTGGAACCGGACCGGCTGCCCGAAACCCTGCCGACGCTGCGCCTGCTGACCCGCCCGCAAACAACGATGCGCGCCAGCGCCGAGCGCCTGCGCGCCCCGCTGGCCGCCGCGCTGGGAACGGACTATCTGGTAGAGGACGCCGCCTGCCTGTCCCAGATCGGCAGCGGCTCGCTGCCGGTGGACCGCTTGCCCAGCTGGGCGCTGGCGGTTTCGCCCGCCGACGGCCGAGGCGGCACGCTGGAACGGCTGGCCGAAGCGCTGCGCGCGCTGCCGCGGCCGGTGATCGGCCGCTTGGCCGACGGCCGGTTATGGCTGGACCTGCGCTGCCTGGAGGATGAAACCGGCTTTATCGACAACCTGGGCTCATTGGCGCGTCCATAGCCACACCAAAACGCCGGCGGCCATGGTCCAGCATGCCGCCGCGCCCAGCAAGGCCGCGCCCAAGCGCCAACGGTCGATCAGCCAATACAAAGCCAACAAATAAATAAAATAAGGCAGCAGCGAAGCCATGCCGAACAGCAAGGTGGTTTTCAACTCGGCCACGCCGCGCTCGCTGCCCACGATATAGTGCGCAATCAGCGCGAAGGTGGGAAACAGCGGCACCAGGCCGGCGATATAGTAATTCCTGGACCTGGCCAACACGCTGATCAACAAGACCGCCAGCGCGCCCAAGACGCTTTTCAACAATAAAGCCATTTCCTTACCCGCCCGCGGAAAACCACGATTGTGTCACAAGCCGTCCAGCCAACGGCTGAGGTTCATTCTTGTTCTCATTCTCATTAATAAAAACAATCAATTTTTTAAAATTAATAGTCAGTGTGCGATAATAGCGATATCCCACCCACTGCCGGACTGCACTGCCATGGCCCACACTCATCACGCCATCGACGGCGACAGCGTAGAAAAACGCCGCGCCGGCCGCATCAGCACGCTCGTCAGCGTCGCGGTCAACCTGATTCTCTCCACCACCCAGATCGTGGTGGGCGCCCTGGCGCACTCCTCCGCCTTGATCGCCGATGGCCTGCACTCGCTGTCCGACCTGATCGCCGACTTCGTCGTCTTGCTGGCCGGCAAACACAGCCACAAAGCGCCGGACAACGATCACCACTACGGCCACCACCGCTACGAGAACGCCGCCTCGCTGGTTCTGGGCTTGCTGTTGCTGGGCGTCGGCCTGGGCATGCTGTACAACGCCGCCGCTAAATTCCACGACCCCGCCTCCATCCCCACCGTCCATGTCGTCGCCTTGTGGGTGGCTCTGCTGGCCCTGGTGGTCAAAGAGGCGCTATTCCGCTACATGCTGGCGGTGGCAAAACGCGTGCGCTCCAGCATGCTGGTGGCCAATGCCTGGCACGCGCGCTCCGACGCGGCCTCCTCGCTCGTGGTGGCGCTGGGCATTATCGGCAACCTGATGGGCTACCCTCTGCTGGACCCGGTAGCCGCGCTACTGGTGGGCCTGCTGGTCGCCCGCATGGGCTGGCGCTTCGGCTGGGACGCAATGCATGACCTGATGGATCGCGCCGCCGACGACGACGCCGTCGCCGCCATCCGCCAGACCCTGCTGGCCACCCCCGGCATCCACGGCGTGCATGACCTGCGCACTCGCAAGATGGGCGATCTGATCCAAGTGGATGTGCATCTGGAAGTAGACGGCGCCATCAGCGTGGAACAAGCCCACGCCATCTCAGAGGCCGCGCGCCACCATGTGCTGGAGCTCCACCCGGTGCTGGACGTGCTGATCCATATCGATCCCGTCGGGCACTACCTTCCGGACGCCGCGCCCGCAAGCTGAGCGAGGCCCCATGGCCAAGCCCGCCGTTTCTGGCGATACTTGGCCTTTTCCCCCTTCAGCTTCGCCCGCCATGATTATCGCCACCGCTGGACACGTAGACCACGGCAAAACCACCCTGCTGCACGCCCTGACCGGCACCGACGCCGACCGTCTGCCGGAAGAAAAAAAACGCGGCATGACCATAGATCTGGGCTATGCCTATTTGCCCACGCCAGACGGCGGCGCGATCGGTTTCATCGACGTGCCCGGCCATGAACGCTTCCTCGGCAATATGCTGGCCGGCGTAGGCGGCGTGCGCCACGCCCTGCTGGTCATCGCAGCCGACGACGGCGTGATGCCGCAAACCCGCGAACACCTCGCCATTCTGCAATTGCTGCAACTGGACAGCCTGACCGTGGCCGTCAGCAAAAGCGATCTGGTCGGCCCGGAAGCACTGGAACGCGTCATGAGCGCGGTGCGACAGACGCTGACGGAGCACGGCCTGCAAGCGACAGCGCTGCTCCCGGTTTCCGCGCGCACCGGCGTCGGCGTCGATGCTTTACGGCGGCAAATGCTGCAACAGCGCGGTGACGCGGCTGGCACGGAACGGCGCTTCCGTCTGGCGATAGACCGCGCCTTCACCATAGGCGGCGCCGGCCTTGTGGTAACTGGCACGGCTTGGGGCGGCCGCGTCAGCATAGGCGACACGCTATGGCTGAGCGGCAAGGACGTTCCGGTCCGCGTACGCGGCCTGCATGTGCAAAACCAGCCGGCGCGGCAAGGCCAGGCGGGGCAGCGCATCGCGCTCAACCTGGCAGGCGACGTCGAAAAACAACAGATTCAGCGCGGCGACTGGCTGCTGGCGCAAGCGGCCCCGGCACCGAGCACCCGCGTCAGCGTCCGCTTGCGCCTGGCTCCGGCGCTTCACGCCACGCTGCGCCATTGGCAGCCCGTGCACATCCATCACGCCGCCAGCCACTGTACCGGCCGGGTGGCGCTACTGGAACGCCCGCAGCTCCATTCCGGCGACGAGGGGTTGGCGGAACTGAGCCTGGACCGTCCGCTCCACCTGGCCGACGGCGACCGGATAATCCTACGAGACGCCGGCGCGCAGCACACGCTGGCCTGCGCCACGGTGTTGGAGCGGCAACCGCCCACCCGCGGCAAGCGACACGACGAACGGCTGGCCTATCTGCGCGCCCTGGCCGCGGCGGGAATGGAGGATGTCGAGAATCTGCGGCTCCGCCTCAGCCGGCAAGCGGTTTCCCTGCCCGATCTGGCCTGGGACCGGCAATTAAACGAAACCGGCCTGGCGGAACTGCTGCGCGCCGCGCCGCTACGCATCGCCGGCCAACATGCTTATGCGCCGGAACACTGGGTAAGTTTGCTAGAACAACTGCTGCAACGACTGGCGGCGCTGCATCTTCAGCAACCGGATCAACTGGGCGCCAGCCGCGGCCGCGCGCGCCGGCTGGCGCTGCCGCAGGAAAGCGAGGCGGCGGTCAACTTGATGATTGATCAGTTGCTGGCGGAAGGGAGGCTGGCCAACACCCGCGGCTGGCTGCACCTGCCCGAGCACGTGCTGGCTTTCAGCGCAGAAGAAACCGCGCAGTGGCGGCGATTGGAACCGGCTTTCGCCGAGGAGAACCAAGCGCACTGGGTACGGGATCTGGCAACGGCTGCCAGCCTGGAAGAAGAACAGGCGCGCGCCTTGCTGCGCAAAGCCGCACGACTAAGTCATGTCCACGCCGTGGTGCGGGACCGCTATTGCTCCAGCGCGACCATACGCGGCATGGCGGCCATCGTTCGAAACCTGAACCAAGACGTCGGCTACGCCGACGCCGCCAACTTCCGCGATCAGTTGGGCTGCGGCCGCAAACTGGCGATTCAGATCCTGGAATACTTCGACCGCTGCGGTTTTACCCGTCGCTTGGGCGACAAACACCTTCTGCGCGAAGCCCGGCTGTTCGACTAGCCGGCATGCCCGGGGCCTGGCGGCGACTCCAAGGCCCGGCCCAGCACCGCGCGCAGCCGGCTGATGTCAAACGGCTTCTCCAGACGCGCGGCGAACCAAGCGGCGCGCGGGTCCGCGTACTCTTCCGGATACGCCGTCATCGCGATGATTTTCACGCCACGGTGGCGCACGCTGCGCTTCAGCGCTTCCGCCACTGAATAACCGCTCTCATTACCCAGCTGCATGTCCAACAACACCACGTTGAAGCTCGCCTGCTGCAGCTTTTGACAAGCTTCCGCCACCGAGCTGGCGGTGGACACCGCGTAACCGTTCATCTGCAGACAATCTGAAAATGGCTCTCGGATATTCTTGTCGTCGTCCACCACCAACACCGAGCGCTCCGGCCCCGGCAGTTGGTCGGGCACCACAATCGGCAAACGGACGATGAATTCGGAGCCGACGCCTACCACGCTCTTCAGCTCCAACTCGCCGCCCAGCAGCGACACCAGCTCCTTGACCACCGCCAAGCCCAGCCCGCTGCTGCCCACTCGACGCGCATGCCCCTGGAAAAACGGCTGGAAAATGCGAGATTGAAACTCCTCAGGCACGCCGATGCCGGTATCTATCACCCGGATATCCAAAATATTGCGGCCATCGGCGGCGTCCACACCGGCCTCAACAGTAACCGTCCCGTGATCCGTGTAACGAATGGCGTTGGTCAGCAGATTCCCGACTATCTGCCGTAAACGGTCTCCGTCCAACCTCACCTTCGGCGGCAACTCGCCCAGCCGCACATGCAGGCCCAGGCCCTTGCCATCCAGCTGAGCGCGATGCACGTCGATCACCTCGTTCAGCGCCGCCGCCACATCCACATCGCTGATATGCAAGCGGAACTGCATGTTTTTGATCGCGGAGATGTCCATGATGTCCCGTACCTGGGTCATCAGATGCGCCATGCAGGTTTTCAAGCGCCCCACCGCCTTGGCCGCCTTTCCTGCCGGATCAATGTCGGGCTCGATCAGCTCCACGCATACCTGCATGGTCTGCAGCGGCGAGCGGATCTCGTGGCTCAGCGTGGCGAGGAAGGTGGTGCGGTCCAGTTCCGCGTTCACCGTGGCCTTATGCGCCTCACGCTCTTGTTCCAATAGTTGCTGACGGGCGGCGGCGTCGCGACGCGCGCCCTGATAGCGGTACAAGAGCACGAAAATCACCATGCAAATACCGCCCAGCGCGAACCACAGCGAAGCGACCAACTGCTGGTTGTGCCGCAAATCCTTATTGCGCGCGTCGCGGGACGACACCTCGGCCACGCGCGCCTGAACCGCGAACTCCGCCAGCGAAGGCCTGATGCTGTCGATGCGGTCTATATTCTGCTGCGCGGTCCTTAGGCTGGGATGCAGAATATTCTCGTCCTCGAAGAAATCCTGCAACAGGCTGGCGGTGCCCTTGAAGCCGTCCACGCGGCTCAGCATCTCCTGCATCTTGGATGGAGTGACGAAATCGAGGAAACGGCTGTTGGCCACCGCCAAGCGAAATTGCACTTGCGACTCGGGGACTTCCCCCGCCTTCAACCTCAACAGGTCCGCGCGGGCTTTCTCAAGCTCAAGCTGCATCTGCGCCACCGACCAGTACAAATCTTCGCTGCGCCCCTCAAAGCCGCGCGCCGGCACATAACGCTCGATCGCCATGTAAACGCCGATGGCGAGCAACAAAAAGCCAAGCAAGGCCAGCGCCGGAATCCCCTTCCAGCCGGACAGCATCGATTTGTTCATCGCTCGTCCCGAGCCCTCCTGACCGGCCGGCATCAAAACACCACCAGGCGATTGATTTGCCATACCAGCTTGGCGTCCATCACCGGCCCTTTCTTATCCTCCGGCATTTGGTCCAGTGGATACATCAGCCAAAGCGGCCCGCGGTTGGTGATGTCCAAAGGCTTGTTGTTGACCGAGCGGGCCAGCACGACGTCGAAGTCGTAGAATTCGCGGCGGTCTATCCAGTACACGTAGTCGTTCAGCGCGCGCAGTTTCACCTTCTGGCCGCTGGCGCCCACCTTGGCCAGGATGTCCCGCATCAGCGGTCCGCTGAACACCGATTGCGGCGTCCAGCTGGTCCTGGTCACCACCGAATGCTGCTTCAAGTTCTGCAAATCCTGCTCGCGGAACTCGTACACATTCTTTTCTTTATTAGTGAACTGGCTGATCTTGCCCGACACCGTCAACACCACTGGCCCCGGTTCGGCATGCAGCGCGGCCATGCAACACGCCAGCGCCATTCCGCCCAAGACCGCCTTCCAGCTCTTCCCCATGCCACGCTCCCAACCCTGCTCATCCCGTGCCCGTCGTCCGACGTCTTTCGGCGCCGGGCTCATGACATTTGAACTTTGATTTTGCAAGCAAAACAATTAAATCTAATTAGAACAAAAATGCCATTAAAATATTTCTGGCCAATATATCAAGCTGCCCGACAAAAAACCATCCGCCCCTATCCGGACCAGTACCATGGGACAGTAGGCGGCGCTCGCGGCGCTCAATGCGAAAGCGGCCCTTCAGGGCCGCTTTCGCATTGCTCCGCCGGCCTCGCCGGCGATAGGCTCATTTGCCGCGACGCAGCCCCGGACGTCCCGCGACATGGCAAAGCTGGGTAAACAAAGACAGAAGGTGCTTCATACTGATTTCCTTTATTCTCAGTAGACGGAATGACCCGCGCGCTCTTGCGGCGCATTGCAGCGGGCCATCCATTCTAATGGCATGAGGCTCTGTCTAGAAATTCATTTTATTTATAAGGCATAAAATTGGCTTATCGCGATTCCGCGATATAATGCCCGCTGGCGTCGGCTTGACGCCAGCGGGCCAATAGTCCGTTCGCACTCTGGAAGAGACTCGTCCCCGGTGGGGCGGCTGGTCTTCAAAATCAGATGGGGCCGCCAGCGGTCCCGGGCAGGTTCGACTCCTGTTCTCTTCCGCCGTTCGCTCCGCCAACATCCCGCCCCAGGCATAGCGAGCAATGGCATTGGATCGCATGCTGTTTCACCAGCGCGCGCAGGCGCTCCAGCCGCTGCGCCTCCGCCAGCATCACAGATGCCGCCACGGGCTTGGCCTCAGTGTTCCGCGAAGCGGATGGAAGCATCGTCGTCGCTCCCGCCGCCGCGCCGATGCCCAGCATCACCCCGCCCATGCCGATATACCGCCATTTCACCCGCATCGCTCTCCCTCTCTTTACCTAGCCGTTCACCCTGAAGTCCGACCCCGCCGACAACGGGAAGTGCCGGCGACGCCCATAAAAAAACGGCCCCATGCAGGGCCGTTCCATGTGTGTTCGCCAAATCAGCGAATGATTTCCACCTTATAGCGCGGCGGCAGCAGCAAGGCCGGCACCTCCCGCTTCGCCTTGCGGCTACGACGGCCGCTCAAAGGTCTCTTCACACCCTCGGTCGAACCGGCCAGAACCGAAGCTTCCGGCTTGGACGGCGCCGGCAAGCGCTCACGCTCCCGTTCGCGCTCACTGGGGCGCGTCAGCCAGGAAGGGCGGAAACCGTCGACGATCTGCGGCGTCAACGTCTGCTTGGTCAGCTTCTCGATAGACTCGTGCTGACGGGTTTCTTCCGGGGACATTAACGAAATCGCCACGCCCTTGGCGCCGGCGCGGCCGGTACGGCCAATCCGGTGCACATAATCTTCCGGGGCGTTCGGCAGCTCGAAGTTGACCACATAGGGCAACTCCGTCACATCCAGGCCGCGAGCGGCGACATCGGTGGCCACCAATATGCGCAGTTTGCCTTCCTTGAACCCCGCCAACGTTTCCAGACGCGCGCCCTGAGCCTTGTCGCCGTGAATGGCTTCGGCTTGCAGGCCGTCGCGCTGCAGTTCACGCGCCAGACGGTCGGCGCTGAGCTTGGTCTTGCAAAACACGATGACCTGGCTCATCTCGCGAGATTTGATCAGATGCGTCAACAGATGGCGCTTTTTGAAGGCATCCACCGAGTAAACAATCTGCTCGACCTGATCGTTGGTGGCGTTTTGACGCGCGACCTCCACCGTTTGCGGCGACTTCATGAAGTCAGCGGCCAGCCGTTTGATCTCCGGCGCAAAAGTGGCGGAGAACAATAGGGTCTGACGCTCTTTGGGCAGCATCCCCATGATCTTGCGGATGTCCTGAATAAAGCCCATATCCAGCATGCGGTCGCCTTCGTCCAGCACCAGCACTTCCACCTTGTTCAATTGAACGGTTTTTTGCTGGATGTGGTCTAGCAGGCGGCCCGGCGTGGCGATCAGGATTTCCACGCCGCGGCGCAGTTCCTGAGTTTGCGGGTCCATATTGACGCCGCCAAACACCGTGGTGGCGCGCAGAGGCAGGTATTTGGTGTAGCTCTTGACGTTGACGCCGATCTGATCCGCCAATTCGCGGGTAGGAGACAACACCAGGGCACGCAGCGGATGCATCGCCGGGGACACGCTGGTATTGGCGTATTTCTTCAGGCGCTCCAGAATGGGCAGCATGAAGGCCGCGGTTTTGCCGGTGCCGGTTTGGGCGGCGGCCAGCAAATCGCGGCTCGACAAGACCAGAGGGATCGCCTTTTCCTGAATCGGGGTGGGCTGGGAATAGCCCTGTTCTTCGATGGCGCGCAGAATCTCGGGCGACAGCCCGAGTTCGGAAAACAGCATGGACAACACTCCTGCAAAACTCGCGGGGCCTGTTGCGCGCACGCGCCAACACGCCCCCGTATTCAAATGACACAAACGGACAAGACAACGCCGCCCTAACGGCGGCGTTGGGTCGTCAGCCCATGTGGCTTGCGACGCTGAGCAGCAGGATTACGGCCAACCATAGCAAGGCGGAACGCCAGACCAGACCAACCGCGCTTTTCAGGTAGTTGGGGTCGGCTTCGTCGCCCAAGCCCAGTTCGGGCCGGAAGCGTATGGAGTAATCCTGTCTGAGCGGATCGCCCAATTTCACGCCGATCGCACCCGCGGCCGAAGCCAGAAGAATGCCATTGGCGTAGTTCCCCCATGTTTTGGCCTGGGAGCGCCAGCAATACACCGCATCTTCGAAATCGCCCATGATGGCGAAGCTGGCGGCGGTCAAACGCACCGGAATCCAGTCCAGCCAGGCAGCGGCGCTAGCCGAGAAACGACCGAACGGGTCTTCGTCCGCGTCGCGGTTGCCCCACTTCTGATTCAGCATAGAACAGAGTCGGTACAACAGCGCGCCGGCCGGACCCGGCAACAACACGAACCAGAACATGGTGCCGAACACATGGCGGTAGCTGTCCACCACCCCCTGCTCAATCGCCAGCCGGGAAATTTCCTCGACAGACAATTCAGCGGTGCCCTGTCCAGTCCAATTCGCCAGCGCGGTGCGCGCGTCCAGATCCCGCCCTTCGGCCAAGGCCTGGGAGATTTCGGAGAACGCACTGGAGAAATGGCGGAAACCCATGGTCAGATACAAGATCAGGACATTCCACAACATCGCCAGGATCGGGCTCAAGGCGTGCAGCGCGTAATAGATCAGCAAGCTGAGCAAGACCGCCGGCACGATCGCCAAGGACCACGCCAACACGCCATGGCGGTTGGAGCCGGCATTCAGATTGCGTTCCAAATGATTGGCGTAGCGAGTGAACAGCAGCCAGACGCGATTGCGATTGCCTAGCGGCCGCAACTGCTCCAGTGCCAGAGCGATAATCAAGGAAATCAGGGTCATTGGTTCCGGATAGTGGTTTTCTCAGGCCCGGAGAGGAAGATACCATAAAGGCCAGGGCATTCCCACTGCTCCTTGAGAATAGACTCTAAAACCGGCCGGGCGCGGTGAAAAAGCCAAGAGCGCCGAAAGGCGCTCTCTTGTGTATTGACGCTTGCCGGGGGCGTTTTCACCCCCCTTTTCCAGCCATCCCGCCTACGCGCGGCGGACTTTGAACAAACCTCAGGCGGAGCCGAGAAAGCGCCGCCCGGTCGCCAACTCCGGCAACTGGCCAGCCTTGTCGTAGCCCACGGTGGACGCTGCGGCATCGCGCAAGGTGTTCAGCGCGCCCTCCACCAGCGACAAGCGCTGGTCGATAAAGCTGCCGTTGAGCTGATTGATGCTCTGCGCCCGCTGGATCGCCTCTTCCAGCCCGGTCCAGGCCAAACTGGCTTCCGGCTTGTCCGCCAGCCAGATGTAAACCGTCTCGCTGTCCTGCACGCCGATCTGACGCATGAGTTCGCCGCGCTGAGCGGCGCTGACGGCCAGTTGGTCCAGCACGGCGCTCTTGCTCTCGGCCAGGGCGTCCAGCTGAATGTCAAAGCCCTGCACCAATACTTTTTGTTCCTGCTCCAGCAATGCGATCAGCCGGGCAACAAGATCGCTCTCGGCCCGGCACAACTGGCAGAATTCTTCAACAACGTTCATGCCTGACTCTCAACTGCGCGCTTAACGCGCCAACAATTCCTTGGTGGAGGCGATCAAACCGTCGGCGATCTTCTCCGGATTGACGTTGAACGTACCCGCGGCAATCGCCGATTTGATCGCGGCCACCTTTCCGGCGTCGAAGCCGGAATCGCCGCTGACCTTGCTTTCCACCGCGCTCAGACGGCTGGCCAAAGGGTTGATCGTCACGCTGTCGGATCCACTGGCGGCAGGGTTGGCATTGGCGGCCGCATCTCGCGGCGCGGCCTTGTTCTGGGTGCTGTAGCTTGCTGACAGCTTGCCCGAGTTATCTACTTTCATGGCATGGCCTTCCCAAAGGGAACCTGGATTACCTCTATTATCGGACGGAAAAACAATATCTTGAAGACTTTCTCCAAATATCCGCCCCCGCCCGCCGCGGCCATCACCTCGGCTTGCCGGCGAGCCGTCTCAATATATCACCATCACGCTGCCGTCCGCCTGCACTTGCCCGCGTATCACACGACCGGAGGCCATACGCACCGACACTTGCTCGCCTTCGGCGGCATTGCCTATCGCCAGCCCGTCGGCCGCCGCGGCGAAACCTTCTCCCGACGCCACCACCTTCACTCGCTGGTTGCTGTTCACTAGATAAGGCGCACGCACCATAAAGCTGCGCAACCAGGCGCCGGCCGGCGCGCCGGAGCGCATGGTCTTACCTATGGCCTGCTGCAGGTCGTCCAACACATTCCGCGCCAGGCTGGGATTGGCCACGTCGACTAAGCGCACGTCGGCGGCGCTCAGCACCTCGCCGGCCGCCACGGCCCGGCTCAGGGCCACGCCCATTTTCTTTTCATTGATCCGCACGGGAATCCGAAGTGCCCAACCCAGCTCCGGGCACGACACCGCGACGAAGGTGGCGCCGGTGGTCACGCCTGGCGTCGCCCAATCCGCCTTGGGCTGCGCGCAGGCCGGCACCGCCAGCTTACGGTCCAACTGCCCCAAGGTCCAAGTGGCGGGACGCATCGACAATTCGTGCTTGAGGAAGTCTCCGGCTAAAGCCTCCAAGCGTCCCAGGTCCTGCATGCCCGCGGCCGATGCCGCCACAGCCCAGACGCAGCACATCATCCAAAGTAGTAAACGTCGCATATCCGCATTCTAGCGCAAGCAGGGCCGGGACTGCAGCCTGCGCCCTCCTATTGACAATGCAGCGGAGAAATTAAAATACTCGCTTGAATAGAGCTTAGAGCCTGTTCAAAGTCTCGCGAGCAAGAGCGAGACAAGGCTAAAATGACTGAGAAAGCGGAATGTACGCGTGGTACATGAGCATTTCGAAGACGTTTTAACGCCGTATCGCTGAAGCGCAGCAGACTATGAACAGGTTCTAAGAATTTGTTCACGGTCTCTAGAGCTAAAGCGAGACTTTGAATAAGCTCTAACACTGCGGCAGACGCAAAAAAAACGGCCCCCATGGGGCCGTTTTCGCGTCCAAAGCGCTTCAGCTCAAACTGCGTTCGATGAAGGCTTTGACCTCGTCGGCGTCCGCCGGAAACACCGACACTTTCTGCGGCAGATCCTCCAGGCCGTCAAAACCGTCAGGCCGCGGCGGATCGCGGTCCAGCGCTTCGCGGATGGTGGCGGCGAACTTGGCGGGCAAAGCGGTTTCCAGACAAACCACGGTTTCGCCAGGGCTGCGCAACTCGCGAGCCACCTTGACCCCGTCGGCGGTATGAGTGTCCACCACCACGCCGTCTTCTCGGTCCAGCTGGCGGATAGTGGCCAGGCGGTCGGCATGGCTGCTCTTGCCGGAAACGAAGCCGAAGACCTCTGCTGCGGCGGCGGTCTGTTCCTCGGACAAGGTGAAACCGGTTCCGGCGTCCACCTGGCGCCACAGCGCTTTCAGCGCTTCCGGGTCCCGTCCCAGCAGATCGAACACGAAGCGCTCGAAGTTGGATGCCTTGGAAATATCCATCGACGGACTGGAGGTAACGTAGGTGTTGGCCGTGCCGCGAGGGCGGTAGGCGCCGGTGCGAAAGAACTCGTCCAGCACGTCGTTCTCGTTGGTGGCCACCAGCAGCCGTTCTATCGGCAAGCCCATCTGACGCGCAATGTGACCGGCGCAGACATTGCCGAAGTTGCCGGACGGCACGCAGAAGCTGACCTTTTCCTCATTGCTTGCCGTGGCGTTGAAATAGCCCTTGAAGTAATACACCACCTGGGCCACCACTCGCGCCCAGTTGATCGAGTTGACGGTGCCTATCTTGTGATGCGCTTTGAAGGCATGGTCGTTCTGCACCGCCTTCACGATGTCCTGGCAGTCGTCGAACATGCCCTGGATCGCGATATTGTGGATATTGGCGTCGTGCAGGCTATACATTTGCGCGCGCTGGAACGGGCTCATCAGTCCGTCCGGGCTCAACATGAACACTTGGATGCCAGCCTTGCCCCGCATCGCGTACTCGGCGGCGCTGCCGGTGTCGCCCGAGGTGGCGCCCAGAATATTCAGACGCTCGCCCTTCCTGGCCAGCACGTATTCGAACAGATTGCCCAGCAACTGCATCGCCATGTCCTTGAAGGCCAGCGTCGGGCCGTTGGACAGTTCCAGGATGGCCAGGCCATCATGCAGCCGCTTGAGCGGTGTGATCGCCTCGCTGCCGAAGGTCGCGCGGGTATAGGTACGCTCGACGATGGATTTGAGATCGTCTTCCGGGATATCGGTAGCGAACAGACGGATGACTTCAAAGGCCAATTCGGCATAGGACAGGCCGCGCCAGGCGTCCAGCCGCTCGCGATCAATCCGCGGATAGCTCTCCGGCAACACCAGGCCGCCGTCGGGCGCCAGGCCCATCAGCAGGATGTCGCTGAACGATTGCGGGGCCATGCCCCCGCGGGTGCTGATATAACGCATCAGGGAGTTTCCAGATATTGGGCGCAGGCGGCGGAGGCGTCCTTCATCCGCTGTTTGCCGCGCGGGTCGTCTTTCTTGATCTGGCCGGTCAGCACGCCCATCACCTCTTCCGAGGAAAAGCGGCCGGCCAGATGCTGGCTGGCGCACTGGCAATATTTTTGCACTTGTTCCGACGAGTGCTGGCCAACGCCGTCCGAAGCCGGAGTGCGTTTGACGCAGCCACGCATCAAAAAGCCCTGCAACAGGCTGTGCTGGCCGGGGGACAAGGGCGTCGCCCCGGCGCTTGCCAGGATCAGACCGGCGCCGAGGCCGGTCAGCCAGCGTTTAATCATTCAGTTCTTCCATGCGCAGGCGCACCACTTTGCCGGTGATGCTTTCCAGCGCCTCGATGCCGGAGATGGCGCGGTCAATCGCCTGTTCCTGCACGCGATGGGTCAGGATCACCACTTCGGCGGTGCCGTCGGACACCGAGCCTTTCTGGATGACCGCCTCGATCGAGATGCCGTTTTCCGCCAGCAAACGGGTGATGTTGGCCAGCACGCCGGCGCGGTCAGCGGCGCCGATGCGCAGATAGTAGGAGCTGACCACGTCGGAAATCGGCAGGATGGGCAGGTCCTGCAACTGGTCCGGCTGGAAGGCCAGATGCGGCACGCGGTGCTCCGGGTCCGCCGTCAGCAAGCGAGTCACGTCGACGATGTCGGCCACCACCGCGGAGGCTGTGGGCAGCGCGCCGGCGCCGGCGCCGTAGTACAAGGTGGGCCCCACCGCGTCGCCCTTGGCCAGCACAGCGTTCATCACGCCGTTGACGTTGGCGATCAACTGGCGCGCCGGAATCAGCGTCGGGTGCACGCGCAACTCCACGCCGGCGGGGGTGCGGCGGGTCAGGCCCAACAGCTTGACTCGGTAGCCCAATTCCTCGGCGTATTTGATGTCGCGCCCTTCCAGCTTGCTGATGCCTTCCAGATAACAGCGGTCGAACTGCATCGGAATGCCGAAGGCCAGCGCCGCCATGATGGTGAGCTTGTGGCCGGCGTCATGGCCTTCGATGTCGAAGGTGGGGTCGGCTTCCGCGTAGCCCAGCTGCTGCGCCTCGGCCAGCACTTCGGCGAAGCTCGCGCCCTTCTCGCGCATCTCGGTCAGGATAAAGTTGGAAGTGCCGTTGATGATGCCGGCAATCCACTCGATGCGGTTGGCGGACAAGCCTTCGCGCAGCGCCTTGATGATGGGAATGCCACCGGCCACCGCGGCCTCGAAGGCCACCATCACGCCCTGTTCCTGCGCGCGGGCGAAAATCTCGGTGCCGTGCAGCGCCAGCAGCTTCTTGTTGGCGGTGACCACATGCTTGCCGTTGGCGATGGCCTTGAGCACCAGCTCCTTGGCCACGGTGTCGCCGCCGATCAATTCCACCACGATGTCGACATCGGGGTTGTTCACCACCTGCATCGCGTCGGCCACCACGTCCACGTCCGGACCCAGCAAGGATTGCGCGCGGGCCTGGTTGCGGTTGGCCGCTTGCAGCAGGCGGATCTGACGGCCGGCGCGGCGGCTGATTTCCTCGGCGTTGCGTTTGAGAACGGTGGCGGTGCCGCCACCTACAGTCCCTACGCCCAATAGGCCGATATTGATCGGTTTCATTATCTGCTCCCTGTCTCTAGTATTTTGTCCCTGCCCGCGACGGCCAGCCCTGATCAAGAGCCGTGCCGCCAAGCCATTGCCGGCGCAGCGGGCGCGTGTCCCAAGTTTTCCTTGTCAGCGGACCGTATCCGCTGACAAGGAAAGCCTGATGGCAAGACGGGAGCCGCAGCCCCCGTCCCTCCGCTCAAACCTCAAGCCTCAAGCAACCGCGGTTTCAGGCTTCGCCGCCGTGGCGCTTGCGATAGTTTTCCAGGAAACGCGCAATGCGGCCGATGGCCTCGACCAAATCGTCCGAGTTGGGAAGGAATACCACGCGGAAGTGATCGGGCGCAATCCAGTTAAACCCTGAGCCCTGAACCAGCAATACTTTCTCCTCCTGCAACAGCTCCAGGATGAACTGCTGATCGTCGCCTATCGGGTAGACTTTGGGGTCCAGCTTGGGGAACAGGTAGAGCGCGCCCTGCGGCTTGACGCAACTGACGCCGGGGATGTCGGTCAGCAGCTTGTGCGCCAGATCGCGCTGGCGCGCGAGGCGGCCGCCCGGCGCCACCAGGTCGTCTATGCTCTGGTAGCCGCCCAGCGCCGTCTGGATCGCGAACTGCGCCGGCACGTTGGCGCACAAACGCATCGAGGCCAACATGTTCAGGCCTTCGATATAGTCCTTCGCGTGTTTCTTTTCCCCGGACAGAATCATCCAGCCCGCGCGGTAACCGCAAGCGCGGTAGTTTTTGGACAGGCCGTTGAAAGTGACCACGAACAGGTCCGGCGCCAGGGAGGCGATGGAGGTGTGCTTGACCTCGTCGTAGAGCACCTTGTCGTAGATTTCATCGGCGTAGATGATCAGCTGATGCTGGCGAGCCACCTCTACGATCTGCTTGAGCAGCGCCGGCGGGTAAACCGCGCCGGTGGGATTGTTGGGGTTGATTACCACGATGGCGCGGGTTGAGGGCGTGATCTTGGCGCGGATGTCGTCGATGCTGGGGAACCAGCCCTGCTCTTCGTCACACAGATAATGCACCGCCTTGCCGCCTGCCAGGCTGACGCCTGCGGTCCAGAGCGGGTAGTCCGGCGCCGGCACCAGCACTTCGTCGCCGTTGTCCAGCAGCGCCTGCATCGCCATAACAATCAGTTCGGACACGCCGTTGCCGACGATGATGTCGTCCATGCCCACATTGGGCAGCTGTTTTTGCTGGGCGTAATGCATGATCGCCTTGCGCGCGGCGAACAGGCCCTTGGAGTCGGAATAGCCGGAGGCTGACGGCAGGTTGACGATCACATCCTCGATGATTTCGTCCGGTGCGAAGAAACCGAACGGCGCGGGGTTGCCGATGTTCAGCCTGATGATACGATGGCCTTCGTCTTCCATCTTCTTGGCGTGCTCAAGCACCGGACCGCGGATGTCGTAACAGACGTTGGCGAGTTTTTGCGATTTATGGACTGGCTGCATGACGACAATGTTTTCCGTGGCTTGCCGCCCGCCGGAGACGGCGGTCTTGCCCTGGCGGCGCGGTTTGTGTTCTTTCATCTGATCTCTTTGGATGTCCCCGCTGAAGCGATGACCACGTTAACGTTGTGGCGGCAATCAGCGGCGGGGTCGAGTTATAATCCTATCCCAATCTCTGATGCACTGCAGCAGGTTCTTCGCCCCCGAAAAGGGCCGTCCGCCGCAGCGCTCGCAATCGGGAATCCACTCACATGAAAATGCAGCAATCGCTTGGACAGGGCCGCAACTTGTTCACCGGCTATGGCGAAGGCCATGTTCTGATCAACGCCCAGCGTCACGAAGGCAATCTGATCGTAACCGCGGACAGCGTGGCGCCTTGGCCGGTAACCGCTTTCGAGGATTTGCAAGAAAGCCATTTCAGCGCGCTGCTGGCGCTGCAGCCGGAAGTGGTGCTGTTCGGCACCGGCAAAAGCCTGCGCTTTTGCCACCCGCGCCTGTCCGCCGCGCTGGCCAACGCCGGCATTGGCGTGGAAACCATGGACACCCAGGCCGCCTGCCGCACCTTCAACATCCTGCTGGCGGAAGACCGTCGCGTCGTCGCCGCGCTGCTGGCGATTTGACTCAACCGGCGACCGGCCGCTCCGCCTGCGGACACATCCACACCAGCCAGGCCGCCAATAAGGCCGGCGTCGCGGCCAGCATGAACAGGCTGGCCAGGCTCCAGTCCTGACGCAGCAACTCGCCGCCCAGCCATGGCCCCAACACCGACCCCACCCTGCCGACGCCCAGGCTCCAGCCCACGCCGGTGGCGCGCAAGGAGGTGGGATAGGCGTTGGCCGCCAGGGCGTTGATCGCCGGCTGGCCGCCCACCACGCAAAAACCGGCGGCGAACAACAGGCCAAACAAGCCGGCCTGCTGCGCGCCCAACTGCCCCAGCATGGCAACGGCCGCCGCCGCCAGCGCGAAGCTTGGCAGCATCACCCGCAAAAAACCCAGCCGGTCTATCCAGATCCCCAACAGCAAAGTGCCGGCCACGCCGCCCAGTTGCAGCGCGGCGCCGGCGAGAATGGCGCTTTGCGTGTCCAACCCGGCGTCCCGCGCCAGGGCCGGCATCCAGTTGGACAGGAAATAGAGCAGAAGCAGATTCAAAAAGCTGAGCGTCCACAGGGTCAGCGTCAGCCGTGCGCGGCCGGCCCGGAATAAATGCGGCAACGACGCGGCGGCGACGGGCTCCCGCAGCGTCAGGCAAGACACCGTCGTCCCGCTCATCGCCGGGTCCAGACGCCGCAACCAGAACAGCGCCTGTTCGCGCCGTTGCCGCGACAACAGAAACTGCAACGACTCCGGCAACTGCCGCCACATCCACAGCGCCAACAGCAGCGGCGCGGCCCCGCCAACCGCAAACACCGCGCGCCAACCGTGGGCAGGAACCAGCCAAGCCGCCAGCAAGCCGCCCAACAGCGCGCCGACGGTGAAGCCGCAGGAAATCAGCATCATCATACTGACCCTGCGCCGGAGCGGACTGTACTCGCCGGCCAGCGCCATCGCGTTCGGCATGATGCCGCCCAGCCCCAGGCCGGTCAGGAAGCGCAGCCACAGCAGGTGCTCCAGTGTGGCGGCGAAGGCGGTGGCCAGCATGCCCAGGCCGAACCACAAAGTGCACAACAGCAGCAAGGCACGGCGGCCGAAGCGGTCCGCCAGCGGACTGAACAGTAAAGCGCCCAGCAGCAAACCAAGCAAGCCGGCGCTGAACACCGGCCCCAAGGACGGTTTGGCCAAGCCCCAATCCGCCAGCAGCGCCGGCGCGACATAGGCCATGGCCTGAACATCGACCCCATCCAGAATCATCAGCAAGCCGCAAAGCAGCAGCAGCCGACGCTGAAACCCGCCCAGCGGCCGCTGATCTAGCCAGACGTCGATCTCCAAACTTGAAGCTTGCGCCATTTCCACCCCCCGTTATGCCAATGGCAAACAAGATGTCCACAAAGCGCCCTCCGGTCAAGCCGCGCCTACAAAAAGCCCACCTTGAGGGTGGGCTTGTCGTCGGTCTGAACCGGATCAGTGTAGCTTCAAAGACGGCCTCGCGGCGCGGCGCAACTTGTCTCCGACATAGAGCAGGCCGGCCAGCACCCAGCCGTGTACAGCCGCTTGGTGCATACGGTACAGAGAGCTGTAGATCAGCTTGGCGCCGCGGCCCTCCACATAGTAGTCGCGCTTGGGGCCAACCACCGCCGCCAAGCTGCCCACCGCGCTGTGCTTGCCCAGCGACACCAGCATGCCCTGTGGCTTGAAGACGAAGGGCTTGCCCTGGCGGCCGGCAACGCGCCGGCTCAGTTCGTCCGCCAGCCAGCGCGCCTGCTGGTGCGCCACCTGGGCGGTGGCCGGCAGATTGCGGCCGCTGTCGCCGTCCGGCGCTTCGGCGCAATCGCCCAGCGCATAGACGCAGGCGGCGCCCTGGCAGCGCAGCCACTTGTCCACCTGCAATTGGTTGATGCGGTTGGTCTGCAGGCCCCCCAAACCGGCCAGCCACCCCGGCGCCTTGACCCCGGCGGCCCAGACAGTGATGTCGGCCGCCACCTTGTCGCCGCCCTGCAGTTCCACGCCATCGGCGTGCACGGCCGCCACCCGGCTGCCGGTCAGCACCTTGATGTTGCGCGCGGCCAATTGCTCCTGAGCATAAGCGGACAAAGACGGCGGCGCGGCGGCCAGGATGCGGTCCGCGCCTTCGATCACGCTGATTTCCACACGCTCCGGCTGCAGGCGCGCGCCGTAATGATGCAGTTCGCACAAGGTGTGGTTCAATTCCGCCGCCAGTTCGACTCCGGTGGCGCCGCCGCCGACGATGGCGATTCCAAGCTTGGCCAGCGGTTGCAAGCCGCTGCTGCAGCGGAAGGCCAGTTCCAACACCCGGTGGCGCAGCTTCTCCGCGTCGTCAGGGGTGTTCAGGAACATCGCGTGCTCGCCGACGCCGGGCGTGCCGAAATCGTTCGCCTCTGCGCCCACCGCCAGCACCAACCAGTCATAGGACACTTCGCGCGGCGGGCTCAGTTGCGCTCCGCCCGCATCGCGCACTTCGGCAAGCTGGATGCTGCGCCGTTCGGTGTCCAACGACTGCATATAGCCGAACTCGAACTCGTAACCGTTGCGATAGCCATGGGCGAAGTAATTGACCTCGTCCTCACCGGTGTTGAGCGCGCCGGTGGCCACCTCGTGCAACAGCGGCTTCCAGATGTGGGTGGGCGAGCCGTCGACCAGCACGACGCGGGCCTTGTGCTGCGCGCCCAGGGTGCGCCCCAGCCGGGTGGCGAGTTCCAGGCCGCCGGCGCCGCCGCCAACGACGACGATGCTGGGCAATGCGGAATTGCGACTTAACATGACAGATCCTTACAAGGTAGAAATCACTAAACAAACGTTCTGGCGGCAACACGCTTGTTTAGGGAGTTCTTGCTTCAGATCAAGGAAGAAGTATGCACAGGCTGGCAGTGCAAGCCAAGATTACACAGCAGAAAAAACCAAAGACATGACGGAGGGGAAAATGGCGAAACCAGCCGCCCGAGACGAAGCCGGCCCGGATTTCGCCATGAAAACCGGGCCGGGTAAGCGTTACGGAAAATGAAGGCATCCGCAGTCTCGCGACTTGAAAACGATCAGTGCTTGCTTGGTTCGTCGCCGATGGACGCTTCCAGTTCGCTCAGTCCCAGAAGCAGCAACTGCTCCAGTTGATTGAAAAAGCCCTCGCACTGGCCGCGTTGCGCCTCGTTCTCGAAATCGATGTCGTCGACGATGCGGCCAAGCAAGCCCAAGCCCACGCAATCCGGATTCGCGGCCAGCCACAGGGCTAATTCATCCGCGGCTTCGCAGCCGATGTCGTGGCCATGTCGCAGTTCCCGCGCCTCCGGCACTTGCCAATAATGAGGCGCAGCGCGGCCAGGGATATAACGGACATAGGGCAAGGCCGTTTCCCTGGCTTCAAGCTCGGACGCCCGATGGCGGAGAGGGGGAGCAAACCAAGATTTCATGATGAAGCCTCCTGTATGGAAGACATCTTTCAGCCCCGCTCACCGCCGCGGGGCGTAGCACTCACGACATGAAGCGTAAACACGCCTTGCGCTCCCAACCGGCTCCGGAGCTCACGCCATGACCCGCAGCCCAGTCTCGGCCAGACGAGCCGGCAGGGTCAAGGCGCGGCGGCCGCTTTCCCCGAGAAAGCTTTCAACGAGCTCTCAAAAGGACGCCTTGGCGACAAACTCCATTTCCTCGCGCGTGATCGGGTGACGCAAAGTCAGCCGCTCCGCGTGCAACAGCAAGCGCTCGGCTTTCGCCAACACCGCCTCCGGCGCGTAGATGTCGTCGCCCAGAATGGGATGGCCCAGATGCAGCATATGCATGCGCAGCTGATGGGCACGGCCGGTCAAGGGCTCCAGTTCCACTCGACTGGTCTGCCGCAAGCCGTCGCGCAGCACTACCCGGTAATGGGTAACGGCCTGCTTGCCGTTCTCGAAATCCACCTTCTGACGCGGGCGGTTCGGCCAGTCAATGATCAGCGGCAGGTCTACGGTGCCGCTGTTCTGTTCGACGATACCGTCCACCACCGCCACATAGCGCTTGTCCACCTTGCGATCCATGAAGGCGATGGATAACTCGCGCTGCATGCTGGCGCCGCGCCCCATCACCACCAGGCCGGATGTCGCCATATCGAGCCTATGCACGGTCAGCGCATCCGGATAAAGCCGCTGAACGCGGCTGATCAAGCAGTCCGCCTTGTCCTCGCCGCGGCCCGGCACCGACAGCAAGCCGGCAGGCTTGTTCAACACCAGGATCGCCTCGTCGGCGTAGATCACGTCTAGGCCTGTGTCCGGCGGCGGATTGTAATGTTCCAGATTATGGCGAATGGTCATGGGGCAATGGAAAGGAAAGCGGAAAAAGGCGGCGATTATCTGCGCTAAACGCTGCTGCGACAAGCTGTTGCCATGATTTTTCGCTAGCGCTGTCTCTTGAAATACACAGCCGGCGGCAGCATTCTCAACATCATCGCCTCCGGCGGCCGCAAGCGTCGCCGGTCTTCCCAGCATAGTCTGAAAAGGAACCGCCGCATGGCAGAACGCTTTTACATCGACCCCTATCAAACCCGGCTGGAAACCCGCGTGGCGCGGCACGACGACGCCGGTCTGGTGCTGGAGGACACGCTTTGCTACCCGCTTGGCGGCGGCCAGCCGGGCGATACCGCCACGCTAAGCTGGGACGGCGGCGGCTGTGCGATAAGCGATACCCGACGAGACCGCGAAACACGCGCCATCGTCCACTTGGTGCCCCCCGATACGCCGCGGCTCGCCGCCGGCACGGCGGTCACCCAGGAACTCGACTGGGCGCGCCGCCATCGCCACATGCGCATTCACACCTGTCTGCACTTATTGTCCGTGGTGATCAAGGCGGGTGTCACCGGCGGCAATCTGAGCGCGGAATCCGGCCGCCTGGATTTCGACTTGCCCGAGGGCATGGAGTTGGACCGCGAGCACATCGAAAACGAGTTGAACCGGCTAGTGGCGGAAGACCGCGCGGTGCGCATCGAAATGAGCAGTGGCGAGGCGCTGCAGCGGCAACCGGAGTTGATAAAGACCATGTCGGTGACGCCGCCGCTCCACCTGCCTGAAATCCGCTTGATCAATATCGACGGCATCGATCTACAGCCCTGCGGCGGCACTCATGTGCGCAGCACCGGCGAGATTGGCCCCGTCGTGGTGAAAAAGATTGAAAGCAAAGGCGCGCGCAACAAGCGGGTGGTAGTGGCGCTACGCGACTAAGAACCTGTTCACGATCTCGCGAGCTAAGGTGAGACAAGGCGAAAACGGCTGAGAAAACGGAGTGTACACACGGTACATGAGCATTTCGAAGCCGTACTCACCGTGTAACGCTCCACGACGCACAACGGATCGTAAACAGCTTCTAAACCCCTGCCGGCGCGGCCAGCCGTTGGCTAATCACGGCCAGTTCGACCTTCAGACTATCGACGAAACGCTCCAGCAACGGAGAGACGGGCCGGTGCAGCGGTCGCACCAGATTGACCGCGAACGGAATGGACACGCTAAAGCGCCTCACGGCGAGGCCCGCGCCGGCGTAATCCAGCGCGGTCAACGGATTAACCACGGCCACGCCAATGCCCTGCCGCGCCATGGCGCATACCGAGGCGGCGCTATGCGTCTCCACCACCATGCGCCGCTTGACCCCCCTCTCGGAGAACACCTGATCCAGCTGTTGCCGATAGCTATCAGCCGCCGCCAGGCTGATGAAGGCTTCGCCCTCGAAGTCTTCTGGCGCCAGCACCGTCTTGCTCAATAAGCGATGCCCTTCCGGCAACACGCACAACTCGTCCGCCTGCAGCAGGGGCTCCACCCTGGTTCCCGCCGGCGCGTGCGCGCTCTCGCTCAAACCCAGGTCATGGCGTTGCGCCGCCAGCCACTCCTCCAACAACGGCGATTCCTGCGGCGCGATGTTCAGGCTGATGCCCGGCGCTTGCGACAAAAAACGCCGACACACCGCCGGCAATAGCGATTGAGCGAAAACCGGCAAACAGACAATCGACAATTGCCCTTGTTCGAACTGGCGAATCGCCGCCGCGCTGCTGACGATGCGCTCCAGGCCCTGATAACTGCGCTGCACTTCCTCGAACAACAGCAACCCCTGCGCGCTAGGCCGCAAGCGGCCGCGGCTGCGCTCGAACAAGGCCATGCCCAGCAATTGTTCACAGCGCGCCAGTTCGCGGCTGACCGTGGGCTGCGAAGTGCGCAGCAAAACGGCCGCCTCGGTAACACTGCCGGTGGTCATCACCGCGCGAAACACTTCGATATGGCGCAGGCTGATGTCCATTCCGCCTCCTCTTAAGCAACTTGGCAATCCATATCATAAATGAAAGAGGTGGCGATAATTTGATATTTTATTTTTGCCGGGGCACGCGCCATGATGCTTCTGTCTGCCACCCCTAGCCAACGCCACGCCATGAAATGCTTTGACGCCCGCCAACTGACCGAACTCGCCCGCCAGTACGGCAGCCCGCTCTGGGTTTACCACGCCGACACCATTCGCCGGCGCATCGCCGAACTGAAGCGCTTCGACGTGATCCGCTATGCGCAAAAAGCCAACTCCAATATCCATATCCTCAGCTTGATGCGAGAACAGGGCGTCAAAGTGGACGCAGTGTCGCTGGGCGAAATCGAGCGCGCGCTCGCCGCCGGCTACAAGGCCGACTCCGCCGAGCCCTCCGACATCGTCTTCACCGCCGACGTGCTGGACCGCGCCACGCTGGAACGCGTGGCGGCCGCGGGCATCGCGGTCAACGCCGGTTCCATCGACATGCTGCGTCAGCTGGGCGCGGTCTCGCCCGGCCATAGGGTCTGGCTGCGCGTCAACCCCGGTTTTGGCCACGGCCATAGCCAGAAAACCAATACAGGCGGCGAGAATAGCAAGCACGGCATCTGGCATGAGCAAGTATCCGACGCGCTGGACGTGATCCGTCAATTCGGCCTTCATCTGGTAGGCCTGCACATGCACATCGGTTCGGGCGTTGATTACGGCCACCTGCAGCAGGTCTGCGGCGCCATGGTCAAGCTGGCGACTGAACTGGGGCACGACATCGAAGCGATCTCCGCCGGCGGCGGCCTGTCCATTCCTTACCGCGACGGCGACGCACGCATCGATACCGCGCATTACTTCGATCTATGGGACGAGGCGCGGCGGCGGATCGCCGCGCATCTGGGGCATCCGGTGCGGCTGGAAATCGAGCCGGGCCGTTTTCTGGTAGCTGAATCCGGCGCTCTGATCACCGAAGTGAGAGCGGTCAAGACCATGGGCAGTCGACGTTTCGTATTGGTGGACGCGGGATTCAACGATTTGATGCGCCCCGCCATGTACGGCAGCCATCACGATATTTCCGTCCTGAGCGTGGACGGAACGGAAAAATCCGGCGAGCGCGCGCCTTGCGTGGTGGCCGGGCCCTTGTGCGAATCGGGGGACGTCTTCACCCAACAGGAAGGCGGCGTGGTGGAAAGCCGCCCACTGCCGGACGCTCAGGTAGGGGATCTGCTGGTGTTTCACGATGCCGGCGCCTACGGCGCCACCATGTCGTCTAACTACAATAGCCGGCCGCTGCTGGCCGAAACCTTGATCGACGGCTCCTCTAGCCGCCTGATCCGCCGCCGCCAAACCATGGCGGAATTGTTGGAGCTGGAACGAGTCTAGGCCTGGATCAACTGAGCTTCAGGTCGTCCAGCGTCTGCTGGAAGGCCTGATAAATATCCTGATAACTGGCGTAGCCGTTGAACACGCCCACCACTTGGGGCGATTGCAAGCCGCGCGCCAGCAATTGCCGGCCGCGGCGCGAGCGCGGGCTCAGCGCGCGCAGCCGCTGGCTGCGCTCGTCCCAATACACCAGCTTGGCTTCGTCCGCGCCCTCCAGCCGTGAAATCAATTTGTCCACCTGCTCCGCCGGTTGCAGCATCATGCGGTGGGAGAGCCTCTTGCCAAGGGCGGATGCATATTCCATGAGTCATGTCCGGTGCTTCGCAGTGGGCCGGCGTGCGATCCATACTGCGGATTGGAAAAACCTTGCCGGCCCATGCCTCCAGAAAGGCAGCCAGCCGGCAACACCTCACATTTTTCTCAATAAGGGAATGCGCCACAATCGGATTAATCTTAAATTCCTGGCGAAAATACTGGCCGGCGAAAATGACAAAAGGGCGTCGAAACGCCCTTTGATACCGCCGTCCCTGGCTGTTCCCGCCTAGTTTTTCAGCACCATATTGTTGATAACGAACTTCACGCCCGGAACTTTTTCGGCAATCTGCCCTGCTTTGAACATTTGCTGGTCGTCGGTCATGCCGCCTTCAATCGTCACCTCACTCTTCTTGCTGCTCACCTTCAAACCAAGCGCCTGCAATTCGGCATCGCCGTTCAAGGCCTGCTGCACGCTGGCGGCCAGCTCCTCATCCGTCGGCGGGGTCTGTTCGGCGTAAGCCGGCAGGCCGGCGGACAGCAAGGTGGTCAACAGCAAGGCGCGGATGCAAAAACGTTTCATCAGATTCTCCAGTGATATGGCTCAAGCCCAAGCTTCAGCGCGAATGTTTTACCGCATACTAGCGAGGAAACTTTTCAATTTTGTTGCCGGTCCATGACAACGCGGCATGACGCTTCCGACCGTTAGCGCCGCCGCAACATTCGCCGCGGGCATCATTGCCCCGTCATGTGCGTCCCAGCGTAAAATCAGACCGAATTTGCAGCGCGTCGCTGCCTTAGCCCTGTTTCAGAGAATCTACCGCATGTTTAGAAAATGGCTGTTGTTACTGCTCGTCGTCGGCCTGGCCGCCTGCTCTACTTCCAGCCCGCCGGGCAAGCCTGGCGGCGCGGCGCGTGAAAGCGACGCGCCCACCTCGCTGCCGGCCTGGAGCCAGCAAGAACTGGGCGATACCCTCGTCGCGCTGAAGCAAAGCTGTAAAGCCATTGCCAGAAAGCCGGGCTGGTCCGAAGTGTGCAGGCAAGCCAACGGCATTGCCGCCGACAACGCTCAGGCTGTGCGCCAATTCTTTGAAAATCGCTTTGCCGCCTGGAAGGTCAACGACGGCGGCCGCGACAGCGGTTTGATCACCGGTTATTACGAGCCGCTGCTCAGCGGCAGCCGGACACGCAGCGAACGCACTCCCTGGCCGGTGTATGGCATTCCAGCGGACTTCTACAGCGTGGACGTTCCGGCCTCCCTCCGCGGCAAATCCAGCCTGACTGCGCGCCGCAGCGGTCCCAACCGGCTGGCGCTGAGCGCGGCCGGCGACATTGAGATCCGCCCCGCCGACTTTCCCGCAGACAGCCGCGGCACGCGGCTGAAAGGCAGACTGGACGGCAAGCGCCTGCTGCCTTATTACACCCGCGCCGAAATCAATCAGGGCAAGGGCGTGGCCAACGCGCCCATCCTGGCCTGGGTCGAAGATCCGGTGGAGTTGTTCTTCCTGCAAGTGCAAGGCTCGGGTCGCATCCAGTTGGACGACGGCAGCTTCATCCACGTCGGCTACGCCGAACAAAACGGTTACGGTTACCAATCGATCGGCAAATGGCTGGTGGACAAGGGGGAGTTGACCCTGGGCGACGCATCGATGCAGGGCATCAAGGACTGGCTGGCCCGCAACCCGCAACGCCGGCAGGAGCTGTTCGCGGTGAACCCCAGCTATGTGTTCTTCAAAAGCTTGCCGGGCGACAACGGCGGGCCAATGGGCGCGCTGGGCGTACCGCTGACCGGGGGCTACAGCATCGCGGTAGACCCGCGCTACATCCCGCTGGGCGCGCCGGTCTACCTGGTCACCACTTGGCCTCACTCCACCCAGCCGTTGACGCGGCTGGTGCACGCACAGGATACCGGCAGCGCGATCAAGGGCGCGGTGCGCGCCGATTTCTTCTGGGGTTACGGCACCGAAGCCGGCATGTACGCCGGCAGAATGAAGCAGCAAGGCAATCTGTGGATGCTGCTGCCCAAAGGCATGAACCCGTCCCAGGCCCTGTAAGCTGTTAAGCTCCCGGCGGCGCGCGCGCGCCAGCGCCGCCGCCTTCTTTTGTTCCCAACAGCCGCAAACCTCGCCCTCCTCCGACGATCCACCCTCTTTGTTCTCTCCGCCCGCGGCTTGGGCGACGCTTCGTCCAAGCTGACGCGGCGAGCGTATTGCCACCTAGCCTCTCCGCATTAGAGCCGGTTCAAAGCCTGCTGCGCGTCGTCTATGCAGCTACGAATCCGCACCAAGAAACCTCTCGCCCTTCCCCTACGCAAGCGCGTCTGTCATGGCCCCTTGCAGTCACAGTCCCATAGAACCCTTTTCAGGCAAGGCTTTCCTGCGTCCAAAGCATTATTCCATTCAAATTATCTTTTATTGAATTTTCCTAATATTGATTTTCATCAAGCGTCGAACAACACGAAATAAATAAGATTTTCGAAATTTTATATTTTTACGTTTTTATTGCTTTGTTCGATGGAGATGAAAATGACGACAATAGATAAGACGCCTCCCAAAATCAGCGTCTTTGCCTTTGTCATGATCACCGCCGCCGTGGTCGTCAGCGTCCGCACGCTGCCAATGACGGCTCAACCGGGGATGATGACGATTTTCCTGACCTTGGCGGCCGCGCTGCTGTTTCTGGTGCCCACCGCCCTGGTGTCCGCTGAACTGGCCACCGCCTGGCCGCAGGATGGCGGCCTGTTCATCTGGGTTCGCGAAGCCTTTGGCGAGCGCATGGGCTTTGTCGCAGTGTGGATGCAGTGGATACAGATGGTGTTCGGCATGACCTCCATCATCATGATCATCGCCGCCACTTTCGCCTATGTGTTCGACCCTGCCCTCGCCAGCAACAAGTTCTACATGCTAGCGATGATCGTGGGCATCTGGTGGGCCTGCACCTTGGTGAACATGCGCGGCGTGAAAACCCTGGGCTGGGTGTCCACCATCTGCGTGAGCCTGGGCGTCTTCATGCCCGGCGTGGTGCTGATCGGTTGCGGCATCGCCTATCTGGCCGGCGGCCATCCCATCATGACCGACGTGTCCTGGAGCTGGAACAACCTGGTCCCCAGCTTTAGCGACAGCGGCACGCTCGGCCTCTTCATCGGCTTCATTTTCGTGGTGATGGGCATGGAGGTGTCCGCGTCCAACGTCTCCGCCATCAAAGACGCCCGGCGCAACTATCCCATTGCCATCATCCTAGTGTCGGTGATCATGGTATTGCTATCCGTGATCGGCTCCGCGGCGATCTTCATAGCCATCCCCAAGGAAAAAATCTCGATGACCGCCGGCTTGATGCAGGCCTTCGAGCTCTACTTCAATCAATGGGGCATGGGCTGGCTGGCTCCTGTCATGGGCCTGTGCATCGGCCTGGGTCTGGTGGGCCAGGTGAACTCCTGGGTGCTGGGCCCGGTGCGCGGCTTGCAAGCCACCGCGGACTCCGGCGCACTGCCCAAATTCCTGCAGACGACCAACCGCCACGGCGTGCCGGTCACTCTGGTGCTGATCCAGGCGGCGGCCATTACCGTCGTCGGCGTGCTGATCACCGTGATGCCGAACGTGGATAACTTCTACTTCATGCTGATGGGCCTGACCGGGCTCGTCTATCTGGTGGCCTATCTGTTCATGTTCTCCGCCGCCATCTACCTGCGTTACAAGCGTCCGGACGTGGAACGCAGCTTCCGAGTGCCCGGAGGCAACGCGGGCATGTGGGTCTGCTCCGGCCTGGGCATCGTCATCTCGCTGCTGGCCGGCTACCTGGGTTTCATCCCGCCGGGCAGCTTCCATGGCTCCTCCCATGAATACCTGCAATTCCAGCTCATCGGGCTCGCCATCATGCTGGTGATTCCCTTCCTTGTGTACGCCTACGGCCAAAAAGCCAGGCACGCCCGCTCCGCCGGCGTTGCGCCGCGCACTTCTCCCGCCAGCAAAGCGCGTCCCGCCGAAGGCAAATGAGCCGCTTACGCCCCCTAAATTACAAGGTTAATCTGTTATGAACACTCCGAACGCCTCCCCGCTTAACGTCGATGCCCTATTCATCGGCCCCAAATCCGAAAACCGCGTGTTCTTCAAGGAAATGATGGAATACGCCGTGTCCGAACACCTGCACTGGCGCGCGGACTTCCATCCGGAAGACCCGGCGCTGGTCACCCCGGTGGAGCAGCACGCCGGCGATTTCCGCCAGACCCTGTACCGAACCGAAGGCATCCTGCGCCAGCTGTCCTCCAAGCTGAAAAACACCTCGGTGCCCTGGTTCTCCCCGCGCTATCTGGGCCACATGAATGCGGACACGCTGATGGTGTCCAACCTGGCCTACGTGATGACCATGATGTACAACCCCAACAACTGCGCGCACGAAGCCTCGCCCACCACCACCGAACTGGAAGTGGAAGCCGGCCTCGACCTGTGCCGGATGTTCGGCTACGACCCCAAACGCAGCTGGGGCCACATCACGTCCGGCGGCACCGTGGCCAACTACGAAGGCATGTGGGTGGCGCGTAATCTGAAGACCATTCCGCTGGCCATCGCCCAGCATGAAAAAGCCCGTGATCTGGTCGCCGGCAAAAGCGAGAAGGAACTGTTGAACCTATCGCCCAGCGCGGTGCTGGACCTGACCGACGAATTGAAAAAGCGTGGCCTGTTCGAAGAAGTACGCGCCTTGTCCTGCCGCGGCGTCGGCATCAAGCAAGGCTCGCTGGGCAAGATCCTGGTGCCGCAATCCAAGCACTACTCGTGGATGAAGGCGATGGACGTGCTGGGCATCGGCCAGGAACACATCGTGCCGCTGCCGGTGGACGAAAACTATCGCACCGACGTCGCCAAGATGCGCGAGATCACCTTCCGCCTGATCAAGGAAGGCCATCCCATCCTAGCCATGGTGTCCGTGGTGGGCACCACGGAGGAAGGCTCGATCGACCATGTCGACGAGGTGATCAAGCTGCGCGCCGAATGCGAACGGAAATACGGCGCCTCCTTCTACGTGCACGTGGACGCGGCCTACGGCGGCTATGTCCGCGCGATGTTCCTCGATGAGGACAACCGCTTCATGGACTACGACGCGCTGCTGGCCCGCTACCGCGCCGAAGACATCATCCCGGCCGGCGTCACCTGGCCCAAGCACGACGTTTACGAAGGCTTCAAAGCAATGGCGGAAGCGGATTCCATCACCGTGGATCCGCACAAGGTGGGCTACATCCAGTACGCGGCCGGCGCCGTCTGCATGAAGGACAAGCGCATCGTCGACCTGATCTCCTACCACGCCGCCTATGTGTTCGAAGAAGTGGACGAAGCCGAAGGCGCCGACACCAAGGTGGTGCTGGGTTCCTCCATCATGGAAGGCTCCAAGGCCGGCGCCACCGCCGCCGCGGTATGGGCGGCCCACCGCCTGGTGCCGCTGAACATCGGCGGCTACGGCAAAGTGATCGGCCGCGGCATCGTGACCGCGGACTGGTTCGCCCAGCGCCTGGCCTCCGCCAAGCCGCTGACCGTTGGCCGCCGCCGTTTCGAAGTGCGCCCCATCATGCACCCGGACTTCCACATGGTGAACTTCACCTTCAAGGAAATCGGCAATGACAGCCTGGAAGACCACAACCGGCTGAACAAGAAGATGTACGAGATCTGCTCCTACGCTTCCGGCCGCACCTACACCAACGATTTCCTGACCTCATCCACCTCTCTGTCCGTGGAAGAGTACGGCGACACCCCTTGGCACTACGTTGCTAGCCGCGGCTTCAGCCGGGCCGAATGGGACAAGGTGGAAAGCGTCTACATCCTGCGCGCCGCCGTGATGACTCACTTCCTGCGCAAAGCAGAGGATTTCGACGCTTACTGGGAACAGCTGCGCGAAGTCTTCGCCGCCAAGCTGGCCCATATCGTGGACATGGAAGACAAAACCGGCGCCGACACCCTGATCGCCGCCTGATCCCCCTCCGCTCCCGGCCTGGCCGGGAGCGTTTTTTTTCATCACCAGACCCAATACCGACTATGAGTTTGTCCGGTTTTTACGAACGCATCCTTCTCTTCATCAAGGATGGTTGAGGATTCCACATGCAAGTCAATTTCAAGGCCATAGGGGCCACCTTGCTGATTTCCGGCACCATGCTGGGCGCCGGCATGCTGGCGCTGCCGCTGGTGTCCGCTGGCATGGGTTTCGGCTACGCCTGCCTGACTCTGTTTCTGATCTGGGCGTTGATGACCTACACCGGCCTGATGCTGCTGGAGGTCTGCTTGTCTTTTCCCGAAGGCTACGGCTTCGACGCCATCGCCCGCTCGCTGTTCAAGGCCAAGGGCAGCTATCTGATCAACACCAGCCTGCTGCTCTTGCTCTACGCGCTCTCCTCCGCCTATATCTCCGGCGGCGGCTCCACCTATCAATCCAGTCTGCACCAGTACCTGGGCCTAAGCCTGTCTCCAGCCCAGGTCTCGCTGGTCTTCACCGTCCTGATCGGCGGCATCGTCTTCGCCAGCACCACGGCGGTGGACAAGGTCAACCGGCTGCTGTTCAGCCTGAACATCCTGATCTTTCTGGCGCTAAGCGCGGTTATCCAGCCCTACGTCGACACCGGCAATCTGTCGGAAAGCACGGATTCGGCCAAATACATGCTGGCGGCCATTCCCATGTTTCTGACCGCCTTCGGGTTTCACGGCAGCGTGCCCAGCATGGTCAAATACCTGGGCCGCGACCAGCCTCGCACGCTGCGCAACGTCTTCATCGCCGGCAGCCTGATCCCCATGGGCGTCTACCTGCTGTGGGTGTTCAACACCCTGGGCACGCTGCCGCGCTATGGCAGCCACAGCTTCCAGGCGATCTCGGCCCATAATGGATCGGTGGGCATGTTTCTGGACGAATTCCACGCGCTGGTGCCCACGCCGCAAGTGCCATCCCTGCTGTCCGCCTTCTCGTCCATCGCGCTGTTCACTTCCTATCTTTGCGTATCGCTCGGCTTGTTCGACGCCATGGCCAGCACTCTGAAACGCGGCGACAGCCTGCGGCAGCGGCTGCAAACCGCGCTGATCACTTATCTGCCGCCGCTGGGCTTCGCGCTGTTCTTCCCCGGCGGCTTCGTCGCCGCGCTGGGCGCCGCCGCCATTTTCCTGGTGGTGCTCGCCATCCTGTTCCCGGCGCTGGCCCTGATCAAACTGCGCCGCCAGGACAACTACCGTCCCGGCTACCAGGTCAGCGGCGGCGGCACCCTGCACTGGGCGATAGGCGGTTCCGGCCTCGCCATCATCTTGTTCCAGATCCTGGTGATGCAAGGACTGCTGCCCGTGTTCTGACGGCGCCTCCGCGCCGTCGTCCGGACGCGCGGCCAGCACGGCCGCGCGCCGCAATCATGGAGGTAAACGAAATGAAGCAATCGACCCTGATCCGGGATCTGCAGCAACGCGGCCTGATCGCGCAGGCCACCGACGCGGACGCGCTCGACGCGCTGCTGTCCCGGGAAACGGTCACCCTGTACTGCGGCTTCGACCCCACCGCCGACAGCCTGCACCTCGGACACTTGGTGCCGCTGCTGCTGCTCAAGCGCTTCCAGATGGCCGGGCACCGCCCTATCGCCCTGGTCGGCGGCGCCACCGGGATGATAGGCGACCCCAGCTTCAAGGCCAGCGAGCGCAAACTCAACACCGCGGAGGTGGTGGCCGGCTGGGTGGACAAGATCCGCCGCCAGGTGGAGCCCTTCCTCCGCTTCGAAGGCGACAACGCCGCGCTGATGGCCAACAACCACGAATGGTTCGCCAGCATGAGCGCGCTGGATTTCCTCCGCGATGTCGGCAAGCATTTCTCAGTCAACGCCATGATCAAGAAGGAATCCGTACAGCAGCGGATCCACCGCGACGATGTCGGCATCTCCTTCACCGAGTTCGCCTACAGCCTGCTCCAGAGCCACGACTACGTTGAACTGAACCGCCGTTTCGGCTGCAAGCTGCAGATCGGCGGCTCCGACCAATGGGGCAACATCACCGCCGGCGTCGACCTGGTCAGACGGGTGAACCAGCAGCAGGCCTTCGGCCTGACCATGCCCTTGATCACCAATAGCGATGGCACCAAGTTCGGCAAGAGCGAAGGCAACGCGGTCTGGCTGGACCCTAACAAGTGCTCGCCCTACGCCTTCTACCAGTTCTGGCTGGGCGCGGCCGACGCCGACGTCTACCGCTTTCTGCGCTACTTCACCTTTTTGTCCAATGAAGAGATCCAGGCCATCGAGGCCGAAGACCGCGCCTCCGGCGGCAAGCCACGGGCTCAGCGCATCCTGGCCGAGCAAGTCACCGAGCTGGTGCACGGTCCGGCCGCGCTCGCCGCCGCTCAGCGGATCACGCTTAGTCTGTTCGACAACGACGTGGAAGGCCTCAGCGCCGCGGACTTTGCTCAACTGGCCCAGGACGGCATGCCGCGGCTGACCCTGCCGCCGCAATCCACCCCGCTAATCGACGCCTTGGCGGCCAGCGGCCTGGCCGCGTCCAAAAGCGAGGCCCGCACGCTGCTGCAAAGCGGCGCGGTCAGCGTTAACGGCGCCAGAACGGAGGCGCTGGAAGCTCGGCTGGAACAGGCCGATCGCCGCCATCAACGCTATACCTTGTTGCGGCGCGGCAAGAAACAGTACTGTCTGTTGATTTGGGAATAAACGCGAGAAACCGCGTGAAACGGCCCGGACGCTGAAGCGCCGGGCTCGCCCCGCCCCAAGCCTGACGGCGAACGGGCGGGGCTGCCGGCCTCGAATCGGCCAGCGAGCTAGCGGGGCTGGAAGGCTTCCGTGCTCAATCCTTCCACCACCTGCATCACGTGGGAATAGTGCTGATCCAGCAATTGCAAGGTCCGGTCCGCATCCCTGGCCAACACGGCCTGCATGATGGCCTGATGCTCGCCCTCGTCGCTGTAACGCTTGGAGGACGGCAAAGCCGGATCAAACCAGATATGCCGATAGCGCTCCAAGCGGTTGTACAAGGACTCCATCATCTCCACAATCACCGGCGAGTGGCTGCCGCTGATGATGGCCAAGTGGAACGCCATGTGGCGGTCCGCCCAGTCCTGAAGATCCACATCCACGTCGTTCAGATCTATTCGGCTCAAACGGTGGTAGCTGGCCAACACCTCCAGTTCCCACGCCTCGTCTCCCTGCTCCAGCGAGCGGCGCACCGCCTCCTCCGCCAGCACTCGGCGCACCAGCAGAATGTCGTAAAGCTCATGGCGGGAAATCGGCGCCACCCAAAAACCGCGCTGCGGCTCCATCACCACGTATTTGCACCAGCTCAGGCGCAACAGCGCTTCCCGGATCGGAGAGCCTCCGGCGTCGTAACGCGCCTTGAGGTCATGCAACAGCAATTTCTGCGACGGGCGGTATACGCCCAACAGAATGTCCCGTCGCAACTCCTGGAATACCTTGTCGGCCAATGTGGCGTTACTGCTTGCCGCCTTTTTTTCCTTCTGTGGCATTCGGTTTTTTCCACATGAGAGCGCGCAATAGCGCGCGAAACGCTAGATAGTAACTGAAAACGACGTCGCATATTGATTTTCCCCATCGGAACAGGGGGGAAATAGCTAAAAGCTACGCCTATCCGGCATGGAAATCCGCAATCAGGGAAGCATTCAACAAAGAGACGGGCGAGGTGGCAATAACGGGGCGGCCGACCAAAACAAAAAGCCGACCTAAGCGTCGGCTTCTGATTTGAATCGCCAAGAACCGCCGTGTTTAGCGAGGAAGTCTTGGTGGGCCCCCGGGGAGTCGAACCCCGCACCAACGGATTATGAGTCCGCTGCTCTAACCAAGCATGAGCTAGAGGCCCAGAGCTGCGCATTATAACAGCCCAAAAGCAAAACCCCAAGCGTCTAATACCGACGGCTTGGGGTTTTCGTCCGGCGCAGGCTGTTAGCCTAAACCGGCGTCACATCGAATCACTGACCGCCCGGCTCGTTGTCCAGGAAGCTGCGCAGGCGTTCCGAACGGGTCGGGTGACGCAGCTTGCGCAGAGCCTTGGCTTCGATCTGGCGGATGCGCTCGCGAGTCACGTCGAACTGCTTGCCCACCTCTTCCAGCGTGTGGTCGGTGTTCATGTCGATGCCAAAACGCATGCGCAACACCTTGGCCTCACGCGGGGTCAGCGTGTCCAGCACTTCCTTGGTGGCGTCCTTCAGGCTGGAATACATCGCAGCGTCGGACGGCGCCAGGTTGTTCTGGTCTTCGATGAAATCGCCAAGATGGGAATCGTCGTCGTCGCCGATCGGGGTTTCCATGGAGATGGGCTCCTTGGAAATCTTCATGATCTTGCGAATCTTCTCTTCCGGCATCTCCATCTTTTCCGCCAGCTCGGCCGGGTCCGGCTCATGGCCGGTTTCCTGCAGAATCTGACGGCTGATGCGATTCATCTTGTTGATGGTCTCGATCATGTGCACCGGAATACGAATGGTGCGCGCCTGGTCCGCGATGGAGCGGGTGATCGCCTGGCGAATCCACCAGGTGGCGTAGGTCGAGAACTTGTAGCCGCGGCGGTATTCGAACTTGTCCACCGCCTTCATCAAACCGATATTGCCTTCCTGGATCAGATCGAGGAACTGCAGGCCGCGGTTGGTGTACTTCTTGGCGATGGAGATCACCAGACGCAGGTTGGCCTCGATCATCTCTTTCTTGGCGCGGCGCGCCTTGGATTCGCCCGCCGACATCTGGCGATTGATTTCCTTAAGCGCCTTGATCGGCAGCATCGCACGATCTTGCAACTCGGACAGCTTGGTCTGCTTCTCGATGATCGCGTGTTTGAAGCGGGTCAACGCCTCCGCCCAGCCCTTGCCCGAATGGATCTCGTTTTCCACCCAATCAAGATTGGTCTCGTTGCCCGGGAACACCTTGATGAAGTGAGCACGCTCCATGCGCACGCGGCTGACACAGATATCCTGGATGTCGCGCTCGTAAGTGCGGATTTCGTTGACGCGGCTGCGCAGCGAGTCGCACAGGCTTTCCACTTGGCGGGTGGAGAAGCGCACCAGCATGAACTCCGTGGTGATCGCGTCTTGCAGCTCCAGGTATTCCTTACTCTGCGCACCCTTGGCGGAGAGCACCTTGACCATCTTGTCAAACAACATGCGCACGCCGGCGAAGTGCTCCAGTGCATGCTGCTTCAGCTCTTCGAGGTTGATACCGGCGGCGTCGGCGGCATCGCCTTCCTCCTCCTCTTCTTCCTCTTCCTCTTCGGCCTCAGCGTCGAGCAACTCGTCCTCGTCCGCCTGCGCGGCGAACGCGGCCTCCTCCTCGGACGGCGCGTTCAGATCGATGAAGCCGTCAACCACCTCGTCCACGCGCACTTCGTCGCGGCCGACGCGTTCCACCAGCTCCAACACTTCGGCGATGGTGCCCGGACAAGCCGAAATCGCCTGGATCATGTACTTCAGGCCGTCTTCGATCCGCTTGGCGATTTCGATCTCGCCTTCGCGGGTCAGCAACTCCACCGAACCCATTTCGCGCATATACATGCGCACCGGATCCGTGGTGCGGCCAAATTCGGAATCCACCGAGGACAGCGCCGCTTCGGCTTCTTCCACGGCGTCTTCATCGGCCACCGGCGGAGTGGCGTCGGACATCAGCAGGGTGTCCGCATCCGGCGCTTCGTCGTAAACCTGGATGCCCAGACCGGAAATCATCGTGATGATGTTTTCGATCTGCTCTGCGTCGGACACGTCTTCCGGCAGGTGGTCGTTGATTTCCGCGTAGGTCAGATACCCACGCTCTTTACCCAAGGCGATCAGCTGGCGCAGGCGTTTACGCTGCTCTTCCAGGCTCATCACTTCGGTTTCGTTTTCCTGCACGTCTTTTTGATTTTCGGGAGAGGCCGCCATTTCGCTTCCTGCTTGAAATAAGCCGAAAAAAACAGTTGATAATAACACAAGCAAACAACGCTGTTTGTGTAGCCCTGCGGGGCGCTTTTAAAACCACGGCATCGCTTTCGGCAATCCGGCGCGCGCGCCCGACTGCTCGGCAATCTGCCGGGGCGGCGACATCGTCAAGCGTTTGGCGCCAGCAAATCCCGCAGCAATTCCCCTAGCAATCTGACTTCTTCCGGAGTCAGGCCTTCGTTCCGGTCCTTTTGTTTTAGCCGTTCCACCTGAGTTTGATGCAGCATTTTCAGGAGCTTGGCAGCGCCGTCCTGAAACTGCTGTCTATCCTCCTCGCTGGGATCGGCGAACTCGTCCGGGTCCTGCATGGCCTGCTGCAGAACACTATCCACCAGCCCTTCGTATGGAGTGCCGCGCAGGCTTTCCATCAATTGCGCCGTATTCGGCGGCTGGTCGTGCCCTTGCACGCATTCGGCCAACATGGCAAAGCAGGCAAGCTCGTCGGACAGTGCCATACTGTCCGGCAAACGCACATCGCCGGCCCAACCAGGGTTCAATAGCAGCCATTTGATCAGGCGCGTCACCATGGAGGACTGTGGCGGGCGATGCGATACCTCCGGCAAACGGTGCTCCCGCTTGCCTTTGCGCTCCGACTTCCGTTGGCCCGTCGTCAACATGTCGAATTCGTCGACATCCACACCGGCGAGTTCCGCCAGTCTTTTCTTGATGATGAAGCCCAGGGCCGGAGCGGCAATCTGCGCCAGAAGGGGCGCGGCCTGACGGATCAGATCGGCCTTGCCTTCCGGCGTGGTCAGGTTCACCTCGCGACACAATTCGCGGGTGAAGTAAACGGACAGAGGCAAGCTCTGCTCTTCCAATACTTTTTCAAAGGCCTCGGCGCCGAACTCGCGGATATAGCTGTCCGGGTCATGTTCCTGCGGCAGGAACAGAAAATTCAGCGCCTTGCCATCCTGCAATTGCGGCAGGCTGTTTTCCAGCGCTCGCCAGGCGGCCTTTTGGCCAGCCTTATCACCATCGAAACAGAAGTAAACTTGGTCGGCGTGGCGCATCAACTTGCGCACGTGTTCGCCGGTGGTGGCGGTACCCAGCGTGGCCACCGCATAGCCGACTCCAAACTGAGCCAGCGCCACCACATCCATATAGCCTTCGACCACCAGCACGCGGTTTTTATCCCGTATCGCCTGGCGCGCCTCGTAGAGGCCGTACAGTTCCCGGCCCTTCTCGAACAAAGGCGTTTCCGGCGAGTTCAGGTACTTGGGCTCGCCCTTGCCCATCACCCGGCCGCCGAAGCCGATGATGGCGCCGCGCTGGTTGCGGATTGGGAACATCACCCGATCGCGGAATCGGTCGTAACGCTGGCCCTTCTCTTCGTTGACGATGACCAAGCCGGTATCGACCAGCTTGTCGTCCTGGTAATCCGGAAAAACCGTATCCAGGTTCTGCCAGCCGTCCGGGGCGAAGCCAAGGCCGAAGCGACCGGCCACTTCGCCGCTCAAACCCCGGCCTTTCAGATAGGAAATGGCGTTGGGCGCGGACTTCAGCTGCTGTTTGTAGTAGCCTGCCGCCATTTGCATTATCTGCTCCAGCGACAGTTTGCGTTCGCGCGCGGCGCGGCTGGCCTCTGGATTGGCGTGAGCGCGGCTGTCCGGCACCTGCATGCCGATGCCTTCCGCCAGCAGCTTCACGGCGTCGACGAAGCCCAGCCCTTGGTATTCCATCACGAAGCCGATGGCCGAACCGTGAGCGCCGCAGCCAAAGCAGTGATAAAACTGCTTGGACGGACTCACCGTGAACGACGGCGACTTTTCCTTATGAAACGGGCAGCAGGCCAGATAGTTCTGGCCACCCTTTTTCAAAGGGACGTAACGATCCACCACGTCGACGATATCGACGCGGGACAACAACTGATCAACAAAATCCTGAGGGATCAAGCAAGGTCACCGTTGGCTCGGGCCGACAAAGCGGCCCGAAGCGGGCTCAACCGGCCAGCTTGGCCTTGATGCTGGCGGACACCTGCGCCATGTCGGCACGGCCGGCCAATTGCGGCCGCAGAAGCCCCATAACCTTGCCCATGTCCTGCATGCCGGCGGCGCCGCTGTCGGCGACGGCCTTGGCCGCCAGAACATCAATCTCCTCGGCGGACAGTTGCTGCGGCATATAGGCCATCAGCACGTCCATCTCGAATTTTTCCTTGTCGGCCAGGTCCTGGCGCTGAGCCGCCTCGTACTGGCTGATCGAATCACGGCGCTGCTTGAGCATCTTGTCGATGACGGCCACAACGCCGGCGTCGTCCAGCTCCACCCGCTCGTCCACTTCCTTCTGCTTGATGGCCGCCAGCAACAGGCGGATGGCCGCCAGTTTGTCGCTTTCCCGCGCTTTCATTGCAGATTTCATGTCGTCGCTGATTCGCTGCTTGAGGCTCATTGCTTGCTTTCCGGAAGATGACCGCCACCCGTCGCGGGCGGCGAGTGCGCACTTGAGAGAGAGTCAAACCCTGATGACATTGGTTTTGAAAAGCTCAAAACCCATGCCGTCAGAGTCTGCTAACGGGGAACTACAAATGGCAAAACCGCAGGCTAGGCCTGCGGTCCTGCTTACTGACCAGACGAACTCTTAGTAGAGTTTCGGCGGCAGCATTTGGCTGCGGATGCGCTTGTAGTGGCGCTTAACAGCAGCGGCGTGCTTGCGCTTGCGCTCGGCAGTCGGTTTTTCGTAGAACTCGCGGGCGCGCAGTTCGGTCAGCAGACCGGTTTTTTCCACCGCGCGCTTGAAGCGACGCATTGCAACTTCAAACGGCTCGTTCTCTTTAACACGAATGTTCGGCATTGAATCTAGTATCCTTAGTTCCTAGCGCCCAGACGTGACTGGGGCTATAAAAAACAGCATTTTAACAACGTTACGCGGTTTGGAAAAGTCTGAAGCGTTCCGACCAAGCAATCTGTGGCGCTTTACGCATCACGGCTTGACGGAAGAAATCACCCCCTCACTAGGAGAACTAGGTACTGCACTATAAAAACGTTTCGGCATCCGGCCGGCAAGATATGCCGAGCGGCCTGCTTCTACAGCCTGTTTCATGGCGTGCGCCATCAACACCGGTTGTTGCGCGGCGGCAATCGCGGTGTTCATCAGCACGCCATCGCAGCCCAGTTCCATCGCGATTGCCGCGTCGGACGCGGTGCCGACGCCGGCGTCAACCAGCACGGGAACCTTGGACTGCTCAATAATCAACTTCAAATTCCACGGATTCAGAATCCCCATCCCGGAGCCAATCAAGCTGGCCAGCGGCATGATGGCGCAGCAGCCTATTTGCTCCAACTCGCGGGCGATAATGGGATCATCCGAGGTATACACCATGACGTCGAACCCCTCGGCCACCAATACTTCAGCCGCTTTAAGGGTTTCCTTGACGTTGGGGAACAAGGTATTCGGATCGCCCAGCACTTCCAGCTTTACAAAACGATGGTCGTCCAGAAGCTCTCTGGCCAGGCGCAAAGTGCGAATGGCATCGACGGCGGAATAACATCCCGCCGTGTTGGGGAGAAGGTTATACCGGTTTTTGGGCAAAAAGTCCAGCAAATTGGGTTCGCCGGCGTTCTGCCCCAGGTTGACTCGGCGAATGGCGACGGTGACGATTTCCGTTCCCGACGCGTCAAGCGCCTGCGCCGTCTCCTCAAAATCCCGATACTTGCCGGTCCCCACCAGCAAACGCGAATTGTAAGCCTTGCCTGCGATGATCAGTTGATCCGCCACTCCTGCACCTCTATCAGCTTTGCCGCTCAGCCTCCGCCGACGGCCACCACGATTTCGAGTTCGTCGCCGTCGACCAGCCCGGTAGCCGGATACTGGCTGCGCGGCACGATCTCGCCATTCTTTTCCAGCGCTACGCGCTTGCCGGTAAGGTCCAGCGCCGCCACCAGCTCGGCCACGTTGGCTACGTCGGCCAGTTCGCGGCCCTCGCCGTTGATCTTGAGTTTCAGCATCTCATCTCCGTTGCACGCGCTGCACCACCGGCAGCACGCGAATAGCGCTCAGCACCCGCTCCAGGTGCTCGACGCCCTCCACCTGCAAGCGGAAGTGGATATTGAACAGACCGTCGCCATCGCGGCTGCTGTCCTGGGTGTCGGCGCTTTCGATATTGGCCGAAGCCTGCGAGATCGCGGTGGCGATATCCGCCAGCGCGCCGCGCTCGTTGCGGGACAACACGCCAACGGTGACGCCGAACATACGGTCGCGTTGCGCTTCCCAATTGACGTCGAGAAGCTTGTCGTGATCCGCCCGCCGCGCGTTCGGACACCCCTTGCGGTGGATGACCAGGCCTTGGCCCTTGGTGATCACGCCTAGAATCTCGTCGCCCGGCAGCGGGTTGCAGCACGGCGACAGCTGCACCATGCCGCCCTCGTTGCCGCGTATGGTCACGGGGCCCACCTTCACTTCCTCACCCAGCCGTTCGCCAGCCAGCTCCAGCAAGCGCCGCGCCACCACGATGGGCATCAGCTTGCCGGCGCCGATATCGGCCAGCACGTCTTGATGAGAAGCTAGCTTCTCGCCGAAAGCGGCCAGATACTCCACCCACAGCTCATCGCTCAGCGCCAACGGCGTCACCGCCAGCGCGCCTATCGCTTGCTTGAGCAGCTTCTCGCCCAAGCCCACCGCCTCTTCCTGCTGCAGGCTCTTCAGATAGTTGCGAATGCCGGAGCGCGCCCGCCCGCTCTGCACGAAGGTCAGCCAGGACGGATTGGGCTTGGCCTGGGTGGAGGTAATGATTTCCACGGTATCGCCGTTGCGTAGCACGGTGCGCAAAGGCACCAACGCGTGATTGACGCGCGCGGCGATGCAGCGATGGCCGATGTCGGTGTGCACCGCGTAGGCGAAGTCCACCGGCGTCGCGCCCTGAGGCATCACCATGATCTTGCCCTTGGGCGTGAATACGTAGACCTCGTCCGGGAACAGGTCGATCTTGATATGCTCGAGGAATTCGACCGGATCGTCGCTCTCCTCCTGCATGTCCATGATTTTCTGCAGCCACTGATGGGTGCGCTGCTGGGCGGTGTTAACACCATCGCCGCTCTTGTACATCCAGTGCGAGGCCACGCCGGCCTCGGCCACGCTATTCATCTCGCGGGTGCGGATCTGCATCTCCACCGGTGTGCCATAGGGGCCGAACAAGGTGGTGTGCAGGCTCTGGTAGCCATTGCCCTTGGGAATGGCGATGTAATCCTTGAATTTGCCGGGAATCGGCTTGTACAGACTGTGCAAGGCGCCCAGCGCCAGGTAACAGCCCGGGATGTCGTTGACGACGACGCGGAAGCCGTAAATGTCCAGCACCTCGGAAAACGACAGGTGTTTTTCCTGCATTTTCTTGTAGATGCTGTAGAGGTTTTTCTCCCGCCCCTTGATCGTGGCTTCGATATTGCTTTGCACCAGCTTCTGACTGACGGACTGCAAAATCTTGGTCACCACTTCGCGGCGGTTACCGCGCGCAGCGCGCACCGCCTTGGACAGCACGCCGTAGCGATGCGGATGCAGGTGCTTGAACGCCAGATCCTGGAGTTCGCGGTAAACCTTGTTGAGGCCGATGCGATTGGCGATCGGCGCGTAGATCTCCAGGGTTTCCAGCGCGATGCGTCGCCGCTTGTCTTCGCGCATCGAGTCCAGCGTGCGCATATTGTGCAGGCGGTCCGCCAGCTTGACGATGATGACGCGGATATCGCGCGCCATCGCCAGCACCATTTTGCGGAAGCTTTCCGCTTGCGCGGTTTCCTTGGTCTGGTATTCCAACCTCTCCAACTTGGAAAGGCCGTCCACCAGATCGGCGATGATCTTGCCGAACTTTTCGATCAGCGTCGGCTTGGTGACGCCGGTGTCTTCCAGCACATCGTGGAGCAATGCGGCGGCGAGCCCCTGCACGTCCAGTCGCCACTCGGCCAGCATGCCGGCCACCGCCAGCGGGTGGGTGATGTAAGGTTCGCCGCTCTTGCGGGTTTGCCCTTCGTGCGCCGCGCGGCTGACCTCGAAAGCCTGCCGCAACAGCTGGACGTCCTCCGGCTTGAGATAACGCGCGACAGACTCGAAAAACGCTTGCGCTTCGCTGTCGATCAGGGCGTTATAGTCGATTTCATCCTCGATGCCGGTTGCCATAACCCACCACCCACTTGCAATCAGGCTTTGCCGCGGCTCAGAACTTCCTTGCCGACATGGCCGGCGGCGATTTCACGCAGCGCGACAACGGTGGGCTTATGGCGGCCAGCTTCAACGAAGGGGCTGGCGCCGGAAGCCACTTGACGCGCGCGGTAGGCCGCGGCCAGGGTCAGGTCGAAACGGTTCTGGATGCGGTCCAGGCAATCGTCAACAGTAATACGGGCCATATGCTTTCTTTCTCAAAGTTGCCAAGGGCATTGTCGATCGCCGTTCTTGCGGCGGCAACAACGCCCAGAGGGATCACTATATCTAAATTTTAGTCGACTCACCAACAAACGGTCGGATCAGCCGCCCTGCCCCATCCGCGCCAGCATCGGGGCCAGCTTGCGGCACTGGATGGCGCTGCGCAGCCGGTTGGCGCGCACCACGCTGATCAGATCGAGGCGAGCGCGTTCGAAATCATCGTTGACCACGATGTAGTCGTACTCAGATATCTTGTCGATCTCGGCGCGAGCGGAGGCCAGCCGGCGGCGGATCACATCCTCGCTGTCGGTGGCGCGGCCGCGCAGACGGCGCTCAAGTTCTTCGATGGACGGCGGCGCGATGAAGATGCCGATCGCCTCGGGAAAGACCTTGCGCACCTGCTCGGCGCCCTGCCAATCGATTTCCAGCAGGATGTCCTGCCCCACGTCCAGACGGCTGCGTATCCACGGCGCGCTGGTGCCGTAATAGTTGCCGTAGACTTCCGCGTACTCGAGGAAATCGCCGCGCTCTATCATGGACTTGAACGTCGCCTGATCGACGAAATGGTAATGCTTGCCGTCCACTTCGCCCTTGCGCGCCGCGCGCGTGCTATAAGAAATGGACAGCTCCACGGAAGGTTCCGCGTCTAGCAAGGCCGCCACCAGCGAGGTTTTCCCCGCGCCGGAAGGAGCGACCACGATAAAGATATTACCGGTTGGCTGGCTCATGAAAAGGTACTTCCTGCCAAATGAGTAATTCTCCAGAATACCATAAGCGCGCGTCTGCTGTTAATCGCCAAGTTATTTTCACGTCAAGATTTAGGTAAATCTCTTCAGGCTGAATAAAATGGCTCGTTTTTTTCCTACCTTATCTCCTTTGGAGCGCGTTTCGCCATGCAATTCCTTGACAGCTTCTTCAAGCTGAAAGAACACGGCACCACGGTGAAGACCGAAGTCATCGCCGGCTTTACCACCTTCCTGACCATGGCTTACATCATCCTGGTCAACCCGCTGATCCTGTCGAGCACCGGCATGGACCTGAACGCCGTCTTCGTCGCCACCTGTCTGGCCGCCGCCCTCGGCACCGCCATCATGGGCCTGGTGGCCAATTACCCGATCGCGCTGGCGCCGGGCATGGGTCTGAACGCCTACTTCACCTTCAGCGTGGTCAAGGGCATGGGCCTGTCCTGGGAAACCGCGCTGGGCGCGGTGTTCATCTCCGGCATCGTGTTCCTGGCGGTGAGCCTGTTCCGCGTGCGCGAGGCCATCGTCAACGCCATCCCGCAATCGCTGAAGTTCGCCATTTCCGCCGGCGTAGGCATGTTCCTGGCCATCATCGCTCTGAAGAACGCCGGCGTGATCGCGCCGCACCCGGAAACCTATCTGACCCTGGGCGACATCCACAAACCCACCACCCTGCTGGCGGTCCTGGGCTTCTTCCTGATCGTGGCGCTGGAATACCGCAAGGTGCCGGGCTCCATCATCATCGGCATCCTGGTGGTGACGGTGCTGTCCATCGCCATGGGCTTGTCTCCGTTCAAGGGCGTGGTGGCGCCGGTGCCCAGCATGGCGCCCACCTTCATGAAGATGGATATCGCCGGCGCGCTGCAAGCCGGCCTGATCGGCGTGATCTTCGTGTTCTTCTTCGTGGATCTGTTCGACACCACCGGCACTTTGGTGGGCGTATCCCATCGCGCCGGCCTGCTCAAGGACGGCAAATTGCCGCGCCTGAAGCGCGCGCTGTTGGCTGATTCGGTGGCGATCACCGCCGGCGCGGTGATGGGTACTTCGTCCACCACCGCCTATGTGGAATCCGCCGCCGGCACCGCCGTGGGCGGCCGCACCGGCCTGACCGCCATGGTGGTGGCGTTGCTGTTCCTGGCCTCGCTGTGGCTGTCGCCTTTGGCCGCCACCGTGCCCGCCTACGCCACCGCGCCGGCGCTGTGCTACGTGGCGGTGCTGATGGCGCGCGGCCTGGCCGAGATCGACTGGAGCGATCTGACGGAATCCGCGCCGGCGGTGATGACCGCCCTGGCGATGCCGTTCACTTTCTCCATCGCCGACGGCATCGCCTTCGGCTTCATCAGCTATGCGGTGATCAAGATCCTGGCCGGTCGTTTCTCCGACCTGAAACTGCCGGTGCTGGTCATCGCCGCGCTGTGGATCTTCAAGCTGGCTTTCTTCCACTGAAACGTCAATAATTGATGCGGACTCCTAGCCTGCCGCGCTGCGCGGCGGGCTTTTTCTTGTGGGCCGCGCGGCGATTCTCTTCATTTAGAAGTACAATAAGGCCATGGAAAACCTTAGCAATCTCGACTACTCCAGCTATCTGAAAGGCTGGATCCGCACTGTGCCCAACTGGCCGCAACAAGGCGTGATGTTCCGCGACATCACCCCGCTGCTGCAGAACCCCAAAACCTTCCGCATGCTGATCGACATCTATGTGCACCGCTACATGATGGAGAAGGTGGACCTGGTGGCCGGCCTGGACGCGCGCGGCTTCATCATCGGCTCGGTGCTGGCTTACGAGTTGAACGTAGGCTTCGTGCCTATCCGCAAGCGCGGCAAGCTGCCTTTCACCACGGTGGAAGAGGAATACGAGCTGGAATACGGCAACGCCGCTGTCGAAATGCACACCGACGCCTGCAAGCCGGGCGACCGCGTAATCCTGATCGACGACCTGGTGGCCACCGGCGGCACCATGATGGCCGGCTACAAGCTGCTCAAGCGCATGGGCGCCGACGTGTTGGAAGCCGCCGCCATCATTGAGTTGCCCGAGCTGGGCGGCGGCAAGCTGGTGCGCGACGGCGGCCTGGAGTTGTTCACCGTCTGCGCTTACTGAGCCGGATTCGCCCGCCATGCGAACGGAGCCCTTGGGCTCCGTTTTTGTTTGGCCGCGACCTAGACCTGTTTACGATCGACTACCCGTCGTGAAACGTGGCTCGGTGAGCGCACCTTCAAAATGCTCATGTACCGTGTGTACACTCCGCTTTTGAGCCGTTTTCGCCTTGCCTCGCCCTTGCTCGCGAGATCGTAAACAGGTTCTTAATCCGTCTCCACAGCCACCTTCAAGGCCTGGCCGCGCGCGCTCAGCTTCAGCGGCGCGCCGGCGGTGCTGGGCAACTTGCTATCCACCGAGGCCGCCGCGCCGCGCACTTCGTACTGCAGCGTTGCGGACTTCGGCAGCGTCAGCGCCAACTTGCCGGTGGTGGCGTCCAACGACAAGGAACCGCTGGGCTTGGCGTCGGTCAGCCTCACCTTCGCCTTCACCGCCTGGCCGTCAAAGGCCATGTCGCGGCTACTGCCCTCGAAAGCCAGCGTCAACGCCTGCCCCTTGAACGCCAGCTTGTCGTAAGCGCCCTTGGCCTGCGCCCTGATCGCGTCGGCGGACATGGAGAGGCTGGCAGCCTTGCCTTCCAGCGTCAGATCCACCGCTTTGCTGTCCACCCGGATCGCAGAATAAGCACCACGGATCGAACCCTTGACCGCGGCCAGCCCCAACTCCACCTGCTTGCCCGGTTTCAGATTGCCCGCGATCTCCAGCCCGCAGCCGGCGCCCAGCAGTTTGTTGTTGAGCTTGACCGTGATCGTAACCACGCCGCCTTCGCGCCGCACTTGGGCACTGCACTGATTCGCGTCCCAATTGCTTTTGTTCAGATCAAGCTGATACGGTCGTTTGTCATCCGCACTCAGCTTGAGCACGGCGGCGTCTCCCTTGATCACCAGCTTTTCAATCGGCGCCTCCGCCGCGTGAACCGCCGCGCCGCACGCCATGCCCGTCAACATCAGCAACCGCATAGCCTCACGCATCATCACGTTCCCCTTTCTCAAGTTGAAACCGCCGCCGCGGCCGGCGGCGCTTGTTTTCGTCACTGCATAAACAGCCAGTACATCGCGATAACGCCGCAAGCCGCCGCCATCCCGCCCACAGCATGGCGGGCTAGCCGCGCCCACAGAGCGCTCGACACCCCTTGGCGCGCAAAGGCCGAAACGGTGCGCCTCCGGGAGTCCGCCAGCGCGGCGATCAGGCGGCTCTCATTGCGCTGGTCTGCCACCGCGTCGCGAATGTATTCGCGATAGTCGCTCAGAATCTTGCGCAGCTCGGATTCGGGCAAGCGCTCCATGGTCAGTTGCAATTGTTGAATGCATGCGTCGTGTTTCATGTTTCTCTCCCAAATCCGGTCAAAATCTCACTCTTCACACCGCGTTGCCGCCCAAGCTCCTGCCCGCCACCAAGTCGATCTGATAACGGACGTAGTGCACCAATCCGCGCCAGGTCAGCCGCGTCAGCCATACGCAAAACACCAGCCCCAATCCCCCAACCAGCAACAACACGAATCCGCTGACCGCCGCCGAACTCTGTAACGACAAGCCCGGAATGCCATTGATCTCGAAATGGTCCTTGCCGTCCTTCAGCGACAGCCGGTTCTCCTTGATCACCAGTGAACTCTCGCCGTCGCTCAACACCAGATCGCCCGCTTGCCCGGCCTCGCCGGCGGCGGCGGAAGCTTCCGCCGAGATCATCCGCCAGCGCAGCGAGCGGCCGTCCCCATCCTGCGCCAGCACCATGCTCTCTCCGCCGTCAGATGTCAGCGTCAGCGCGCGCAATTGCCCGCGCTCCAGGCTGACGGAGCGCTCGCTCTCGCGTTTGATCGATTGCCGCGCGGCCGCATTGCTGGCGTCCACTTTCAATTCGCCGCCGTCGTAGCTGACCCGCACCGGATCGCCGCTCCGCAGTTGCAGGCTGGCGGTTTCATCCTCCTCCAGCGTCAGCAGCAGCCTCCCCTGCCTCAGGGTCACGCCGTGGACCGGCTTTCCGTCGGCCTCGACTTTGAACTCAACCTTGCCGTTCACGGGCGACAGGCTGGGCTCCAGCTCCGGCCAGCCGAACAGGCTGTTGCCGCCCCAGGCCGCCACCAGCGCCACACCGGCTATCAACAGGCTGCCGGACACCATGTAGCCTATGGACAGGCATAGCAGGTAGAGCATGAACGGCAGCGCCAGGAAGAAATTCAGCACGCCCAGGCCGGCGACCGAGGCCACCACCCTCATCAAATTGCCGAAGGAACGATGGTTCTCCCATTGGCGGTAATGCGCCTGCGCTTTCAGTTCCTTGGCCAACTTCTGCGGGCTGCCCAACGCGGCAACCACCTCGTCCTCGGCGCGGCCGGCTTCTTGCGCGTCGCTGAAATACTCTTGGTAGTCGGCGACGATTTCACGGATCTCCTCCGCCGGCATGCCGGCCAGAGCCTGTTCCAACTGCTCCAAAAACACTTTGCGATTCATGCTTGTCGTTCTCCTGGCTGGCCGGCCGCCGGCAGGCGACTCAGCACGCTGTCCACTTCGCTGACGAACTCCTGCCACTCACGTCGCATCAGCTCCAGTTCCCGCTTTCCCGCCTCGGTCAGCGCGTAATACTTGCGCGAAGGTCCGGACGCGGATTCCACCAGATAGGTGCTGACCCAGGATTCGTTCTGCAGCCGGCGCATCAGCGGATAAATCGTCCCTTCGCTGATTTCCATCGTGCGCGACAAGGTGCTGACCAATTCGTAGGCGTAACTGTCTGACTGGGCCAATACCGCCAATACGCACATGTCCAGGGTCCCCTTCTTCAACTGGGTTTTCATCTTGCCTTCCTTGAAACCGCCCGGTCCTTCTCGCCCAGCTACCTTGCATTGCAAGATAGCTGGGCGGACCAAGGCATAAATCTGCTTGTGGTTGCACTATACAAACCACTACCTTGTACCGCAAGGTATCTTTCATTACCCAATGACAAATAGTTCTTACTGCGGCTTTCTCGCAACAAATCAGAATGTCATTACTGACACCATATTGCGTTGCAAAATACGCCTTGCCATCCATAATTCAACAGCAACAATGACATTGAACTAAATATCAACCAAGCCGGTTCCCGCAACCGGCCACTCTTTCGACGGGGATTTCGATGGCAAAAGCAAACAGGCCCAGCATTGCGCTGGTCTTGGGCGGCGGCGCGCCCAACGCAACCTTGATGGCCGGCGCACTGGTCTCGCTGATGGAGGCCGGCGTCGAATTCGACATCATCTCCACCTCCGGCGCCGGCGCCATCGTCGGCCTCTTGTACGCGGCGCCGCGCAAGGGCACGCCGCTGGACAATTTGCGCCGGCTGGCCGATCTAGGCGTATCCGATCCGATTTACCGGCTGCTGCCGATCAACTACAAGGTGTTCAACAAACCCGGCCCGGCCGCCGACATGTGGCGCAGTTGGCAAAGCCAAAATCCGCTGCTGCAATCCATTCAGCAACAAGCCGACCAAGGCCCCTGGCAACGCCTGCTGGCCGATTGGACATCGCTGCTGCTGGCCACGCTCTGCCCCAGCGATCTGGGCCCCAACAGCCAAGGCCTGTGCGCGCACGTGCCCTTCATCGAGGAGATCGTGGATTTCGATCGCCTCAAGGCCATTGCGCCTCAGTTCTACCTGAACGCCTACAACATCACCCGCGGCGAGATGCGCTGCTGGGACAAGAGCGAAATCGGCCACGAGCACTTTCTGGCCGCGCTGTCCTTTCCCTTCATCTACCCGCCGTATCCGCTGGCCGACGGCGACTACATCGAAGGCGCGGCCATAGACACGCTGAACTTCAAGCAGTTGTTCCGCGATCACCCGCATATCGACTACACCCTGGTGTTCGACGTGCTGGGCAGCGACAGGCTGCTGCACCCGCCGCGCGGCCTTTACGACGCCTGGGTGCAATCCATCATCACCCCGCTGACCGAAATCGCGCGCGACGACCTGAAGCTGTTCGAGGCGCTGCACAACAAGGACGATCAAGGCCGGCCGCGAACCGAGGTGCTGAAGATCCAGTTCGACAAGCTGATTGACCCGCAGCGCCGCGCGGAAGAGTTGGACTGGTCGCACTCCAATCTGTCCCAGCTGTATCAGATCGGCTATCAGGCCGGACAAGATCTGCTCCGTCAGCACCGCGGCAAGCTGCTGGGCTAGGTCTAGACGACAAAAAGGGCTGCCTGACGGCAGCCCTTGACGCTTGGCTAAGCACCGGCGACATCAATACCAGCTGATGCCGGCCTTCTCGGTGGAGATCACGGTGCCGGCCTCGCCCTTGACGATTTTCTCGATGTCTTCCAAGGCGCCGATCACCGCTTTCTTGCCGGTCAGGCGGGCGAATTCGCAAGCGGCCTCCACTTTCGGGCCCATCGATCCGGCAGCGAAGCCCAGCTTGTCCATTTCGTCCGGATGCGCCTGCTTGATCGCCTTGGCTTCCGGCGTGCCCCAACCGACAAACACGCTCTTCACGTCGGTGGCGATCACGAAGTAGTCAGCGTCGATTTCACGCGCCAGCAAGGCAGAGGCCAGATCCTTGTCGATCACCGCTTCCACGCCCACCAGCTTGTCGCCCTCGTACATGGTGGGAATGCCGCCGCCGCCGGCCGCGATCACCACCACGCCTTTTTCGATCAGCCATTTGATCGGGCGCATTTCGAAGATGCGCTTCGGTTTCGGGCTGGGCACCACGCGGCGGAAGTATTCGCCGTCGGCCTTCACCGTCCAGCCTTTTTCCGCCGCCAGCTTGTCGGCTTCTTCCTTGCTGTAGACCGGGCCGACAAACTTGGTCGGGTTCTTGAACGCCGGGTCCTTGGCGTCCACTTCGGTCTGGGTCAGGATGGTGGCGATGGGCACTTCGAACGGCAACACATTGCCGAGTTCCTGCTCAACCATGTAGCCGATCATGCCTTCGGTCTGCGCGCCCAGCACATCCAGCGGATAGGGCGTCACTTTTTCGTCCACATGGCGGGCATAAGCATCGTTCTGCAGGCCCAGCAGGCCCACTTGCGGCCCGTTGCCGTGGCACATCACCAGGTTGTGGCCCAGCCGGGTCACGCCGGCCAGTTGTTCGGCGGCCACTTTGACGTTGGCGCGCTGATTGTCGGCGGTCATGGCCTCGCCGCGACGTTGCAGGGCATTGCCGCCCAGAGCTACGACGACTCGCATATTCTGTTCCTCGCTATTGCCGCGCCCGCCGTCTGCGACGGCGAGCCGCGTTCTTGATGTGAAACCGGCCAAGGTTCCCGGTCAGGGAAGCCTTGGCCGGCAAAAGTGCAGCTAGGGATGCCTAAGGCCGGATCAATCGCCCAGCGTGGCCACCAGGATGGCCTTGATGGTGTGCATGCGGTTCTCGGCCTGTTCGAAGGCGATGCAGGCTTCGGACTCGAACACGTCCTCGGTCACTTCAATGCCGTTGGCCAGGTCCGGATACTGCGCGGCGATTTCCTTGCCCACCTTGGTTTCGCTGTTGTGGTAGGCCGGCAGGCAGTGCATGAACTTCACTTGCGGGTTTTCGGCGGCGGCCATCAGCGCGGCGTTCACTTGGTAAGGCTTCAGCAGCTTGATGCGTTCGGCCCAGACTTCGGCCGGCTCGCCCATCGACACCCATACGTCGGTGTGGATGAAGTCGGTGCCTTTGACCGCGGCTTTGGCGTCTTCGGTCAGCGTGATGCGCGCGCCGGTCTTGGCGGCGATTTCACGGCACTGCGCCACCAGCTCGTCGGTCGGCCACAGGTGCTTGGGCGCGCCGATGCGCACGTCCATGCCCAATTTGGCGCCGATCACCAGCAGGGAGTTGCCCATATTGTTGCGGGCGTCGCCCAGATAGGTGTAGCTGATCTGGGAGATAGGCTTGTCGCTGTTTTCCCACATGGTCAGCACGTCGGCCAGCATCTGGGTCGGGTGCCATTCATCGGTCAGGCCGTTGTACACCGGCACGCCGGCGAACTTGGCCAATTCGGTCTCCACCATGTGCTGGTCGAAGCCGCGGTATTCGATCGCGTCATACATGCGGCCCAGCACGCGGGCGGTGTCCTTCATCGATTCCTTGATGCCGATTTGCGAACCGGATGGCCCGAGGTAGGTCACGTTGGCGCCTTGGTCGTAGCAGGCCACTTCAAACGCGCAGCGGGTGCGGGTGGAGGTTTTTTCAAAGATCAGGGCGATGTTCTTGCCCTTCAGGTGCTGCTGTTCGGTGCCGGTGTACTTGGCGCGCTTCAGGTCGCGGGCCAGGTCGAGCATGTAGCGGATTTCGCGCGGGGTGAAGTCCAGCATGCGGAGGAAGTTACGGTTGCGCAGATTGAAAGCCATGATATTGCTCCTGATTAGAGTCTGGGCAAGCCGGCCGTCGTTTCCGGGGAAACCGGCGGTCAACCTGTCTTTTTGCACATGAATTTTGAGTTGTCCTCCCGGCCGCGCCCGCGGCCGGGACACTACAGCCGAATTACACTTTCACTTCGTCTCGAGTGATCGGGCAAGTCATGCAGTGACCGCCGCCGCGGCCGCGGCCCAGCTCGGAAGCCGGAATCTCGATCACTTCCACGCCGTGCTCGCGCATCAGGCGGTTGGTGTAGGTGTTGCGGTCGTAAGCCACGACCACGCGGCGATCCAGCGCCACCACGTTGTTGCCGTCGTCCCACTGTTCGCGTTCGCGCTGGTAAGCGTCGCCGCCGGTCTGGATCACGCGGATTTCCTTGAGACCCAGCGCCTGGCGCACCACTTCCACCAGGTGCACGCCCTCATGGCGTTCGAAGCGGATTTCGCCTTCGCGGTCGCCGGCGTACATGCTGGTGCATGTAATGTCGTCCACCACGTCCGGGAACAGCGACAGCAGGTCGATGTCGAGGAAGCTGAACACGGTGTCCAGGTGCATCGCCGCGCGGGACTTAGGCATCTGGCAAGCGATCACGCGAGTGGCGCCGCCTTCCTTGCCCAGCACGCGCTTGGCCACTTGCACCACCGCCTGCGGGCTGGTGCGCTCGCCCATGCCGATCAGGACCACGCCGTTGCCGATAGGCATCACGTCGCCGCCTTCCAGCGTGGCCGGGCCGTGTTCCTGGTCGCAATCGCCCCACCATACTTTCACCTTGCCGGCGAACATCGGGTGGAATTTGTAGATGGATTGCAGGATCAGGGTTTCCTGACGGCGCGCCGGCCAGTACATCGGGTTCAGCGTCACGCCTTCATAGATCCAGCAAGACGGGTCGCGCTGGAACAGGCTGTTCGGCACCGGCGGCAGCACGAATTCGGACTGGTCCAGGTAGCCGCCGAACAGGCCTTTCGGGTCGAACGGCAGTTCGAACTTGGCGATGCCGCCCACCAGATGCTCGGCCAGTTGCGAAGACGGCATTTCATCCAGCCAGCTGCGCAGATCGCGCAACATGCCGATACCTACGTTGTCGGCCTTGACCTTGCGGTCCAGGATCCAGGCGCGGGAAGCCTTGTCGTCCAATACCTTGGCCAGCGCGTCGTGCACCTCCACCACCTCGATGCCGCGGGAGCGCATTTGCTCAACCATGTAGGCATGGTCTTTTTGCGCGCGCTCAACCCAGATCACGTCATCGAACAACAGGCCGTGGCAGTTGTCCGGGGTCAGGCGCTTATGCGCCAGGCCGGGACGGCACACCATCACAGTTCGCAACTTGCCGCACTCGGAATGAACACCAAACTTGGTCATGACAAACTCCTTAATGATATTGGGGGAGCTGGTGGAGGCCCGTGGATCTCGCGCGCCTCCGGTAATCTTCTTACTTCGGAATCCGACTTAGAGCGTCAGCGCTCCGGTGAGCAACTCGTATCCGGCGAACAAACCCGCCACCACGATCAGCGCAGCCAGTACCGCTTCCGGACCAGTGAACGCTTTCTCGCCGCGTTCCTTGCGAGCCCACAGGTAGAACAGCAGACCCGGGGCGTACAGCACCATCGACAGGAACAAATACTTCAGGCCGGCGGCGTAGATCAGCCAGATGCCGTAGACCGAAGCGATGGTGGCGATGCTGAACTCTTTGCCGCTGGACTCGCCCTGGGCGTAGCCCTCGCCGCGCTTGGCCACCAGCAAGGCATAGCCGGCGCACAGCAGGTAGGGAATCAGAATCATCGAGGTGGCCAGCGACAGCAGCGCCAGGTAGCCCGCGGAACTGAACAGCGTGATGATCAGGAACAGTTGGATCAGACCGTTGGTCAGCCACAGCGAGGCGGCCGGGGAGCCATTGGCGTTGGTGGTGCCGAATACCTTGGGCATCACGCCGTCCTTGCCTGCCAGGTAGGGCGCTTCGGAAGCCAGCAGCGTCCAAGCCAGCAACGCGCCACCCACGGAGATCACCAGACCGGCGTTCATCAAGTTGGCGCCCCAGGGACCGATGGCTTTTTCCAGCACATAGGCGGTGGACGGGTTTTTCAGCGCGGCCAGTTCAGCCTGGGTCATGACGCCCAGCGACAGCACAGACACCGCGACCAGCAAGGCGATGGTCAGCAGGAAACCAATCACAGTGGCCTTACCCACTTCTTTCATGTTTTCCGCACGGCTGGAGAACATCGATGCGCCTTCGATGCCGATGAACACCCATACCGTCACCAACATGGTGCTCTTCACTTGGTCGACAACCGAGCCGAGTTTGGTCGAGCCCCAGAAATCCAGGTTAAAGGTATCCACTTTGAAGGCGAAGATAACCAGCAGAATGAACAACGCCAACGGGACCAGTTTGGCTACGGTGGTGATGGTGTTGATGAAGGCCGCGCCGTGCACGCCGCGCAGCACTAGGAAGTGCAAGGCCCACAACAGGATGGATGCGCAGACGATGGCGGTGGTGGTATTCCCCTCACCGAACACAGGGAACCAGAAGGCCAGCGCCGAGAACATCACCACAAAATAGGATACGTTGCCGATCCAGGCTGAAATCCAGTAACCCCAGGCCGAGTTGAAGCCCATGTAGTTGCCAAAACCCGCCTTGGCGTAGCCATAAACGCCGCCTTCAACTTCCGGCTTGCGGTTGGCCAGCATCTGGAAGGCAAATGCCAGAGTCAACATCCCGAAGAAGGTAATCACCCAACCGATCAAGATAGCGCCGGCTCCGGCACCCGCCGCCATGTTCTGAGGCAGCGAGAAGATGCCGCCGCCGATCATGGAGCCCACCACCAGAGCGGTCAGCGCGCCAAGCTTGAGCTTGGGAGCGCCGCCGCCTTGGGTTTCAGTTTCCGTAGACATTTTCGTTCTCCGTGAGAGTACATTAACCTGCAAATCTGTTGTTATATAATTAAATTCTTATCATCTGAGACAATGGTATACCTCGGATTTAGTGATCGCCAGAACAGTCGAACATCCGTTTGACCTGCATCAAATAGCTTCCCCTGCCCTATCTCACCCACAATGGCAATAGAACAAAAGCTTTATAGAACTCACTCATAAGAATGACAAAATAATAAAATGTGCAGCGCACAAAATATTTGCTTACTTTTCTTTTAAAAAATTATTAATTATTGCTGCGTGAAATATTGCGGGAGAAAATTCAGAAAGGGGATATTCCGGCAAGCAGAAATCAAGACAAGCGCCTATCGACGTGATAAGCGATAAAAGAACGCGGGATCAAGAACAAGGCGTAAAACGCAAAAAAAAGTGGATGCGGCCCACCACCGCATCCACCAACACACACATCAAGAGGATAAACACATGCTGTTTGCTCAGACGCTCACTCCGGCTTTTTCACGTTCTTGAAAATCGCCACCAGAGCGCCTAGCACCACCAGGGTAGTCACCACAATGGTCACCAAGCTTAAAATGCCGACATCGTCGGAGAGAAGCAGAGTCAGAAGTTCCATCGCCACTCCTTTTCCGGGGCCACGCCCCATATAGGTTTCTTGACCTTCATCTTAGCCAGTTGGGGCGCCCGCCCATTGACCCAAATCAAATGGTATGCCCAACAAATTTGATGCAAGACAAATAAAAAGCCCCTGACTCTAGCCAGGGGCTCATTTCCTAAAAATCAGCAACTTATATCATTACAGTTGCTCGAAAAGCGATACAGTCCGGATCCGTTCCATCTCAAAAATTGGCGCTCGTCATCCACGTCGAGCCGATGTGCTCACTTGCTGCCGCCCATATCCTTGGACAGGAAAAACGCGTCGGAAAAGAATTCATCCTCCGGCAAGCCGCGTTCGCGCGTGAAGCTGCCGTGCGCGGCCTCCACCATCAGCGGCGCGCCACAAGCGTAAACCTGATAGCCGGACAAATTTTCGAAATCCTCCAGCACCGCCTGATGAACGAAGCCGGTGCGGCCCGCCCACTCGTCTGTCGGCAGCGCGTCGGACAATACCGGTATGAAGGTGATGTTGGGATTCTGCGCCTGCCAGGCACCGGCCAGTTCCGCCATATAGAGGTCGGCCTTGGTCCGCGCGCCCCAATAGAACACCATCTCGCGCTGGATTCCGCTGTGGATCGCATGCTCGATAATGCCCTTGACCGGCGCGAAGCCGGTGCCGCTGGCCACGAAGAGGATGGGCTTGTCGGAATCCTCGCGCAGGAAGAAGGAGCCCAGCGGGCCCTTGAAGCGCATGATTTCGCGTTCCTTCATCTGACTGAACACGTAGTCGGAGAACGAACCGCCAGGTTGATGACGGATGTGCAACTCTAGAAAAGCGTCGTCATGCGGCGCGTTGGCGATGGAGAAGCTGCGCTTCTTTCCATCCTTCATCAGGATGTCGATGTATTGACCTGCCTTGAACTGCAGGCGCTCCGATACCGGCAACTTGAGCTTGAGCACCGCCACGTCGTGGATTTTCTCGATTTTCTCTACACGGCACGGCAAGGTCTTGATCTGGATATCGCCCGCTCCAGCCACTTCGCGAGCCTCGATGGTGATGTCGCCCTGAGGGCGGGCACAACAGAACAGAGCCAGCCCCTGGGCGCGTTCGGCCTCGGTCAGGGCTTTTTCCTGGTAACCATCCTGGCTCACTTCGCCATCCACTACCTTGCCTTTGCAGGCGCCGCATGCCCCGTCGCGGCAGCCGTAGGGCAGGCCCACTCCCTGACGCAAAGCCGCTTCCAATACGGTTTCATGCGGCTCGACGCCAAATGTATGCCCGCTGGGGAGCACTTTCACCTGCGCTGTCATCTGTTTCCTCTACTCAATATCTGGCTAAAATGCGCATCATGCGAACTCTGATGATCATCGGCGCCGGCGATGTCGCGCGCCGCGCTTTGCCGGAACTGACCCGCCGCTGGCGAGTGCTGGCGCTATGCCGCTCAAGCGCGAGCGCCGAAGCGCTGCGCCGGCAGGGCGTCACGCCCATCCGGGGCGATCTGGACAACCCCGTCACTTTGCGCCGATTGGCCGGCCTGGCCGACGATCTGCTGCTGACCGCTCCCCCCCAGGAAACCGGCCGCAAGGACTTGCGCATGCGCAAGTTGTTGTCTGCGTTGGCAAAAGGTTGCAGGATACCACAGCGCCTAGTCTATATCAGCACCAGCGGCGTGTACGGCAACGCTGATGGCGCTTTGCTGGATGAAGGCGCCCGTCCTCGCCCGCACAACGATCGCGCCTTCCGCCGCTTGGACGCCGAAACCCAATTGCGAAGCTTTGCCGCAGCCCACGGCAGTCAACTGACCGTGTTGCGCGCGCCGGGCATCTACGCCGACAACCGCCTTCCGCTGAGCCGTTTCGCCTCGCAAACGCCGCTGATCCGCCCGGAAGAGGACAGCTGGAGCAATCACATCCACGCCGACGACCTTGCCGCCGCCTGCGTGACGGCATTGCGGCAATGCCGCGGCGGCCCTCGCGTATACAACGCCAGCGACGATCAGCCGCTTCCAATCAGCGAATGGTATCGCCGGCTCGCCGCCACGCTTGGCCTGGTCTTGCCGCCCTTGCTGCCTCGCGAGGAAGTCCGCGCCCAGGTCTCCGCTGGTCTATGGTCGTATATGATGGAGTCCAGGCAGTTGGACAACAGGCGTTTGCGCCGGGAATTGCTGCCGGTACTCCGCTGGCCCGACACTGCCGTCTACCTGGCGGCGCTGGCCCAAGCGCCGGAACGCATCGCCGTCGCGCTCGCCTCGGCGGCCAAGATTCGGTAACATCGCGGTTTTTTTGAGTTTTCAGCAGGCTTCTCTATGGAAAATCCGGCATTTCAACGCGCCATCCGCAGCTTCGTCCTGCGCCAAGGCCATCTGTCCACCGGCCAGCAACGCGCGATGGACGAAGGCATGCCGCGCTGGGGCATAGAATACCGCCCCGAGCGCATTGATCTGGAGCAGGCCTTCGGCCGCGCCGCGCCCAAAATTCTGGAGATCGGCTTTGGCATGGGCGGCGCCACCGCCGAAATCGCCGCCGCCAATCCGGATCAAGACTACCTGGGCGTGGAAGTGCACTCTCCCGGCGTCGGCAATCTGTGCAAGCTGATAGCGGAAAAAGAATTGAGCAATCTGCGCATCATCCGACACGACGCGGTGGAGGTGCTGGATCACATGCTGGCCGACGGCAGCCTGGATGGAGTGCATATTTTCTTCCCCGACCCCTGGCACAAGAAACGCCACAACAAGCGGCGCTTGATCCAGGCGCCGCTGGTGGAGAAGCTGATCACCAAGCTCAAGCCGGGCGGCTACCTGCACGCCGCCACCGATTGGGAAGACTACGCCTTGCAAATCATGGACGTGTTCAGCAGCCAGCCGCAGTTGGTCAATACCGCCGATGGCTACGCGCCACGCCCGGACTACCGCCCGCTGACCAAGTTCGAGGCCCGCGGCATCAAACTGGGTCACGGCGTGTGGGACGTCATTTTCCGCCGCCTCTGATCCCCTCCCACGCCCGTCGCAAGCGGCGGGCGTCAGCGCCTGTCAAAAGCTCTCCGGCCAGAGAGAGATCGTGAACACGTTCAGAGCACGTACCCGCCGGGCCACGCAGCGCGGTAGTCTTTGAACAGGCTCTCAGCCGGCTCGCGGCAATAAAGCCTCGATATCCTCCAGCAACTCGTGCGGCTCCACCGCCGGCTCGTAACGCTTGACCACCCTTCCCTTCGCATCGATCAGGAATTTGGTGAAGTTCCACTTCACCGGGTGTGGATGGGTGGAGTCTGCTTGAGTCAGCCAGCGCCACAGCGGATGAGCCCGCGGCCCGTTAACCTCCACCTTCGCGAACATGGGGAAATCCACCTCGAAGCGCGTCCGGCAAAAACGCTCGATCTCGGCCTCGTCGCCCGGCTCCTGGCCGCCGAACTGATTGCAGGGGAATCCCAGCACAACCAGTCCGCGGCCGCCCAAGCCTTGCTGCAAATCCTGCAAGCCGGCGTACTGCCGGGTGTAGCCGCACTCGCTGGCGGTATTCACCACCAACGTCACTTGACCGGTGTACGCCGACAGCGGCTGTTCGCTGCCGTCTATGCGCGCGGCGGTGAAGTCGTAAAGCGTGGTCATGGCCACCTCCGTCTCGTATAATGAGCGCTCCCGAGAATCCACTCAGGCACTATCCGATGTTGTTCAATCCCAGCCGGCAGGACGCCCGGCGCTTCTTCTTCGACACCTGGCAGAAATCCAAATCCGGGACGGACTTGTCCGATCTGGAAAAAATGGTGCTCCCCATTCTTATAGACCACCCGGAGTATCACGCCATTCTGGATCGGCCGGAACAGTATATGGAACAGGAGTGGACTCCGGAAATGGGCCAGAGCAATCCCTTCCTGCACCTGGGCCTGCATGTGGCTATTGAGGAGCAGCGCTCCATCGACCAGCCCTTCGGCATCCGCTCCTTGTACGCCCAGCTGGCGCTGCGCCACGGCAGCGAACATCTGGCTCAGCACGCGATGATGGATTGTCTCGGCGAAATGATCTGGCACGCTCAACGCCATGGCGGCGGACCGGACGTGAACCGTTACATAGGCTGTATTCGCGGCAAGTTGGGCATGGGAGCGGAGGAGCAACCCCGCATCAACCCTAATGACATCCCAGACTGACGCAGCACGCCCAACAAGCGCTTGCTCATGACCAACGCCCGGCTCAGCCGGGCGTTTTGCATTGCCCGGCGACAGGCAAAAAAAGAGCCGTGGGGGGAAACCCTCCACGGCGATCAAGCGGGGCAGCTCGTACTGGCAAAGCCAGAAGAGCAGCTTCATGCTATTCCCACAATAAACAAAATGCAAATAGTTTTTCAACAGTTAACAACAAATAAAATATTAAATCATTTATATAAATATAATATTTAAAATGAATCATTAAAAAAAGCCGGCCTTAGCCGGCTTGAAGCCTGAAACGAACGCGTCTCACAACAAACGATTGCGCTCTATGCCCGCTACAAAGGCCGCGATATTGTCCACCAGCTGCGCGGCCAGACGCTCCATCGCCTGCCGGCTGGCCCAGCCCACATGAGGGGTGACAATCAAATTGGGCAAGCGGGTTTTCAACAGAGGGTTGCCATGTACCGGCGGCTCTTCGCTCAGCACGTCGAAACCGGCGCCGCCCAGTTGCCCATATTTCAGCGCGGCCACCAGGTCCTCCTCGTTAACCAAGCCCCCGCGCGCGGTGTTGATCAACAAGGCGCCGGGCTTCATCAGCATCAGCTCCGGCTGGGCGATCAAGTCCCGGGTTTCCTCGGTCAGCGGGCAATGCAGCGAAATCACATCGGCCTGCGCCAAGGCCTCGGCAAAAGCCACATGACCGGAGCGCAGCGCCTTCGCGCCTTTGCGCTCGACGAACAACACTTCCATGCCAAGCGCGCCGGCCATCTCCGCCAAGCGCAGGCCAATACCGCCCGCGCCGACAATCCCCAGGGTCGCGCCGCGCAAATCGCGGATCGGCGCGCCGAAATGGCAGAACTGTCTCGATTGCTGCCACACTCCTGCGGCGACGTCGCGCTGATAAGCCGGCAGGTTCTTGGCCAGGGCCAGCATCAGGGTCAGCGCGTGTTCGGCCACGGTGTCGTCGCCATAATGGCGGATATTGCAGACCGCGATGCCCAGCTCGCGACAGGCGTCCAGGTCGACATGGTTGTAGCCCGTGGCGGCCACCGCCACCAGCTTAAGCCCGGGCAATTGCTCCAGGGTTTCCCGACGCAACGGCACCTTGTTGGTGATGACGATGTCCGCCCCCGAGCAATTTATCGCCGCGTCTTCGACGCTGGTGGAGGGGAACTCGTGATATTCGGACGGGAACGGCAAAAGCGGAACCGGGACAGGCAAGCTGTCCCGGTCAAGAAACACGACGGAGTGGGTCATCGGCTATTCAGTCATCTCTCGAAAGTGATCAAATCGCGGTAAGCATGCCAGCTGGCCAGCGCCAGAACCGGCATGATGATGATCAGGCCCAGGAAATAAGTCGCAAAGCCCACCGCGCTCAGCGTCACAATGATAGCCGCCCATATGCCCATCGTCAGCAGATTCTTCAGCACCGCCTGCACGCTGGCGATCATGGCGGTGACGGTGTCCACTTCCTTATCCAGCATCAAGGGGATAGAGACCACGCTGACCGAAAATACCACCTGAGCAAACAGGAAGCCCACCGCGAAGTAAGCCACCAGGAAGGCGAGATTGTCCGGATTGAAGGCATTGACCACAATGTCGTTCAAGGATGGCAAGGCGGCGGTGTCGTAGAACAGCGCGAACATCAGCAAGGACACCCGGAACCAGCCGAACACCAGCACCGCCAGCAAGGCCGCGTACAAGGTGAAAGCCGGCAAGTTGACGCGCCAGGCCGCCATGCTGTGCGCCAGCTTGACCCGTCCATGACCGTCGAAAGCCTCCATCTGCTTGGCGATGTCGTACAGACCTATCGCCAGAAAGGGGCCGGCCAACAGGAAAATGGTGGCGAAGGTGATGATCAGCTCAGGAGAGTGTTCGGAGTACAAGGTCAGCAAATACCCCATCAATACGAATACCGCGCCGTAAAACAGGCAGTCGGCCGGGGCTTTTTGAAAATCGCGGAAGCCTTTTTTCAGCCATTGCAACGGCCGGGAGGTTTCCACCCTGCGCGCAACCGGGCGATCGCGCGGGATATCGTGAGTCGCGTCCATGACAAGTCCCCCTCAAGGATACGATGCGAGGCAGCCCCCGCATCCTTACCGTTATACGCCACGCGTCGCAAAACACAAGCTGGCCGTCCGGCTGCTATAATCCCGCGATTGCCACGGCCCTTGGCGCGCGCCGCGCTTCGCGCCGCCGGGCCGGGCCTCATCCCGCGCTTGCGCGAAAGGACATCTCATGAGCGAACTGATTATCGAAGAACTGGCGATCGGCGACGGCGCCGAAGCCGTCAGCGGCCAGGAAGTCACCGTGCACTACACTGGCTGGCTGACCGACGGCACCAAGTTCGATTCCAGCAAGGATCGTTTCCAGCCGTTCAGCTTCCCGCTGGGCGCCGGCTATGTGATCAAGGGCTGGGACCAAGGCGTGGCCGGCATGAAAGTGGGCGGCAAACGCAAGCTGACCATCCCGGCCGAGCTGGGCTACGGCGCGCGCGGCGCCGGCGGCGTGATTCCTCCCAACGCCACTCTGGTGTTCGAGGTGGAGCTCTTGCAAGTGGGTTGAACCCCTGCTGTGCAAGGACGTAAAAAAAGCTTCCCCAGGGAAGCTTTTTTCATTGGATGGCGCGGGCTTATTTCTTCACGCACTGATGCTGACGACGGCGGCGCATCCAGACGAAGGCCACGCCCAGCAGCAAGGCGGCCACCACCGCCAGAATGCCGGCCTGCCCGCGATGCACCATGGTCATCAACCACTCGCGGTTGGCGGCGCCGTAATAGCCCAGATACACCCATACCGGCACCGAGATCAGCGCGGCGAAGCCGTCCATCAGCAAGAAACGCCAGTAGGAGATGCGGCGAGTCATGCCGGCGGTAATGAAGATGGGAGAGCGCAGTCCCGGTAGAAAACGGGCGACGAACAATACCCAATTGCCGTACTTTTCGAACTTCTCCTGCACCGCTTCAAAACGCTCTTGAGTCAGTATCCGCGCGATGGGCCGGAACTTCAGCACCCGGTTGCCAAACACTCGCCCGGCGGTGAACATGATGCCGTCGCCTGCCAGCACCCCGGCCATGCCGACGAGAAACATCCAATGCACATTGGTGTAGCCTAGGCCGGAAATAATGCCGCCGGCCACCAAGGTGATGTCTTCTGGAATCGGCACGCCGAAACCGCATACCAGCAACACGGTGAATACGGCGACATAGCCGTAGCCAGTGAAAAAATCGAGAAGTATTTGCAGAGTGTCCATTTTGTTCCGCTTGCCGCCATGTCTCCGTTCAGGACGATCCTGGCGCGGCTGCGTTATCGGGGTACATCACCAGGGGCTTATAATAGCACACCTCCAACGCAGACTTTCTTGACATGACTCGCCCTATCCAGGTGGAAATCCACCGCGCCGCCATCCGCCACAACTACCTGCTTTCCCGCGCCCAGGCCCCTCAAGCCAAGGCGTACGCCGTGCTCAAGGCCAATGCCTACGGCCATGGACTGCTGGATGCGGTCCAAGCCTTGGCCGATGTCGCCGACGGCTTCGCCCTGCTCAATATCGAGGACGCCGTCCGCTTGCGCGAAGCCGGCATCCAACAGGACATCGTACTGCTGGAAGGCGCTTTCGACGCCGAGGAAGCCGCGGCGATGACGCACTACCGGCTAGGCGGCGCGGTACATTCCCAACAACAGATAAGCTGGCTGGCCAAAGGTTCCGCCAAACAGCCGGTTTCCGTTTGGCTGAAGATCAATAGCGGCATGAACCGGCTGGGCTTCACCCCGGCGGAGGCCCCCGCCGCGCTCGCGCAATTGCGCGCTCAACCCGGCGCGCGCGTCGATGCGCTGATGACCCACTTCGCCACCGCCGACGACGACTACGGCGTCGCCGAACAATGGGGGCGCTTCCAGCCCTTGATCGCGCCCAGCGCGCTGCCGGTCAGCGCCGCCAACTCCGCCGCGCTGTTCCGCCACCCGCATACCCACGGCGCCATCGTGCGGCCCGGCATCGTGCTCTACGGCTGTTCTCCCTTCGCCGACATCGACGCCGCCGGCTTGGGCCTACAGGCGGCGATGACGCTAAGCAGCCGGATCATCGCGGTGCAAAAGGTGCCAGCCGGCGACGCCGTCGGCTACGGTCGACGCTTGGTGGCCGAACGCGACATGCGCGTCGGCATCGTCGCTTGCGGCTACGCCGACGGCTATCCGCGCATCGCCGACAACGGCACGCCGGTCGCGGTGGATGGCCTGCCCAGCGGCATCGTCGGCCGGGTATCCATGGACATGCTGGCGGTGGACCTGAGCGCACTGCCTCAAGCCGGCATTGGCAGCCGGGTTGAACTGTGGGGCCCTCAAGTGCCGATAGAACAAGTCGCCGCCGGCGCGGGCACTTTGGGCTACGAACTGATGTGCGCAGTGGCGCCGAGAGTGCCGCGCGTCGTCAATAACTGAGCCCGGCGCAGCCAGCCGCAGGCGGCCAACATACCCAAGACCGCGCCGCTCCAATGCGCCGACGTCAAGACCGGCTCGCCGCCGCTCCAATTGCCTGGAAACAGGCTTTGCCACACCAGCCGGGCCAGCAGGGCGGCCAGCCACAAGCCGCGCCAGCGCGGCTGCGTCAGTGCCAGCGCCGCCCACCAGCAATAAACCAGGCCGGATGCGCCGACAAAAGCCTGCGGCGTCGGCCATAGCCACTGCATGACGGCGATTAGCGGCGGCGCCGCCAGCGCCAACCCCAGCAGCAGCGACGCCCGTCCCTGCCCCAAGCAGGCCAGCACAGCCAGCGCCGCGCTGTTTAAGCAGGCGTGGCGCGCGTCGGCATGCACCCAGCCGCCGCTCAGCGCCCGCCACCACTCCTCGGCGTTCCACGGCTCGAAACGCCACGCCAGCGCCCCCGCACCCCAAGGCGCGGCCAGCGGCAGCAGGACGACGAGGCATAAACCCAGCTGCAGCCGGCCGGCCAGGGTCTTCAGCGCTTGCGGCGCCACAGCGCCGTCGCTCCTAATGCGCCCAAGCCCAGCAGCAACGCCAGGCCGCCTTCGTCCGCTGCCGCCACCGCGTTGCCGCGACGCGCCACGTCGACGTACAAGGGGTCATGGTCCGAAGAACGGTAAGCGTCCGCCGCGTAGTATTTCTGCTGCTGCTCCGCGCTCTTGAACTCGCTGCTGTACTCCAGCGCCGTCGGCTCATCGGCGTTGATGTGCCACTCCCCGGCGGCCAGCACCATGGAGCTCAGCGGCTTATCGGCCAAGGCATGGTCCAGGTTGCCGGATTCACCGTTGAATACATAGGAATAGGCATCGCGGCTCCAACGCGCCAGCAGATTGTTGAAGCCCGCGCTTTCAAAGGCGCGGATCGGATCTTCCTTGGCGTAGGAATTCATATCGCCCAGCAATAGCATGCCATCGTTAGGGCCGGGCTGCGGACGGGTGGCGTACCACGCCATCAGATCGCGCACCGCCTGCACCCGGGTCAGATTGCAATTACCCTGACCGTCGCCCTTATCCACGTCGGCCTGCCCGTCCACTACCATGTCCGCGCAGCTGCTGCCCTTGGACTTCAGATGGTTGACCGCCACGGTGACCCGGGTCTTGCTCTTGGCGTCCAGCACAAAAGTCTGCAACAAGGCCGGCCGGTTCTTCTGCGGATTGCCTACCACCCTCACCTCGGCCTTGCCCTCCGCCGTCACCACGGTCGGACGGTAGATCAGGCCGGTGGTGATCGCGTCGCTGCCCACTTGCGGCAGGCCGGGGTTGGCGAATTGATATTGCTTGGGCTGGGGTTGGCCCTGATTTAGCGCATTCACCAAGTCCTGAATCGCCGAGTAGCGGTCGAAGCCATCATTCTCGATTTCCATCAGGCCTACCACATCAGCGTCCAATTGACGAATCGCGGCCACGATCTTGGCGCGTTGGCGCTCGAAATCCTGCTGAGTCTTGGCGCCGCGCGGCGTCGGGAAACCCTTGCCTTGGCCGTCGCCATTAAAGAAGTTGAGCACATTGAAACTGGCGAAGCGCACGCTCTCCGGCTGGCGCTTGGGCGCGCCTGGGCGCGGATTACTGGCCACCACGCTCGGCGCAGCCAGCGGTTGCAGCCGATATTTGCCAAAGGCGTAGCTGACCACGCCGGTCACGCCGTCCAGGCGGTCGCCGCTGCGCAGGGTGCGGCTGGCGGACAGGCCGCCGGGCGCCGGCAGCCAGGCGTCGGCGTTCTGGATCTGCAGGCCGTCGTCCAGGGTCAGCTTGTCCAGCTGATTGGCCTCGCTCAGCGCCTTGGCCTCGGCGCTGCCGGGCAGGAAGCGCTGGGTGGCGGTCCACAAGCGCGGCCGGCTGGACAACGTCAACTCGCCGTAGCGGCCATAGTCGTAATTGGCGGCGACGTAGACCGGTCCTTCCAGGCGCACGGCCATGCCGGCCAGCGCCTCCAGCTGAGCGCTGGATTGCAAGGGCAGCCGCAGCGTGGCGTAGCTCAAGGGCTCGCTGTAAGCGCACTGCTCCACCGCGGCGATCGTGGACGGGGTGATCTGGGTTTCGCTGGCGGCGTCGCCCTTGCGGCTGTACTCGGACACCTTGCCAGTGACGCGCACCACATCGCCGGGTTTAAGCGTCGGCGCCGCCAGATTGCCGAGAAACACGAAGATGCCTTCCGAGGTGGTCGGGTCGGCATCCTGATCCCGCACCTCTTCTTGCAGGTAGAAGCCTCGCAATTGCCCGGCCCCGGTGAAAGCACCGCTGACGACGCCTTCCACAGTGACGGTCTTGCCCTGCATCGGGCTTCCGACGACGCGGCCCTGCACATCATGGATTAAAGTGGCGCCGGCGGCGCCGCAAGCGGCCTGGGCCAAGGCCGGAGTCGCCAACGCCACTGCCATGGCGATAGGGCTCAAGGTCCTGAATGCTGTTGCTGTTTTCATGGTCTGGGTTCATCACAAGCGTAAGGAGCGCTGATTCTAACCAGAGCGCAATGACAAAAAGATGTCATTAGATACAGTTGCACGCAAAGTCGCTATCTGTATGTTTTTCCTGAAAACAGTAAGCTCCGCATCTTTCCAAATCCAGGCAATAAAAAAACGCCAAACAAACAATGTATGGCGTTTTCATGCTGATGCCGGCACTTGCCGGCTGTGGCAATCAGGCGACGCTCTGGATCGCCGCCGCAATGGACTGCGCCCACTGATCGGCCAGAGCCTTGTCGTCGGCTTCCACCATCACCCTCACCACCGGCTCAGTGCCGGACGGACGCAACACCACGCGGCCGCGGCCTTGCAAAGCCTGCTCGGCAGCGGCCAGCGACGCCGCGGAAGCGCTCTTCCAATCGCAGCCGTTATGGCGAACATTGATCAGCGTCTGCGGATACGGCTGCCAGTCGCTGCAGGCGTCGGCCAGGCTCATGCCCAGATCCGTCAGGCTAGCCAGCACTTGCAGGCTGGAAATGATGCCGTCGCCGGTTGAGTGACAGTCCAGGCACAAGATATGGCCGGAAGCTTCCCCGCCCACCTGCCAACCCTTGCCATGCAGCATTTCCAGCACATAGCGGTCGCCCACCTTGGCGCGGCCGAAGGCCACGCCCTGTTTGTTCAGCGCCAGCTCCATCGCCAGATTGGTCATCACCGTGCCGACCACGCCGCCCTTGAGCTCGCCCCTGGCCGCGCGCGCCTTGGCGATCACATAGATCAGCTGATCGCCGTCGTACACGGTGCCTTCGCGGTCCACCATGATCAGCCGGTCGCCATCGCCATCCAGCGCGATGCCGTAGTCGGCGTGGTGCTCCAGCACCGCTACCTGCAAAGTCTTGGGATAGGTGGCGCCCACCTTCTCGTTGATGTTGTAGCCGTCCGGCTCGCCGCCGATGGTGACCACCTCCGCGCCCAGTTCATGGAACACCTTGGGCGCTACGTGGTAAGTGGCGCCGTGGGCGCAATCCACCACCAGCTTCAAGCCCTTGAGATCGCGATCGTTGGGAAAGCTGCTCTTGCAGAACTCGATGTAGCGCTCCACCGCGCCCTCGATGCGACGCACCCGGCCCAATTGTTCGGACGGATTGGTCGCCATCGGCTGCTCCAGCATCGCCTCGATTTCCAACTCAACGGCATCGTCCAGCTTCTTGCCGCCTTCGGCGAAGAACTTGATGCCGTTATCCTGGAAGGGATTATGCGAAGCGGAGATCATCACCCCGGCCTCGAGGCGCAGCGCGCGGGTCAGGTAGGCGATGCCCGGCGTCGGCAACGGGCCGGTCAGCAGCACATTGACGCCGGCGGCGGAAAAGCCGGCTTGCAGCGCCGCTTCCAGCATATAGCCGGAAATCCGGGTATCTTTGCCGATCAAGACCGTAGGACGATGCGCCTTGTCGTGGTCGACCAAAACGCGGCCGGCGGCATAGCCCAGTTTCATCACGAATTCAGGCGTGATCGGGAATTGACCGACCTCGCCGCGCACGCCATCGGTGCCAAAGTATTTACGGCTCATGTTTCTCTCTCGAATCCGGCCGGCTTCTGGCCAACCGCTGTAATCGCTACGCCGGCTATTGTGCGCCAGACACCCCTTTCAGTTCAAACTTTCCAAGGCGGCCAGCACTTGCAAGGCCTGGCGCGTGGCCTTGACGTCGTGCACGCGAATGATGCGTGCGCCGCGCCGCGCCGACTCCAGCGCCGCGGCCACGCTGGCGCCCAACCGCTCCGCGGGCACGGCTTCGCCAGTGATCGCGCCCAGCATGGATTTGCGGCTCAAACCCACCAGTAACGGCGCGCCGGCGGCGCGTTCAATCTCCGGCAGCCCGCGCAGCAAGGCCAGATTGTGTTCCAGCGTCTTGCCGAAACCAAAGCCAGGGTCAACCAGCAGCCTGCCACGGGCGATACCGGCATCCAGACAAAGCTGGACGCGGCGCGCCAGATAGCCGGCCACTTCAGCCACCACGTCAGCGTATTCCGGCCGATCCTGCATCGTGTCCGGGTTGCCTTGCTTGTGCATCAGACAAATTGCGGCATCCGAAGCCGCCACCAACTCCAACGCGCCCGCGTCTTCCAACGCAGACACATCGTTGACCAGATCCACCGCGCCCATGGCCAGCGCCTCGCGCATGACCACAGTGCGCCGCGTGTCCAGCGACAGCGGCGCGCCTAGCTCTCGCAAACGCTCCAACACCGGCAGCACCCGCTCCATTTCCTGTTCAGGGCTGACATGAGGCGCGTTCGGTCGTGTCGACTCGCCGCCGATATCGAGAATGGCCGCGCCGTCCGCCAGCATTTGCTCGGCGTGGCGCAGCGCCTGGTCCAAGGCGTTGAAACGCCCGCCGTCGGAAAAGGAGTCCGGGGTGACGTTCAGAATGCCCATCACCAGGGGACGGGACAGATCGAGCGTGAAGCGCCCGCATTGCAAAGAGGGTTTCATGATCTGAACTACGCTCATGGATGGAGGGGTGTTGTCGCAAAAAAGCCGGGCAAGCCTGTCAAGGCTTGCCCGGCTTGATGACTGAGAGACTCAGACTTCCTGGGCCGGATCGGCGGTCGGCTCGGCGGCCGGCGGCGTCGGTTTGTCTTCCTGCGGCTTGGCCGCGAAACCAGCGCCAGGCTTGGGCGGACGCGGCGGCTTGCCGTCCATCAGGTCGTTGATCTGATCCGCATCGATGGTTTCCCATTCCAGCAGCGCGGCGGTCATCGCCTCGACTTTGTCGCGGTTCTCTTCCAGCAAGCGGCGCGCCAGCGCGTATTGCTCGTCGATAATGCGGCGGATTTCAGCGTCTACCTGCTGCATGGTGGCTTCAGACAGGTTTTTGTGGGTAGTGATGGAGCGGCCGAGGAAGACTTCGCCCTCGTTCTCGCCGTACACCATCGGGCCCAGCTTGTCGCTCATGCCGTAGCGGGTCACCATGTCGCGCGCCATTTGCGTGGCGCGTTCGAAGTCGTTGGAAGCGCCGGTGGTCATCTGATTCATGAACAGCTCTTCCGCGATGCGGCCGCCGAACAAGATGGCGATGCGGTCCAGCAGATAACCTCGGTCATAGGCGAAGCGGTCCTGCTCCGGCAACTGCATGGTCACGCCCAGCGCGCGGCCGCGCGGGATGATGGTGACCTTGTGCACCGGGTCCGCCTTGGGCAAGAGCTTGGCGACGACGGCGTGGCCGGACTCGTGGTAAGCGGTGTTGCGCTTCTCTTCGTCGGTCATCACCATGCTGCGGCGCTCTGCGCCCATCATGATCTTGTCCTTGGCGGACTCGAGGTCTTCCATGTCCACCAGGCGCTTGTTGCGACGCGCTGCGAACAAGGCGGCTTCGTTGATCAGGTTGGCGAGGTCGGCGCCGGAGAAACCCGGCGTGCCGCGCGCGATCACCTCGGCGTTGACGTCGGCGGCAATCGGCACCTTGCGCATGTGCACGCCCAGAATCTGTTCACGGCCGCGGATATCGGGCAACGGAACCACCACCTGACGGTCGAAACGGCCCGGACGCTGCAGCGCAGGGTCCAGCACGTCCGGACGGTTGGTCGCGGCGATCACGATCACGGTGGAATTGGTGTCGAAACCGTCCATTTCCACCAGAAGTTGGTTCAGCGTCTGTTCTCGCTCGTCGTTGCCGCCGCCCAGACCGGCGCCGCGTTGACGACCAACCGCGTCGATTTCGTCGATGAAGATGATGCACGGCGAGTTCTTCTTGGCCTGCTCGAACATGTCGCGCACGCGGGCCGCGCCCACGCCGACGAACATTTCAACGAAGTCGGAGCCGGAAATGCTGAAGAACGGCACCTTGGCTTCTCCGGCGATGGCCTTGGCCAGCAAGGTCTTACCGGTACCAGGCGAGCCGGCCAGCAAGATGCCGCGCGGAATGCGACCGCCCAGGCTCTGGTAGCGGGAAGGGTCGCGCAGATAATCGACGATCTCCTTCACTTCTTCCTTGGCTTCGTCGCAACCGGCGACGTCAGCGAAAGTAACGGTATTGGCGTCCTGGTCCAGCATTCTGGCCTTGCTCTTGCCGAAGGAGAACGCGCCACCCTTGCCACCGCCCTGCATCTGACGCATGAAGAACACCCATACGCCGATCAGCAGCAGCATCGGGAACCAGCTGATGAAAATATTCATCAGCATTGACGGTTCCTCTTCCGGCTTGGCGGAGAAACGAACGTTGTTCTTGATCAGATCGTCGACCAGTTGCGGGTCGTAAGGGGCGTAGGTGCTGAACGCGGAGCCGTCGGTCAACTTGCCTTTCAGCCATTGCCCGCGCAGCGGGTGGCCTTCTATGGTCAGGGACTGGACCTTGCCGGACTCGACATCGCTGATGAACTGCGAATATTCAAGCTGATTCTGGGTATCCTGACGCTTGTTGAACTGATTGAATACCGTCATCAGTACCAAACCGATGATGACCCATATCGCGATGTTTTTGCCGATATTGTTCACGAGTAGCGGACTCCTCTGTGCCCTGACTTTTTGGTTGCTTGTCTAGATATTTGCTTTGATTGTACGCCGCGAGCCACTTTATGTCAGCGTCGGCCTTTGCCCAGCAGGTAAATTTCGCTGGAACGGTCGCGCGACGCTTTCGGCTTGCGGGTGACTACCTCGTCGAACAGCTCGCGCATGGACTTGAGATAGGCTTGGAAATCGCTGCCCTGGAACACTTTGACGAGAAAATGGCCGCCAGGTTTCAAATGATCTCGCGCAAATTCCAACGCCAGCTCGCACAACAGAAAACTTCTGGCCTGGTCAATGGCGCTCATGCCTGACATATTGGGCGCCATATCGGAAATTACAAGGTCCAATTCGCGGCCGCCGAGCAATTGCACGAATTGCGCCAGCACTTCTTCCTCGCGGAAGTCGCCCTGGATGAAGTCGACGCCGGGCACCGGGTCCATGTCCAGAATGTCGAGCGCGAACACCTTGCCGCTGTCGCCGACGATGCGCGCAGCCACCTGCGACCAACTGCCGGGGGTGGACCCCAGATCGGCCAATACCGTGCCGGGACGGATCAGCTTGTCCTTGTCGTTGATTTCCAGCAGCTTGTAAGCGGCCCGCGCGCGGTAGCCGTCTTTCTGCGCTTGGTTGACATAGGGATCGTTGACGTGTTCCTGCAACCAGTGGTTGCTGCTCTTGCTTCTAGCCATTGCGCTGCGCTCTTAAAAAGGTGGGCAACAGGTCAGCCGCGCTATCCTGTTGTTTTTCATTTATTTTAGGTCCGGACTTTGGGAAAGCGCCCAACTCGAGTAGAATCGGCTTTTGCTTTGTAAATCCGTATTTCTCATGAAAATTGAACTCAAGCCGTTCCAGCGCAAGTATCTGCAGGGACTGGCGCACGACCTCAACCCGGTGGTGATGATAGGCAACAACGGCCTGACCGAAGCGGTGATCCGCGAAATCGCCATCAATCTGGACGCGCACGAACTGATCAAGGTCCGCGTGCAGGGCGACGACCGCGAAGCGCGCGTCGCCATGTTCGAGCAGATCTGCGAAGACCTGGGCGCCGCCCCGGTCCAACACATCGGCAAGTTGCTGGTGCTATGGCGTCCAAGCGATAAACAACGCATCATTCTGCCCAAGAACAAGCAGGCGCTGAAAGGCTGAACGTCGTTCGCGGCGATCGCGCTTGGTAGAAAAGCGGTGGCATGCCACCGCTTTTGTTTTGTCCGCTCCATACAGGGAACGGCGTCCTAGAGCCTGCTCAAAGTCTCGCCAGCGAGAGCGAGACCAGGCGTTTCAACCGAGAAAACGGAATGTACATACGGTACATCTGCATTTCTGAAGATGTTTTCAACGTCCTCTTCCATCCATCTCGCCGAAGCACAGCAGATCAAGAACAGGTTCTTAGTCGTTGCGCCAGACGTAAACCAAACCCATCAAGCTCTGCACCAGATAGATCAGGCTGGAAATCGCATGCCAGGTGGCGAAGCCGCCGCCGAACAGGCCTTCGGCCGCATGATTCATTTGCGCCTTGAGATTGGCGATGATGGGAGTGACGGCGAAATGATTGATCAGCGTGCAGGCCAGCATGCCCATCACCAGCCAGAAGCCGCTTTCCTTGACCCCGGCCGCGCCGTTGCGGCGGATATGGTCCACCAGCAGAATCGCCCCGCACACCAGCCCCACCCAGGCGATGCTGGCGAACAGCTTGCCGGCTACCATGCCGGCGGTAACCCGGTCCAGCATGGCGAACAGCACCGGCGCCACGATGATGCCGATCACCCACAAGCCGCCAATCCAGAACGTCTTGGCGATTGAACGCAATCCATCCATGTCTCAGCCCCTCTCCCACGCCGCGCCGCGCGCGGACCGTCAGGCCCGCTCGCCGGCGGGACTCAGATGTATTTGACGTCGAGCACTTCGTATTCGCGGATGCCGCCCGGGGCCACCACCTCGGCCACGTCGCCAGCTTCCTTGCCGATCAGCGCGCGCGCGATCGGGGAGTTCACCGACACCTTGCATACCTTGATATCGGCCTCGTCGTCGCCAACGATCTGGTAGGTGACGTTTTCCTCGGTCTCCAGGTCCATCAGTTCGACGGTGGCGCCGAACACCACGCGGCCGTCGGCGTCCAGTTCAGCCGGGTTCACGATCAGCGCGTTGGAAATCTTGCCTTCCAGTTCGGCGATGCGGCCTTCGACAAAACCCTGACGCTCCTTGGCGGCGTCGTATTCGGCGTTCTCGGACAGGTCGCCATGCGAGCGAGCCTCGGCAATCGCCTCGATCACTGCCGGACGTTCCACGCTCTTGAGGCGTTGCAGCTCTTCTTTCAGCAGCTCGGCACCGCGCACGGTCAACGGGACTTTGATCATTTCAGAATTCTCTCCAGAGGCGGCATCCGCCTTCATCAAAAGCACAAGCCGCCGTACTGGACGGCGGCTTGAAGTAGCGGGTTATGGGAGGGATTGTAACGGCAAACCCCTCCCGCTTCCAAGCCCCCGCGTCAGGACTCAGCCCTGAATCTGGCTGTGCAGTTCCTGCACGCTGTAGACGTCGAACTCCTCAGCGTGGGCCATGCCCACGCACACCGCCTTGGCGCCGGCCAGGGTGGTGTACTGCGGAATCCGCGCCTGCAAGGCCGAACGGCGGATGGAGTGACTGTCTTGAATCGCCTGGCGCTTTTCGTCGACGGTGTTGATCAGCAGATCGATTTCCGAGTTTTTGATCATGTCGACGATGTGCGGGCGGCCTTCATTAACCTTGTTGACCACCTGCACCACGATGCCCGCCGCGGACAAGTGCTTGGCGGTGCCGCGCGTCGCGCAGACGCCGAAACCCAAGCGCTGCAGTTCGCGCGCCACTTCCACCGCGCCGTTCTTGTCGCTGTCGCGCACGGACAAGAACACCTTGCCGGTTTTGGGCAGACGGTCGCCTGCGCCCAGCTGGCCCTTCACATAGGCTTCGGCAAAGGTTTTGCCCACGCCCATCACCTCGCCGGTGGACTTCATTTCCGGCCCCAGGATGGTGTCCACGCCGGGGAACTTGATGAAGGGGAATACCGCTTCCTTCACCGCGTAGAACGGCGGAATCACCTCCTTGGTGAAGCCCTGCTCGTTGAGGCCGATGCCGGCCATCGCGCGCGCCGCGATCTTGGCCAGCGGAGCGGAAGTCACTTTGGAGACGAAGGGCACGGTGCGGCTGGCGCGCGGATTCACCTCCAGCACGTAGATGGTGTCGCCCTGAATGGCGAACTGCACGTTCATCAGGCCAACCACGTTCAAAGCGCGGGCCATGGCCACGGTCTGGCGGCGGATCTCATCCTGCACCGCCGGGAACAGGCTGTACGGCGGCAGCGAGCAGGCGGAATCGCCGGAGTGAACCCCGGCCTGCTCCACGTGCTGCATGATGCCGCCAATCACCACGTTCTCGCCGTCGGACACGCAGTCGACGTCGACTTCGATGGCATCGTTGAGGAAGCGGTCCAGCAGCACCGGGCTGTCATTGGACACCTTCACCGCCTCGCGCATATAGCGCTCCAGGTCGGCCGGCTCGTGGACGATTTCCATCGCGCGGCCGCCCAGCACGTAGGAGGGGCGCACCACCAGCGGATAGCCGATTTCCTCGGCCAGCTTCATCGCTTCGGCCGGCGCGCGCGCGGTGCGGTTGGGCGGCTGCTTCAGGCCCAGCTCGTGCAGCAGCTTCTGGAAGCGCTCGCGGTCCTCGGCGGCGTCGATCATATCCGGGGTGGTGCCGATGATGGGCACGCCGTTGGCTTCCAGCGCGCGCGCCAGTTTCAGCGGGGTCTGGCCGCCGTACTGGACGATGACGCCGAACGGTTTTTCGATACGGCAGATTTCCAGCACGTCTTCCAGCGTCAACGGTTCGAAGTACAGGCGGTCGGAGGTGTCGTAGTCGGTGGATACGGTTTCCGGGTTGCAGTTGACCATGATGGTCTCGAAACCGGATTCGCGCAGCGCCAGCGCGGCGTGCACGCAGCAGTAGTCGAACTCGATGCCCTGACCGATGCGGTTCGGCCCGCCGCCCAACACCATCACCTTCTTGCGGTCGGACGGGTTGGACTCGCACTCCTCCTCGTAGCTGGAGTACATATAGGCGGTGTTGGTGGCGAATTCGGCGGCGCAGGTATCCACGCGCTTGTACACCGGGTGCAGGTTCAGGCTCCAGCGCTTGGCGCGCACCGCGGCCTGGTCCGAGCCCAAGAGCTCGCCCAGACGACGGTCGGAGAAGCCCTTGCGCTTCAAGCGGCGCAGTTCTGCGTAGTCCAGTTCTTCGATCTTGCGGCCGGCCAGCGCTTGTTCTTCGCCAATCAGGTCTTCGATCTGCGCCAGGAACCAGGGGTCGATCTTGCTGACCGCGTGGATATCGTCGCGGCTCATGCCGATGCGGAAGGCGTCGGCCACGTACAGGATGCGCTCCGGTCCCGGCGTGCCCAGTTCATGGCGGATAGCCGCTTCGTCGCTCGTGACCGGGTCGAAGCCGGCCAGGCCGGTTTCCAGGCCGCGCAGCGCTTTCTGCATCGATTCCTGCAAGGTGCGGCCCATCGCCATCACCTCGCCCACCGACTTCATCTGGGTGGTCAGGCGGTCGTCGGCCTGCGGGAATTTTTCAAAGGCGAAACGCGGAATCTTGGTGACCACGTAGTCGATGGACGGTTCGAAGGAGGCCGGGGTGGCGCCGCCGGTGATGTCGTTCTTCAATTCGTCCAGCGTGAAGCCCACCGCCAGCTTGGCGGCGATCTTGGCGATGGGGAAGCCGGTGGCCTTGGACGCCAAGGCCGAGGAACGGCTGACGCGCGGGTTCATTTCGATGACGATCATTTCGCCGGTGGCCGGATTGGTGGCGAACTGCACATTGGAGCCGCCGGTGTCCACGCCGATCTCGCGCAGCACCGCCAGGCTGGCGTTGCGCATGATCTGGTATTCCTTGTCGGTCAGCGTTTGCGCCGGCGCCACGGTGATGGAGTCGCCAGTGTGCACGCCCATCGGGTCGAAGTTCTCGATCGAGCAAATGATGATGCAGTTGTCGTTCTTGTCGCGCACCACCTCCATTTCGTACTCTTTCCAGCCCAGCACCGATTGTTCGATCAGCAGCTCATGGGTGGGAGAGGCTTCGAAACCACGCTCGCAGATGGCCAGGAATTCTTCGCGGTTATAGGCGATGCCGCCACCGGAACCGCCCATGGTGAAGGACGGGCGGATCAGTGTCGGAAAACCCACCTTGGACTGCGCGTCCAGCGCCGCTTCCATGGTGTGGCAAACAAAGGACAGCGGGCAGGACAGGCCGATCTTGGCCATCGCTTCCTTGAAACGGCCGCGGTCTTCGGCCTTGTCGATGGCGTCCTCGGTGGCGCCGATCAGCTCCACCTTGTATTTTTCCAGCACCCCGTTCTTGGCCAGGTCCAGAGCGCAGTTCAACGCGGTCTGGCCGCCCATGGTCGGCAGGATGGCGTCCGGGCGCTCCTTGGCGATGATCTTTTCCACCACTTTCCAAGTGATGGGCTCGATGTAGGTGACATCGGCCATGTCCGGATCGGTCATGATGGTGGCCGGATTGGAGTTCACCAGGATGACTTTGTAGCCCTCTTCGCGCAGGGCCTTGCACGCTTGCGCGCCGGAGTAGTCGAATTCGCAGGCCTGGCCGATGACGATGGGGCCGGCTCCGATGATCAGAATGCTTTTGAGGTCGCTACGCTTTGGCATGGTTCTACTCTTTATGATTGCATTTTGTTTGCCGCCAAGCCCGGACGCCTGGGACGCCCGGCGGCATGGCGGCGAATGTTAAATCTCTGTCTTACAGACTGGCCGCGGCCAGCTTGGCGCCGAAGCCGACGAACAGCGCGCCCACCGAGCCGCCCAGCGCCGCGCTCAACCTGCGGCGGCGGCGGAAAGCCTGGGCCAGCCGGTGGCCGGCGACGATCAGCGCGGTCAGGTACAGCGTGCTGCACACTTCCACGATCAAGCCCAGCGCGACGAAGGTCAGCGCAGGATGCGGGTAAGCGGGATCAACGAATTGAACAAAGAAGGACACGAAAAACAGGATGGCCTTTGGATTCATCAAGCTGATCAGCAAGGCTTTGACGAAAGGATTTTCCTCTCCCACCAGCACCGACTTGGCCTCGGCCGCTTCGCCGCGGGCGGAGCGGCGCCAGGCCGTCAGCGCGCCGCGCAGCATATTGAAGCCCAGCCAGGCCAGATAGCCGCCGCCCAGATACTTGACCACGGCGAACAGCATCGGGTTGGCCTTCAGCAGACCAGCCGCGCCAGTAGCCGCCAGCGTCATCAGGATGAAGTCGCCGATGATGATGCCGCCGGCGCCGGCAAAGCCGGCGCGCGTGCCGCGCTGCGCCGCCACCGACAGCACATACATGGAGTTGGGCCCCGGCAACAGCACAATGAGAACGGCGCCCAGCAGATAGGTGGTGAGATCGGTAATCCCCAGCATGTCCCCGCTCCCCGCTTAAACGCGTTCCGCCATCGAGGCGATGAAACGGTCGAACAGATAAGCGACGTCTTCCGGCCCCGGGCTGGCTTCCGGGTGGCCCTGGAAGGAGAAGGCTGGACGGTCGGTCAATGCGATGCCCTGCACCGTGCCGTCGAACAAGGAGCGGTGGGTGACGCGCACGTTGGCCGGCAGGCTGGTTTCATCCACCTGGAAACCATGGTTCTGGCTGGTGATCATCACCCGGCCGCTGTCCAGGTCCTGCACCGGATGGTTGGCGCCGTGGTGGCCGAACTTCATCTTGGACGTCTTGCCACCGCTAGCCAGACCCAACAGTTGATGGCCAAGGCAAATGCCGAATACCGGCCGCTTGGCGTCCAGAATGTCCCGGATGGCGGCGATGGCGTAATCGCACGGTTCCGGATCGCCAGGGCCGTTGGACAGGAAGACGCCGTGCGGATTCAGAGCCAGCACGTCGGCGGCCGGGGTCTTGGCCGGCACCACCGTCAACTGACAGCCGCGTTCGGCCAGCATGCGCAGAATATTGTGCTTGACGCCGAAGTCGTAGGCGACCACATGGAAGCGGGTAGACGACTGCACTTGATAGCCGGCGCCCAATGTCCACTCGCGCTCGGTCCAGGCGTACGGCTTGTCGCAGCTGACCACCTGGGCCAGATCCTGACCAGCCATGGAGCCGAAGCCCCGCGCCAGTTCCAGCGCGCGCGCCTCATCGACATCCCCGGCCATGACGCAGCCGGCCTGGGCGCCCTTTTCGCGCAGGATGCGGGTCAGGCGGCGGGTATCGATGTCGGCGATGGCGACGACATTGTGCCGCTTCAGATAAGCGGACAAGGAATCTTCGGCGCGGAAGTTGCTGTGCAACAGCGGCAGATCGCGAATGATCAGGCCGGATGCAAAAACGGCGCGAGATTCGGTGTCTTCCGAATTCGCGCCGACGTTGCCAATATGGGGATAAGTCAGGGTGACGATCTGTTTGGTATAGGAGGGGTCGGTCAAAATCTCCTGATAGCCGGTGATGGCGGTATTGAACACCACCTCGCCTACCGTATGTCCGGCGGCCCCGATAGCACTGCCCTTGAACACGGTGCCGTCGGCCAAGACAAGGATTGCGGGTACGGTTGACACAAGCTGCTCCTATTGCGTTTGCGGCGGGTAAGGAAAAACCGGCTGCGCCGGTTTGTTTGACCCCGTCCGCCCGCCTGGCCGCCTTGCTCGCGCAAGACCCTGGCCGCGACAGATGGGATCTGTCCCTACCCTAAGTTTTCGAATTGCTTTATGTGAAGAACGGGACTCGATGCCTGGCGCATCAGTCCCGTTTGGTTAAACCTTTCTATAGTAACGCCGAACCGAAAAACTCACAAGAAAAATCGATAACATGACAAATGAGCGGCAATCAGGCCCCGGGGCGGATCTGCCACTGCACGCTGGTCGGCCCGCTCGGTTTGCCCAGCATCAGCATCAACGGCTTCAAGGCGTCGTATTTTTCCGGCGGGCTGTCGGCGCTGCCGCTCAGCGCGAAGGCCGCGCCCGGCAGCCACTGCCCCTGCCCGCTCAGATTCAACGGTCCGTCCAGCGTCGACACGTTCAGCGCCACGCCCGCGCCGGCGCCGTTGACGTCCATCTGGTAGGAGCCGAACGGCGACAACGGGCTCAAGGGCGAGGCCGCGCCCAGCCAGCTGAGCTGCAGATTGCCGGCCAACTGGCCGTCCTTGCGGCTGAACTGGCCGATCTTGAGCTGCAGATCGCCGCCCAAGCGCGCCGCCTGCCAGGTCTTGGACAAATTCGCCAGCGCCGCCACCGGCAGAGTCAGGTTGACGCCGTTGACCTCCATCCCGCCCCAGCCCCACTCCAGCTTGCCGTCCTGGCCGTCGCTCTCCAGCAGCCAGATCGCCCGCCCCGACAGCAAGGCCTTGGGTTGGAAGCGCCAGCCTATCCGGCTCATCGGCAACACCTCGCCCTTGTCGCCGACATAGACCAATTGCGCCTTGCCCTGCCACACCGTGCCTTGCGCGCCGCTGAACTGCCAGCGATCGCCGGTGGCTCGCAACAGCGGCAGCGACAGCAAGCTCGCCGGCAAAGCGGTGATCAGGCCGGCCAGGAACAACGCGCCCAATAGCGCGCCAATCAGAATCTTTCGTTTCATGCGCCGCCTCCGGCATGCGCCAGCAGCGCCTTGATATGCACTTGGCCCGGCATCGGCTGCGCCTCCGCCCTCACACTGAGCACGCGCACCTGGTGCTGAGCCGCCAGCACGCCGGCCAATTTGACCCAGGCGTCGAACGCCATCGTCCCCTCCATCGCCACGCCGGACTCGCCCTCGGGGCTCAAGTGCCAGCCAGCCTCGGACAAGCCTTGGCTCTGCGCCACCTGACGAATCACCGGCAACAGCTCCTTGGCGGGCAGCGCCGCTTGCGCGGGCTGGCGCTTCAGTTGCTCTGCCTCCCGAGCCAAAGACTGCACATGGCTTAGTTCGGCTTGAAGGCGCGCCGCCGCGGCGCGGTTGCGCTCCACCGATTTGCCCGCCGGCTCCCAGACGCCGGCGTAGAGCACGCCGACGCCGAGCACGACGGCCATCGCCAGCAGCAGCCCTTGTTCCCGGCGGCTGCGCTGCCGCCAGTAAGCGACGAATTGTTCACGGTATTGCTTCATTTCAAGGCTCCCGGGACAAGCTGAGTTCTTTGGTCCCTTGCTGGGTGGCGGTCACGTCCAAGCGGATTTGCTTAGCCGCCAGTTGACTACGCCAGCGTTGCAAGGTTTCCCCCGGCACGTCCGCCACTTGCAGCTTGAGCCGCCCGCCTTCGTAGCTGAGCGTGCGGGTCTGCAAATCGCGGCCGCTGAGCGCGGCCAGCGCGCCCATCAGTTCCAAGGCGTCGTCGCGAGCCGGCAGGCCGTGGCTCAGCCGCAGCTTGTCCACCGCCCGCGTCATTGCCAGCGCGCTGCTGCCCGGCATCGCCTGACCGCCGATCCAAGGTTTGGCGGCGGCGCGAATGTCGGCCGACAGGCTTTGTTTCTGCCAGGCATACCAAGCGGCCTGGCCGAGGGTCAGCGCCAGCTGCGCCGCCAGCAAGCCGCCCAGCACCAGCCCGGTCCGTCTCAGCGCCGGTCCCCAGTCGCGCCAGCGGCGATTGGCCGCCAATTCGCCGTTGGCGAAATCGAAAGCCTGTTGTGCCTGGCCATGCCGCCAATCATGAGCGGCCAATTGCTTGGGCTCGCCTTGCCACGCCGGCAGCCGCGAGCCGATCAGACCGGCCGCTTCAGCCCCGCACACAATCAGGCTGGCCGGCGGCAGCTGTGTCGCCAGCCGTGCAAACAACAGTTGTTCGGTGGTTTCGCCGCAATAGGGCAGCCAGGCCGCGCGCGTGGCGCTCAGCCGCAGCAGCCAGCCCTCGCTACCGCGCGCCACGCTCCAACCGTCGCGCGCAGGCGACGGCAACAGGCTTTCCTCCGGCAGGATGCGGTCGCAGAGCCGCCCCGCGCTCTTGAGCATGGCCACGGCGCGGCGCACCGGAAACGCCTCGGTCACCGCCACGGCCCGGCTGCCATCCGGCAACTCCCCGCCAAGAGCGTAAAGATTGGCGGAGGGATCATTGATCAGCCCCTCCTCCAGAGCGAAACCCATCATCGCCGCCGTCGGCTGCTTGACCGCGGCCGGCAGCCGCGCCTGGGTGAACAGAGTGCGGCCGGCGGGCAGGATCAGTTCGCAACGATCGGCGCGCGGCCAGCCGGCCGGCGCGCTGTCGCCCTGAGCGCTCGGCTCGCCGCGCGCGCCCAGCAAGGCCCAGGGCAGCCCCGGTTCGCTATCGGGCCAACCGGCCCGCAGATACAGTCTAAGCGTTGTCATTCTGATTTCCGTTTCCCCTGGCCGGCGGCGGACGTCCCGCGCCGTCTTGCCGCCACAGCGTCTTCACCACATTCATATTGCTGTAGATCAGCGCCCGCATTTCCAGCCGCGCCCGTTCTAGCCGGGCAGAGCTGTCCAGCATGAAGTAATTGGACGCCGCGGCGATGTCGGTGTCGGCGATGATGCCCGGCGCCGGCAACCGCGCCTTGAAGTCGTTGGCGTCCTTGTAGTAATTGACCTTGCGCTGGTTGAGCAAGACCAGCAAATTGCCGTCGCCGACGCCGGGCAACAAGGTTTTCATCACCGCCGGCGTGGCGGTGTTGATGTTGATCTGGCTGACGTCCGCCGGCAAGGCCGCTACGTGCGGCAGCAACTTGTCCAGCACCTCCGGGGTGTAGCCCGGCAGCCAGCGCAACATCTCCACGCGAAGCAGCGGATGGCCCGGCGCCGTCGCGCCCGGCTCCGGCGGACGGTTCTCGCCCGCCGGCTGGCTGGCGTCCTCCGAATCCTTGCCGCCGCGCAACTGTCTGACCAAGGGTTCGGACAAGCGCGTGGGCAGGCCCAGCGTGGTCAGCAGCCGCTTGTAGAACACCAGCTGCCGCGCATTGGTCTGGCCGTTCTGCACCAGCGAATTCAGATTGAAGCGTCCCTGCAGATCGCTCAGCTGCCCGGCCACGGTCACGCCCTGCGCCTCGGTCTGCGGCAAAGGTTGCGCCCACAGCTGGGACAAGGCCACCACGCCGTTGCCGGCCGCGCCGTTGTTGAAACGCAGGATTTCCATCGCCCAGCCCAGGCCGGCGTCCGCCACCAGTCGCAGTTGGGCGCGATTGCGATCATTGTCCAGCTGGTGCCACCACAGGCCTTGCTGCCACAGCACCAGCGAGGCGGCGGTGGTGGCCAAGGCCACGATCAGCAAGGCCATGATCACCGCCATGCCGCGCTGCTTCCGGCTCCCCGACGCCCTCATGGCAGCGCCCATATCCGTTTCGCCCATTCATTGCCCGGCATGCGGATGCGCATTTCCAGCGCGCGCGGGCTGCGCGCCAAGCTGGCTTCTCGCGGCGGCCAGTTCTCCAGCCAGTTGCCGTCGTCCAACATCACGCGCCATCGCACCGCGGCGTCCTTGCCTAAAAGCACGTAGGCGGTCGGCGCCGCGCCCTGAGCGTCGCCCGCCGCCCAACTGAGGCCTTGCGCGCCGGCATGGTAGCTGATGCGCTCCTGGCCGCCGGGATAGCGGGCGGAAAAACTCTGCAGGGTCAGCGTCTGTCCGTCGCCGTCGCTTTGCAGCAGCAACTGGCTGCCGCCCAGGCTCGGCCCCTGCCCTTGCGTCGGCGCCGGCATCTGGCCGGTCAAATCGCCCTCCAGCCGCCGGAAGGCGCGCGCGGCGTCCACCCATTGCTCGCTGGTCTGCATCAGCCGTTCGCGCGAGATCAGCAAGGAGCCGAACGCCTTGTAGCCGAGCACCGACAAGAGGGCGAGCAAGCTCATCGCCACCAAAATCTCGATCAAGGTCATGCCGCCCTGCCGGCCGTCCCTCACGACCCGCCTCCAACATTCATGCGCAGGTAGCCGGTCATCTCGGCCAGCACATAACGGCCATCGCCCTGAGCCAACACCCGTACCACCACCTTGCGGAAATTGGGGTTGGGCGTCTGGCTGATCACGCGCTGCCAGCGCCAGCGCGCGCCGTCGTCGTCCAATTCTCCAGCCTGCTCGCCCACGTCCGGCCATTCGCGGCGCGCCTGCATCAGAGCGATCATGTTCTGCGCCTCCCAGGCCGCCTGCATCCGGCGCTTCATGCCTTCGCCGTTGTCGGCGGCCAGACCGGTGGCTCGCAACAACGCGCCCAAGGCCACAGCGATGATGGCCAGCGCCACCAGCACTTCAAACAAGGTAAAGCCGCGCTCGCGCTTCATGAGCCTTCGTCCACCCGGCTGCGTCCCAACGGCGACAGGGTCACGGCCAAGCTGCGCGTCTCGGTCTTGATCTGCAAAGCCAGCACGTTGGCGCGCCCGTCCTGCCACAAGAGCAGCGGCCGCCCCGCCGGCCAGGGTTGGCCGTCCAGCAACAGCGCGCCGCCGTGCACACCCTCCGGCCACAGCCGGTCGGCCAGCAATTCGTCGTTGGCGCCGCCCCAGTCCCCGTTGTCGCCGCGACGGCGGAAACCATAACCCTTGGCGTCCCACATCAGGGCCAGCGGATCCCCCATTTCGGCGGCGTCCGCCGCCTGCTCCAGCACCCGCGCCAATCGGTAGGCCTCATCCGAAGCCTGACGATGGGTATCCGGCCGCATGCTGAGCGTCACCGTGGTGGCCAGCACGCCGATGATCAGCATCACCACCATCACCTCAATCAGGGTGAAGCCACGTGCCGGAAGGGAGGAGCTCATCAACGGCTCCGGCCTTACTTGACCGCGTCCCAGTTGCCGATGTCGGCGTCCACGCCCTCGCCGCCCGGCTCGCCGTCGGCGCCGAAGCTCCAGATGTCGATCTCGCCGTGAGTGCCGGGGTTGGCGTACTGGTAGGGATTGCCCCACGGGTCCTTGGGCAAACGCTCCAGATAGCCGCCCGGCTTCCAGTTTTTCGGCTCCGGTGCCGAAGTCGGTTTTTGCACCAGCGCCTGCAGGCCTTGCTCGCTGCTAGGGTAGCGGCCGTTGTCCAGACGATACAATTTCAGGGCCTGGCTCAGTGCGCCCAAGTCCTGCTTGGCGGCGACGGCGCGCGCCTCGTCCGGACGGCTCATCACCTTGGGCACCACCAGCGCCGCGAGTACGCCGAGAATCACGATCACCACCATGATTTCGATCAGGGTGAAGCCTCGCTGGGCCGCTTTGGAAAGGTGTCGCATATCTACTCCTACTACCGAGGTTTCAAAGGGTCAAAACAGGGAGGGGCCGTCGCCGGACAACTCCCAGACGCCGGCGGGTCCGGCATTGGCCGGCTTGAGCTGGCCCAGCTTTCTCAACTCGCTCGCCGCCCAGCTCATATCGTATTGCCAGGTGTAGAACAACTCGGTGCCTTCCAGCTCGCGAGCGCGCGCATGCCAGATGTGCTTGGCCACCGTCAGCCGGTCCGCCTTGCCGCCGTGCGCGGCCAGCGCTTCCAACACCCATTGCTGTAAAACTGCCTTGTGAGACATTCCGTGCTTCTTTCCGCGAAAATCAATGCACCATCTGGTTCATGTCGATGATGGGCATCATGATGGCCAGCACGATCAACAAGACCATGCCGCCCATGAACAGGATAAGCAGCGGCTCCATCAGCGTGGTGAAGGTGGCGAGCTTGCGCTCCACCTCCTGCTCCTGCTGCTGGGCGGCGCGGTCCAGCATATGGGCCAGCGTGCCGCTGGATTCGCCGCTGCCTATCAGATGGATCAGCACCGGCGGGAATTGGCGGGTGGCGTGCAGCGCGCGCGACAGCGCCACGCCCTCGCGCACCTTGGCCATCGCCTCGCTGACCGCGTCCTGCATCGGCAGCAGGGTCATCAGGCCGCGCGCGGTTTCCAGCGCGGTCAGCAAGGGCACGCCGCTGCCCACCAGGATGGATAGGGTGCTGGCCATGCGCGCGGTGTTGAGCGCGCGCAGCAGGCGGCCGAACACCGGCAGCTTCAACAGCCGGGCGTGGAAGCGCCGTTTCAGCGCCGGCGCGCGCAAGGCGCGCACGGTCAGGAACAGCGCGGCGACGATGCCGGCCAGCAACGCGAGGCCCCATTGCCGCAGGAAATCGCTGGCGGCCACCAGCGCCCGGGTCAGAAAAGGCAGGGTCTGCTTGGTCTGCGCGAACACGCTGACCACCTGCGGCACCACATAACTCATCAGACCGGCCACCACCAGGATGGCCACCACGGTGACCACGGCCGGATAGGCCATCGCCAGCATCACTTTTTGTTGGGTGTTCTGGCGCTTGTCCAGGTATTCGGCCAAGCGCGCCATCACGGTGTCGAGATGGCCGGACTGTTCGCCGGCCTGCACCAGCGAGCGATACAGCGGAAAAAACACGCCCGGCGCCGAAGCCAGCGCCTGGGCGAAGCTCTTGCCTTCCAGGATGTCGCTGCGCAAGGCCGCCAGCACGGTGCGGCTGCGCGGGTGTTCGCACTGCTCGGTCACCGCGGTCAGCGCCTTTTCCAGCGGCAGGCCCGCGTTGAGCAGGGTGGACAGCTGTTCGGTGATCATCACCAGTTCCGCGCGCGGCAGGCCGCGGCGCAGCGCCGAGCTGCCGGCGTCGCCGTTCTTGGCGCTGACGCTTTCCACCTCCAGCGGCAGCAGGCCGCGCTCGCGCAGCTGGCTGCGCGCGGCGCGCGCGGAGTCCGCCTCCAGCAAGCCCTTTTGCTCCTTGCCGGCGGGGTCGAAAGCGGTAAAGCGGAAGGCGGCCATCAGTTCCTCGTCACCCGCATGATTTCTTCCAGCGAGGTTTCGCCGTCCTTGACCCAACGCAGGCCATCGTCGCGCAGCGAGCGCATGCCGTGGCGGGCGGCGTAGTCGCGCATTTTCTGCTCGGAAGCGCGATCATGGATCAAGCGTTGCAACTGATCGTCGACCAAGAGCAGTTCATAGACGCCGTAGCGCCCCTTGTAGCCGGAATGGCCGCAGCTTGGACACCCCGCAGGCCGGTAATGCGGCGTGTCCTCCGAACCTTCCAGCGGCACCGGATGCGGCGCCTTGCAGTGCGGACACAGCCGGCGCACCAGCCGTTGCGCCATCACGCCCAGCAGGCTGGACGCCAAAAGGAAGGGCTCGACGCCCATGTCCACCAGCCGCGTCACCGCCGAGGCCGCGTCGTTGGTATGCAGCGTGGCCAACACCAGATGACCGGTCAGCGAGGCCTGCACCGCGATCTGCGCGGTTTCCAGATCGCGAATCTCCCCTATCATCACCACGTCCGGATCCTGGCGCAGAATCGCGCGCAGCGCCTTGGCGAAACTCATGTCGATGCGCGGGTTGACCTGGGTCTGGCCGACGCCGTCAAGGTGGTACTCCACCGGGTCCTCCACCGTCATGATGTTGGTATGGCGCGCATCCAGCCTCGACAAAGCCGCGTACAGCGTGGTTGTCTTGCCCGAACCGGTGGGGCCGGTGACCAGCAGGATGCCGTGAGGCTGGCGGATCACCTTGTCCACCGCCTGCAAGGTGTCCGCCGCCATGCCCAGCGTGGCCAGATCCAGGCGGGCGTTTTCCTTGTCCAGCAGACGCAGCACCACGCGCTCGCCGTGACTGGTGGGCAGCGTGGACACCCGCACGTCCACAGGGCGGCCGCCCAGGCGCAACGAGATGCGGCCATCCTGCGGAATGCGTTTTTCGGCTATATCGAGGTTGGCCATGATCTTGATCCGCGACACCATGGCCGCATGCAGCGCGCGGTGCGGGCTGACCACGTCGCGCAGCGAGCCGTCCAGGCGGAAACGCACCACCGAGCGGTCTTCGAAAGCCTCGATATGAATGTCCGAGGCGCCGTCGCGCAGCGCCTGGGTCAGCAAGGCGTTGATCATGCGGATGATGGGCGCGTCGCCCTCGCTTTCCAGTAGATCCTCCACCGTCGGCAAGGACTCCACCATCTGGGTCAGGTCCAAATCCTGACCGATGTCGTCCACCACCTCGGCCGCCGCGCCGTCGCGGTTGGCGTAATGCTCGGACAGGCGCTTGTCGAACAAGGCCGCCTCCAGCGTCTCCACGCTGGCCAGCCCCTGGCCGTGCAGGCGCAGCACTTCGGCCCAAGCCTCGTGCCGGCTGTCTTCGCGCAGCAGCAGATGCCGGCCGCTCTCGCCGTCCAGCAGGATGACGCCGTTGGCGCGCGCGAACGGGAAACCCAGCGCCGGCGACAGCTTGGGCTTGTTCATTTCGGCTGCGCTTTCAGGCTCTGTTCCAGCGTCGAGCGGATGCCACTCTCCGGCAGGGACTTCAGCGCCGAATCCAGGTTCATCTGCAGTTTTTCCTTCTCCGCCTTATGGCCTTCACCGATGATGTAGTTGTAGCGATCGGTGGCGATGGAACGCGCCCCCAGATCGTCGCGGATGATGGTGGGCTTGATGAAAATCATCAGGTTGGTCTTGTTGCGCTGCTTGTTGCTGTAGCGGAACAAGGCGCCCAGCCATGGGATGTCGCCCAGCAGGGGCACCTTGCTTTCATTGTCGCTGACCGTTTCTTGCAACAGGCCGCCAATGGCGATGATGCCGCCGTCGTCGACATTGGCGATGGTTTCTATCATCCGCTTGTTGGTGGTAGGACCCTGCGGGTTCTTATCGGTGCCCGGCACGATGGTGGACGCTTCCTGCAAAATCTTCATGCGGATGGAGCCGCCTTCGGAAATCTGAGGCGTGATTTCCAGATTGAAACCAATGGTCTTGCGGTCATAGGTCTGGAAGGGGTTGACCGAGCCATTGCTATTGCTTCCGGTATTGCTGTATTGGCCGGTCAGGATAGGCACTTCCTGGCCAATCTGGATCTTGGCCTTCTCATTGTCCATCGCCATCAGGGACGGGCTGGACACGATGTTGCCTCCCATCTCCGTCTCCATCGCCCGGGCCAACGCGCCCATGTTCAACACGGTGCCGATGCCGGGGATGTTGACGGTGCCCTTGACCCAGCCGATGTTGAGGCCGCCGGTGGTGGCCAGCGTGTTGATCGGACTGCTGGGCGCGCCCGAGCCGGACACTGAGGGGGCAGACAAGCCGATGATTCCCGGATTGGTGGTGCCGGGGAAGTTGGTTCCGCCGAAAACCCCGGCGCCGTTGCCGTTGAGCGCGCCCAACGCCTGCCATTGCACGCCCAGCTCCATCACCCGCTGCGCGGCCACTTCCACCACCAGCGCTTCCACCATCACTTGCGCTCGGCGCTTGTCCAAGAGGTCGATGACATTGCGCAGGTTCTGGTACATGGAATCCGGCACATTCAGAATCAGCGCGTTGTTAGTGGGGTCGGCCTGGATCATGGAACCGCCGCCTCCGGCCCCTCCGCCGCTACTGCTGCTGGACGCGCTGTCGCCTCCCACCGGACTGGCCGCCTGAGCGGCGCTGGCGGAGCCGCTGGACGAGGACGCGGAACCGCTGCCCGAACCGCTCTGATTCAACAGGCTGGAGCTGGAGCCGCCATTGGTACTCACCGCGGTGCGGCCCTGCAAGGGGCCTGCGTCGCCGGTCATCAGCGCGCGCAGGGTCTGCGCCACTTTGCCGGCCTCTGCATTTTTCAGGTAGACCACGCGCACATTGGCGCCGGCCTGACTGGGCTGATCCAGGAGCTTTAGCAGGCTTTTGATCTTGCCGATCTTGCCCGGGGTGTCGGCGCGTACCATCAGCACATTGGCGCGCGCGTCCGGGATGATGGTGGTCTTGCCGCCGTCGGCCCCGGCGCCGCTGTCCTGCAGCAGCTTGTTCAGGCTGCCGGCCAATTCCACCGCGGAGCCGAACAGCACCGGCACCACCACGGTATCGCCCGAAGCCGCGCTCTCGATCGAGTCGATAATGGACTCGATGCGCTGGATATTGTCCGCGTAGTCGGTGACGATCAGCGCGTTGGACTGCGGGTAGGCTGCAATCGTGTTGTTGGGCGACACGATGGGACGGATCACCGGCACCAGCTGATTCGCATTGCCGTATTTGAGCGTGAACACCTTGGTGATCAAGCGATCGCCGTCGCCGCGCGGAATGCTCTTGCTGGCCTTGGCGTGCAACTTGGCGTCGGCCTCCGGCACGATCTTGACCACGCCGCCGCCCTCCACCGCTGAGAAGCCCTGCAAACGCAAGGAAGACAACAGGATCTGATAGGACAAGGCGCGCGGCACCGGCTTGCTGGACACGATGTTGACCGTGCCCTTCACTCGCGGGTCGATGATGAAGTTTTTGCCGGTGATCTCGCCTATCGCCTTGACCACGGTTTCGATATCGGCGTTGACGAAGTTGAGCATCACTCCATCGTTCTGCGGGGTGGCGGCCAATGCGGCGTTGCAACCGTAGATCAGGGCCAGGATGGCGACGAGTTTGTGGATACGCATATTCAGTCTTCTTATTGGCGAACCATGCTGGCGGAATCCAGCCCAGGTTGCGGCGGGGTTTCAGGATTCACAGGGACCACGGCGGGGGGAGAAACGGGGGCCTGGGAAGGAGGAGAAATCGGCGGCGGCATCGTTGGCGGGATATTGCCGCCAACCACGCCCCCCGCGCCGGGCACGCGCTCAACCAAGGGCACAAACTGCTCGCTGCCGCCGGAACGCATCAACACGCCGGAGGCGGTGATCTGGGCCAGCTCCCAGCCATCCGGCGTCGTTTTGCCCAGCAACAAGGCCACCGAACGGCCATTATCGTCTATCACCGCGAAGCCGGGCGCGCCGGAAGCCTGCGGAGCGTACACGCCGATCAGCTTGACCGGCGGCAAAGCCGCGGCTTGTTGCGCCACCGGCTCGCCAAACCAGTGCGCCATCGCCACATTGGCGGCAGCGGACTGCGGCGCCGGCTCGCTTAAGCCTCGCCACTGCTTGGCGGCGGGGCCCAGCAAGGGCGCGGCGACCGTACCCAGCCACGCGGCGGCGCCTGCCAGCGCCAGCCAAGGCAAAGCGGCGACCAGACGCCCCAGCGTCGCGGCCGACGGCAACAATCGCTTCCCCTTTTCACTCCAATGGACCACTTGCTTCATTGCATCCTGGCTTCTGTATTCATTCTTGAAATCTAAGCGCGGACCTTGCGGCCAAGTTCAAGCGGACGCCCGCGCCGTGGTGGAATCGGCCGGGGTTGGGCTCAAGCATGGCTGTGAGTCATGCAGCGGATTATTTGCACGCCATCAGGATACGGTCAATCCAAAAAAAGACCGAATTGCATAGCCTAGCAATATTCAAGCGAATATCAGCGCGCCATGCGATTAATTCTTCTATTAAGGACTATTTTTTCGCCTGATTTCGCACACAGCCCGTAGCTAGGGGCGGAGCAAACACTATGCGGCAAAATAATTTTAATGACAAACGGTTTTTGATATTGCAACGCGGCATCACGCAACAAGCTCTTTTCCATTATCTCAAAGACGGATTACAAGCTCATGCAAGAATCGCTCTTGCGTCGGTCAGGCAACAAAAAACGCCGCGGAATCCCCGCGGCGTCTCCTTCGTATCTCCCTCCGCCTCAGAACCAGGCTTCGTCCATCTCCAGCACGCTGTCAGCGCCCTCCACGATGGCGGCCGCCAAACCGCCCGCCTGGGGCAGCAGGTGCTCGCCGTAGAAACGCGCGGTGGCCAGCTTGGCGTTGAGAAAGTCTTGATCCACGTCGGCCTCTCCCTGCTTGGCCTTGGCAATAAGCGCCGCGCGCGCCATCTGCCAACCACCCAAGGTAATACCCATCAGCTTGAGGAAGGGCACCGATCCGGCAGCCGCCCGTTGCGGCTGCCCCGCGAAGGTGGCCAGGATGAAATCGACGCTGCGGCGCGCCTGCTTGACCGCCTCATCCAGATTGTCCGCCAGGCTGGTCAAACCCGCCGCGCGCAGCTTGACCGCGCAACCGGCCGCCTCTTCCAGCAAGGCGCGGGCAGTGACGCCACTCTCGCCGGCGGTCTTGCGACCAATCAAGTCCAGCGCCTGAATGCCGGTAGTGCCTTCGTAGATGGCGGTGATGCGCGCATCGCGGTAGTACTGCGCAACCCCGGTTTCCTCGATATATCCCATGCCGCCGTGCACCTGCAGCGCCAGACTGGTGATTTCATTAGCCTGCTCGGTGTTCCATCCCTTGACGATAGGGATCAGGAAATTGGCCAGCGCCTGATTGCGTGCTTTTTCGCTCGCCACCGGATGACGCGCGGCGCGATCCAGCGCCGCCGCGGTATACAGGGCCAGCGCGCGCTGCGCTTCCACTTGGGCGCGCATGGTCAGCAGCATGCGGCGCACATCCGGGTGCTGAATAATGGCCACGCCGGTCGGATCGGGCGAGCCCACGGCACGGCTCTGCACCCGATCACGCGCGTACTCCACCGCCTTCTGGTAGGCGCGTTCCGATACCGCCAGACCTTCGATGCCCACGCCCAGGCGTGCGTGGTTCATCATGGTGAACATATAGTTCAGGCCCTTGTTGGCCTCGCCAACCAGATAACCGATCGCGCCGCCCTGATCTCCGAAGCTCATCACGGCGGTGGGGCTGCCGTGGATGCCCAGCTTGTGCTCCAGCGATACGCAACGCACGTCGTTGCGCGCGCCCAGGCTACCGTCGGCATTGACCAGGAATTTGGGCACGATGAACAAGGAGATGCCCTTCACCCCGGCCGGCGCGTCCGGCAAGCGGGCCAACACCAGATGGACAATGTTGTCCGCCATATCGTGCTCGCCCCAGGTGATGAAGATTTTCTGGCCGCTGACGCGATAGCTGCCGTCAGCCTGCGGCATCGCCTTGCTGCGCACCTGAGCCAGATCTGAGCCGGCTTGCGGCTCGGTCAAATTCATAGTGCCGGTCCAGGCGCCGCTGGACATCGGCGGCAGATAGACGCTCTTGAGTTCGTCCGACGCGTGATGGTGAATGGCTTCGATCGCCCCCAAGGTCAGCAGCGGCGCCAGCGAGAAGGCCAGATTGGCGGAACACCACATCTCCTCGGCCGCGGTGGCCACCAGGGCCGGCATGCCCTGACCGCCGTAGGCCTCCGGCGCGCGCAGGCCCACCCAGCCGGACTCGACGTATTGCTGCCAGGCGTCTTTGAAGCCCGGTGCGGCGCTGACTTCGCCGTCGCGCCATTTCGCGCCCTGATCGCCTTGCTTGTTGATGGGAGCCAATACGCCCTCGGCAAACTTGGCGCCCTCTTCCAAAATGGCGTCCACCAGCTCCACCGAGCACTCGCCATAGCCCGGCAGGCCGCAAATGGCCGGAAGCTCGGCCAACTCGTTAAGCGCGAATTGGATGTCCTTGATCGGTGCTTGATAAATCATCGCCTTCTCCTCGTGTTTGGATGGCTGGGATGGCCTCCGCAGCCGGCAATCGGTTTCTATTCGCAGACATGAAAAAGCCGGCAAGCGCCGCACGGGTCCGGCCCGCATCGGGCCGATGACTGCGCGCGGGCGTTGCCGGCTGAATGTTCTTGTTCCGGCGGCCATGCGGCGCGCCGAACCCCATCCACGCCGGCGAGAGGCTCGCGGCGCGGACGCGGGATTATTTGGACAACTCGGCCATCAACTCCGGAACAACAGTGAACAGATCGCCGACGATGCCGTAATCCGCCACTTGGAAGATAGGCGCTTCCTCGTCCTTGTTGATGGCGACGATCACCTTGGAATCCTTCATACCGGCCAAGTGTTGGATGGCGCCGGAAATGCCGACTGCGAAGTACAGCTGCGGCGCCACTACCTTGCCCGTCTGACCCACTTGGTAGTCGTTTGGCGCGTAGCCGGCGTCCACCGCGGCGCGGGAAGCGCCAACGGCAGCGGAGAGCTTGTCCGCCAGCGGATCGATCACCGCCTTGAACTGCTCCTCCGAACCCAAGGCGCGGCCGCCGGAAACGATGACCTTGGCCGAACCCAGTTCCGGACGATCGGACTTGGTCAGCTCCTGACCCACAAAACTGGACAGCTGCGCGTCGGCGGCAGCGGCCACGGCTTCCACCGCGGCGGAGCCGCCCTGGCCCGCCGCGTCGAAGGCGGTGGTGCGCACGGTGATGACCTTGATCGGGTCTGCGGACTGCACGGTGGCCAGCACGTTGCCGGCGTAGATGGGCCGCACGAAGGTATCGGCGGACTCAATGGCGACGATCTCGGAGATCTGCGCCACGTCCAGCAGCGCGGCTACTCGCGGCAGCAGGTTTTTGCCGAAGGAAGACGCCGGCGCCAGCACGTGGCTGTAGCTCGTGGCCAGGCCGGACACCAGCACGCCCAGGTTCTCGGCCAGACCGTGCGCGTAGTGCGCGGCATCCGCCAGCAGCACTTTGGCCACGCCCGCCACGCTCTTGGCGGCTTCTGCTGCTGCGGCGGCGTTGTGGCCGGCCACCAGCAGGTGCACTTCGCCCAGCTTGGCGGCGGCGGTAATGGTATTCAGGGTGCCTGCTTTCAGGCTCTGGTTGTCGTGTTCAGCGATAACGAGAATGGCCATGGCTTACAGCACCTTTGCTTCGGTTTTCAGTTTGGCGACCAGCTCGGCGGCGTTGGCCACCTTGATGCCGGCGCTGCGCTTGGAAGGCTCCGCCACCTTCAACGTCTTCAGACGGGGAGCGGCGTCCACGCCCAGCTCCGCCGGCGTGGTCTTGTCCAGCGGCTTTTTCTTGGCCGCCATGATGTTGGGCAGCTTGATGAAACGCGGCTCGTTCAAGCGCAGGTCGGAAGTGACCACCGCAGGAAGGCGCAGCTTGACGGTTTCCAAACCGCCGTCGATCTCGCGGGTCACGTCCACGGTCTCCGCCGACAGTTCCACCTTGGAGGCGAAAGCGCCCTGGCCCCAGCCCAACAGCGCGGACACCATCTGGCCGGTTTGGTTGGCGTCGTCGTCAATCGCCTGCTTGCCCACGATCAAGAGCTGCGGCTGCTCCTTGTCCGCCACCGCCTTCAACAGCTTGGCCACTGCCAGCGGCTGCAATTCGACGTCGGTCTCCACCAGGATGGCGCGGTCGGCTCCCATCGCCAGCGCGGTGCGCAGCGTTTCCTCGCATTGCTTGACGCCCAGCGACACCGCCACGATTTCACTGACCTTGCCGGCTTCCTTGAGGCGCACCGCCTCTTCCACCGCGATTTCGTCAAACGGGTTCATCGACATCTTGACGTTGGCGATATCCACGTCAGTGCCGTCGGCCTTGACCCGAACCTTCACGTTGTAATCCACAACGCGTTTCACAGCGACTAGAACTTTCATATTCCTCCAACAAACCTCTGGACATCTCTCAAAAGAAACCTGGAGCGGCTTATAACCGCCGCCGCGCCGCCAAGCGCGGCCGTTTCAGAAATGCCGCTCTGGATTGATCGAACGCGGAAGCAGCAATTGCCGAAGCAAGCCTGATTATGCCCCAAGGACAAATTCAAACGAGCGTTTGGTTGATTTGTATTGCATACAGCGTGGCAAAAACGCAACTTATCGCCGATAGTACGTGATTTCTCGGTAATTTGCATTTCGGCCAAAAGCTGTCACAATGCACCGCAGCATTTTATCGTCATATCAAGTCAGGAGCGGTCATGACTGTTTGGTTTGAAGATCTTCAGCTCGGCGATTTCGCCGAATTCAGCAAGACCATCACCGAAGCCGACGTGCTGATGTTCGCCGCCGTATCCGGCGACAACAACCCGGTGCACATCAATCAGGAATACGCGGAACAAACGCCGTTCGAGACACGCATCGCGCACGGCATGCTGACCGCCAGCCTGATCTCCACCGTAGTGGGCACCCAATTGCCCGGCCACGGCACCATCTATCTATCGCAATCCACCCGTTTCAAAGCGCCGGTGCGCATCGGCGACACCGTAACCGCCCGCGCCACCGTGATAGAGCTGAACCCGGACAAACACTTCGTCAAATTGGCGACTCAATGCTCGGTCCGCGGCAAGGTGGTGCTGGAAGGCGAATCCTTGGTCAAGGCGCCCAGCAAACCCTGAGCTTCAGACGATGACGCCGTGCCGGCCCAGCGCCCAGCGCACCGGCTCGGCCACCATTTCGTCGGGAAAATCCAAACGCGCCCGCAGCCCCGCCACCACTTCCGGCGTGGTGGGCGCGTTACCCAGGCCCACCGCCAAGTTAGACAGCCACTTAAGGTAGCCGATGCGGTAAATCGGGCTGCCAGCCATCTTTTCCTTGAACTCGGCCTCGCTCCAAGCGAACAACTCTAGCAAGCTCACGTCGTCCAGACCATGACGCACCGCAAAATCCGTCTCACGGCTATCGACCGCGAAACGGTTCCACGGACAGAACAACTGACAATCGTCGCAACCGTAAACACGGTTGCCGATCAAGGGCCGCATCTCCTCCGGAATCGCCCGCTTCAATTCTATCGTCAGGTAGGAAATGCAGCGCCGCGCGTCCACGGTATAGGGCGCGACGATGGCCGCCGTGGGACAGACATCGATGCAGCGGGTGCAGCGGCCGCAATGACCGTCCTCCGCCTCGTCCTCCGGCAAGGGCAGATCGGTGAAGACCTCCCCCAGGAAAAACAAGGAGCCCTCGTTCTTGGTCAGCAGCAGAGTATGTTTGCCTCGCCAGCCCAAGCCGGCCTGGGCCGCCAGCGCCACCTCCGCCACAGGAGCGCTATCGGTGAACACCCGGTAGCCGAAATCGCCGATTTCCCGCTTGATCCGCTCCGCCAGCGCCTGCAGCCGGTTGCGCAAGACCTTGTGATAATCGCGTCCCAGCGCGTAACGCGATAAATAGGCTTTGCCGCCGTCTGCCAGCACTTCGGCCGAAGCGCGGGCCTGCGGCCAGTAATGCATGCGCAGAGAAATAACGGACAGGGTGCCGGGCACCAGATCCGCCGGCTTGACCCGCAAGGAGCCGTGGCGAGCCATATAGTCCATCTCGCCGTGATAACCGGCGGCCAGCCAGGCGTTCAACTTCTGTTCCGCCTCCGGCGGCAGGCCGGCGCGACCGATTCTGGCGTCGGCGAAACCCAATTCGCGCGCCCAGGCTTTGATTTGGCGCGCCAATTCGGGATAATCCGTTTTTTGTAAAGAGTTTTCGGTCATGGCCATGGATGATACCAGCGTTCGCTGCGGCTACCTGGAAGATGAAACCGCTACTCTGGCGCTGGGCAAAGCCTTCGCCGAAGCGGCGCAAGCCGGCCTCGTCGTCTATCTATTAGGCGATCTGGGCGCAGGCAAGACCACGTTCACGCGCGGCCTGCTGACCACGCTCGGCCATGCCGGCAAGGTCAAAAGCCCCACCTATACTCTGGTGGAGAGCTATTCTTTTCCTCACTATAGCGTGCACCATTTCGACCTGTACCGTTTCGCCGACCCCGAGGAATGGGAGGATGCAGGCTTCCGCGAATACTTCGGTCCGGACAGCCTGTGTCTGGTCGAATGGCCGGACAAGGCCGCGGACCTGCTGCCGCGCGCCGACATCGTGTTGGAACTAGCCGTGGCCGGAAATGGTCGCAATTATCGTTTACTTGCCCACTCAGAAACCGGACAGTCATGCCTGATTCGACTTTCGACCCCATCCGCCGCCGCTTGATCGGTGCCGCGGCCGCCACCTTCATGCTGTCGGTGAGCCGCGTCGGCTTCGCCTCCGGCAGCCAGGTTGTCGCCTTGCGCATATGGCCTGCGTCGACCTATACCCGCATCACGCTGGAAGCCAGCGAGGCCATCCAATACAAGCAGTTCACCATCCCCAACCCCAACCGCTTGGTGATCGACCTGCAAGGCGTGCAGCTCAACAGCGTGCTGAAAGACATCGGTGGCCAGATTTCCGCCGCCGACCCCTATATCAAGACCGCCCGCGCCGGCCAGTTCGACCCGGAAACCGTACGCCTGGTGCTGGAGTTGAAAGCCGACGTCAAGCCGCAAGCCTTCACCCTGGCACCGGTGGCCGAATACAAACACCGGCTGGTGGTGGATCTTTACCCGGCCGGCGGCCAGCAAGACGATCCCCTGCTCGCCCTGCTGCAGGACTACAACAAGGGCAAGCTGGAACAGCCTGCGCCGCAGATCAAGCCCAAGAAAAAAGACAGCAACCGCCCCATCATCGTGATGCTGGACCCGGGCCACGGCGGCGAAGACCCCGGTGCCGTCGGCCTGAACGGCACTCGCGAGAAAGACGTGGTGCTGCGCATCGGCAAACAGTTGAAACGGCTGGTCGACGCGGAAAGCAATATGAAGGCCTATATGACCCGCGAGGAGGACGTGTTCATCCCGCTGGGCGTGCGTGTGGCCAAGGCCCGCAAGCTGAACGCCGACCTCTTTGTGTCCATCCACGCCGACGCCGCGCCCAACCGCGCCGCGCGCGGATCCTCGGTGTTCGCGCTGTCGGAAAAAGGCGCTACCAGCGCCTTCGCCAAGGCACTGGCGCAAAGCCAGAACGACGCCGACCTGATCGGCGGCGTCAAGATTGGCAGCAAAGACAAATACTTGGCGCACACCCTGCTGGACCTGACCCAGACCGCCACCATCAACGATAGCCTGAAACTGGGCAAGACCGTGCTGGGGCATCTGGGCGGCCTCAACAAACTGCACAAGAGCGCGGTGGAGCAAGCCGGCTTCGCGGTGCTGAAAGCGCCAGACATCCCGTCCATCCTGGTGGAGACCGCCTTCATCTCCAACCCGGAGGAAGAACAGCGCCTCCTCAGCAGCGACTTCCAGCAGCAAATGGCCAATGCCATCTTCACCGGCATGAAGGGTTATTTTTCGCAAGGCGCGGCGCTGGCCGCCCGAGCCTGAGCAGCTCCCTCCCCCCAAACGAAACAGGTCCCGTACGGGACCTGTTTTTCATTGAGGCCGGGCGCTCACTCGCCGCGGCTCGCCTCGCTCGGCGACTCTTCCTGCGCCGGCACCCGGTAGCTTTCCGACGCCCACTCGCCCAAATCAATCAAACGGCAGCGCTTGCTGCAAAATGGACGGAACTGGCTTTGCGGCTCCCAGCGCACCGGAGCGTGACAAGTGGGACAGGCGACAACGCGAACAGAATCAGACATGGTTTCTCAAAACGGGGCAAAGACCAGCGCACGCCGGTCAGAATTTGCAATTGGTCAGGTGAAACTCGACATCCTGCTCGGTCTGCCGCGGCCGGGACTCCCCGGTCACCGCGCTGACAAAGCGGATATTGAGCGCATATTTATTGGCGGACAGCTCGGGCAGCAATTCCAGGCCGCCGTCGTAGGCCACACGGATCAGCTGCACCACCTTGCCGCCGGACATCTGCTGGAACACGCCTCGGCGCGCCACGTAATGATGGGTCTTGCCGCTATCGCGCAACAGGGTCAACAGAATGCCCGCCGCCTCGGCGGTGGGCATCAACGGCGACGCCCAGCGCTTGATATCCTGGCGCCGCACTTCAGCCGACTTCTGCTGCCACTGATGATAGGACGGCAAATCGAACTGACAGGTGCCGCCGGGAATGCCCGCGCGCTGCTTGATCGCCATCAGCCACTCGTTTTCACGCAAGTGTTGACCAAACTTGCCGGTCAGCGCCAGCAAACGGCTGGACGCGTGCTCAATGTCCTCCAGCACCCCCTCCAGGGTCTCCTCCGCCACTTGCGGATTCTCGCGCAGCGCTTCCAGCATCTGTTTCTGCCGCTCCAGCTCCTGCAGCAGATCCGCCTTCAAATCCGCGCGCGAGGCGGTTTCCATCAGCTCGAACAACACCAGCAGGGCCGCATGATGATCATACGGATGGTCCTTGCCGATGAAATACCCAAGACGTGCGTAGAGATGCTCCAGGCGGAGCAGGATGCGGGTTCGCTCGGTGACGGGAAACTCAAAACTGATCACGGCGCATCGGCCCTTCTGCTTGGCTCGCGAGAGCCCGGTTATGATCTATCGGCTAGGCTGGCAAGATAATAATCGTGTTTGGCGTCGACTTGAAGCCTCAATGCAGCCAAGCTGTCATTATTACAAATTATATCGTCGGCGCGTTCACGTCGCTGCGCTCGCGAACATTGCGCCGCCATGATCGCGCGCACGGCTTTTTCGTCCATGCCGTTGCGCCGCATCACCCGCTCTAGTTGCACCGACTCGTCGCAGTCCACCAGCAAGGTACGCGACAGCATCGGCAGATAATGCCCGGTTTCGAACAATAAGGGCACCACCAGCACGCAATACGGCCCGCGCGCAGCGGCCACCCCGGCTTCGCTCTGCCGTCGGATCAGCGGATGCAACACGCTCTCAAGCCGCTGCCGGCTGCCTGAGTCGGCGAACACCCGCTCGCGCATCCAGCCCCGATCCAAACCACCATCCGCTCGCACCGCCTCCGCGCCGAACTCAGCCTCCAAGGCCGGCATCGCCGCGCCGCACGGGCCGGTCAACTCATGCGCGATGGCGTCGGTATCAATCACCGGCACGCCCAATTCAGCGAAACGATCAGCCGCCGCGCTTTTGCCGGAACCAATGCCGCCGGTCAAACCCACGACTTTAATAGGCATGCAAATACCAATTCACAATGTCCTGCCCCCAGATCAAAGCGATCCAGCCGGCGGCCGCAAGATAAGGGCCAAACGGCAGCGGCTGACCGCGTCCGTGCTTGGACAGCAAAATCAAGATCACGCCCACCACGGCCCCCACCAGCGAAGACAGCAAAATCACCAAGGGCAGCAAAGTCCACCCCAACCACGCGCCCAAAGCGGCCAGCAGCTTGAAGTCGCCATAGCCCATGCCCTCCTTGCCGGTGGCCAGCTTGAAGCCGTGAAACAGCAACCACAGGCACAGATAGCCCGCCATCGCGCCTATCACCGCGTCGGCCAGCGGCACGGTGCCGGTCAGCAAATTGAATAACAAGCCCCCCCACAGCAAGGGCAAAGTCAGGTTGTCCGGCAGCAGCTGCGTATCCGCGTCGATAAAAGTCAGGGCCAGCAGCACCGCGGTCAAACCCATATAGGCCGGCAGCTGTTCCGACCAGCCGAAACGCCAGGCCAGGAAAGCGAACAACAGCCCAGTCGACAGCTCCACGACCGGATAGCGCCAAGGGATCTTGGCTCGGCAACTGCCGCAGCGTCCGCGCAGCAACACAAAGCTCAATACCGGGATATTCTGCCACGGACGCACCGCGGCCCGGCATTGCGGGCAGTGCGAGGCAGGCCGCATTAAGTTGTAGGGCTCGGACGTCTCGTCCTCTTCCAACTGCAGACAATCAACGCAATTGCGCCGCCACTCGGCCTCCAGCATCTTGGGCAAGCGATGAATGATCACATTCAGAAAACTGCCAACCAACAAACCCAGCGCCAGCGCCGCGCCGGCGAAAGCCAGCGGATACGAGCCGGCGATCCAGCGCCACTCCTCAATCATCCAACCACCTGCCCCATTTTGAAAATCGGCATATACATCGCAATGATCAAACCGCCGATCAAGACCCCCAGAATCACCATGATGGCCGGCTCCAGCAAACTGGACAGCGCGGCAACCGCATTGTCGACTTCTTCTTCGTAAAAATCTGCCACCTTGTCCAACATCTGGTCCAACGAACCGGACTCCTCCCCAATCGAGGTCATCTGCAGCACCATATTAGGGAACAAGTCGGTCCGCTGCATCGAATAGTTGAGGCTGGAACCGGTGCTGACATCGTTCTGAATCCGCTTGGTGGCATCCGCGTACACCTGGTTGCCGGAGGCGCCGCCCACCGAATCCAGCGCTTCCACCAGCGGCACCCCGGCGGCGAACAAGGTGGATAAGGTGCGCGCCCAGCGCGCGATGGTGGCCTTGCGGATGATATCGCCGATCACCGGCAGGCGCAGCAGGATGCGATCCATCCGCTCTTGCAACTTGGGCGTGCGCTTGAAGGCGTAGAGAAAGCCGAACAGACTGCCGAAAACCACCCCGAAGATCAGCCACCAGTAATGGACAAAGCCATCCGACAACCAGATCACGAACAGCGTCGGCGCCGGCAAATTAGCGCCGAAACTGGAGAACAAATCCTTGAACGCCGGAATCACGTAAATCATGATCACGGCGGTAATGATGAAGGCGGTGCCGACAATGGCGGACGGATAGATCAGGGCCGACTTGATCTTACCCTTGATCGCCATCACTTTTTCCTTGTAAGTGGCCAATTTGTCCAGCAAGGAGTCCAGCACGCCGCCGGTTTCGCCCGCGGCGATGATGTTGCAGAACAGCTTGTCAAAGTACAAGGGACGTTTGCGGAATGCCTCCGCCAGCGACAAGCCGGTTTCAACGTCGGCGCGCACCTCCAGCAGCATCTTGGTCACGGCGGGATTACTGTGGCCCTTGGCCGCGATGTCGAAGGCCTGCAACAGGGGCACGCCGGCGCGCATCATGGTCGCCAACTGCCGGGTGAACAGGGTGATGTCCCGCTCGGTGATGCGCTTGCCAAACCCGGCGCGCCGACGCTTGATCTTGACGACATTGATGCCTTGACGCCGCAGCTGAGTCTTGGCCACCGCCTCGGACTCCGCTCTCAATTCCCCGCGTATCGCCTTGCCCGCCTTGTCCTTGCCTTCCCACTCCCAGACAAAGCCCGGCGTCGCTTTTTTCGCTACCGTGACTGCCATTCCATGGCCTCTTTCTTATTCCAAGCCGTTAAGTCAGCTTTCCGGCTGCTGCCGGAGGCGCGAAACCGCTTTTATTCGTTAGTCACCGCTTCGATCTCGGTCAACGAGGTCAAGCCCGCCTTCACCTTCAGCAAACCGGCGTGGCGCAAGTCCACCATGCCCTCCTTGCGCGCCAAGTCGGCGATATCGATGGCGGTGCCATTCTGCATGATCAAACGCGTCATCGCGTCGGTAATCGGCATCACTTCGTAAATGCCGGTACGGCCGCGGTAGCCAGTGTTGCGGCACTCCTCGCACCCTACCGGCGCATAGGGCTTCCAGCTTCCGTCCAACTCCTCTTGCTTGAATCCCGCCCGCAGCAATGCCTCCTCCGGAATCTCCGCAGGTTTCTTGCAATGCGCGCACAGACGACGCGCCAAACGCTGCGCCATGATCAGCAGCACCGAGCTGGCAATATTGAACGGCGCCACCCCCATATTCAGCATCCGGGTCAAAGTCGCCGGCGCGTTATTGGTGTGTAGAGTGGAAAACACCATATGGCCAGTCTGAGCCGCCTTGATCGCGATGTCCGCCGTTTCGAAATCCCGGATCTCACCCACCATGATCACGTCCGGATCCTGACGCAGGAAGGCCTTCAAGGCCGAAGCGAAGGTCAAGCCGGCTCGCTCGTTGACGTTGACCTGATTGATGCCCGGCAAGTTGATTTCCACAGGGTCTTCCGCCGTGGCGATATTGATGTCCGGCTTGTTCAACAAATTAAGACAGGTATACAGCGACACCGTTTTACCACTGCCGGTGGGACCGGTAACCAACACCATCCCGTAGGGGCGTCCGATAGCCTCCAGCAACAACCGTTTCTGCTCCGGCTCGAAGCCCAGCTGCTCGATATCCAGATTCGCCGCCGACGAGTCCAGAATACGCATCACGATCTTCTCGCCGTACAAGGTGGGCAAGGTGCTGACCCGGAAGTCGATCGCCCGCGCCTTGGAAATGACCAGCTTCATCCGACCGTCCTGCGGCACCCGCTTCTCCGAAATATCCAACTTGGAAATCACCTTGATCCGAGAGGCGATCTTTTCCTTCAATACCAGAGGCGGCTGTGAAATCTCCTTCAACACCCCGTCTACCCGGTAGCGAATGCGGTAAAACTTCTCATAGGGCTCGAAATGAATATCGGACGCGCCTCCATTGATAGCGTCCAACAACACCTTATGAATGAACTTGACCACCGGCGCATCGTCGACATCTGGCTGTGGACCGGTATCCGTCGGCGCATCCGGATCGGCGAATTCAAGATCGCCAAAATCCTCGTTCTCCAGAGCCTTGATTGCGGCGGTGGCGTCCTCGCTGTACTTGCCAAGCATCTTGCCCAGCTTATCATCCTCCACCACCACGATTTCCACCGTCATACCGGTCTTGAAGGTGATGGCGTGATAGGCCGAGGTCTGGGTGGGATCGGAGGTGCCTACATACAGCTTGTTGCCGCGCTTGAGCAGGGGCAGCAAGCGCCGGCTGGCGATCAACTCGTCATCAACCACGCCCTTGGGCAACTGATCAAGATCAATGGCCGACATGTCCAACAAGGGGTAACCAAAGGTCTTGGACGCGAACATCGCAACATCTTGCGCCGTCATCTTCTTGCTCTGAATCAGCTGCTCGACGAAGCTGATATGCGACGCCTGAGACTGGCGCAGAATGGCGTCCGCATCCTGCTGCAACAGCATATTGTTTTGCACCAAGGCCCGACCCAAGCCGGAAATCCCAGCCGAAGCTTCCATACGCTTGCAACTCACCTGTGAACAGATTGGACGACACTGCGCGGCGCCCCGTATCAAAGCTCGCCACCTTGAAGACAGCCGCACTACCGTTACAACATTATATGCAAAATGCGGATGCTGCTTTGACTTAAATCCCGGCGCGACCGGATTCCATCGGCAGCCAAGCCAAAAACAAAAAGGACTGCCGAAGCAGTCCTTTCAAGATCATACTCAAGTGCGCTTAGAAGCGGTGCACCAGACCCAAGCCGAAGGAGTTTTCCTTCTCCACGTTGTTACCCTTCCATTTCACGTGGCCGTAGGAAGTGTAAACCTCGGTACGCTTGGACAAGGCATAATCCAGAGCCAGCACGTACTGGTCGTAACCTGAGTTGTTGACATCGCTGCCGCCAACGCTGATGTCGTAACCCTTGACATAGGAGAAGTACGGGGTCAAGGAACCGAAGGTGTAGCCCAGCGTCAGTGCCAACTCACGGGTTTTCACCTCTTTGCTCACATCCAGATTGCTGGAACCGGCTGTCAAAGCGTTAAAGGCAGCTTTGTTATACAACACGCCCTTGCTATCAGCGTAAGCGCCGGCGGTGCCGTCGATATAGCCGCGAATTTGTTGATAGCCCAAAGCCGCGTAGATATTGTTGGCCATGTAGCCGCCTTCGAAGCGGTGCCAATCTTTGTTCGAGCTACGTCCGCCAGACACCAGTGCCTTATTAGCATCGCCCCAGTGTTGATAGTTGTACTTGCCGAAGAAGCCGGAGTTCTCATAGCTCAGACCCAGGTTCCAAGTCTGGCGATTAGTGCGACTGCCATCGGTGCTTGCGCCGCGAGCTTCGTCGGTACCGTATAGGAACGCAAAACTGAAGCCGGCCCAGTTCGGGCTGTCGTAACGAACGGCGTTGTTGACACGGTCGTCAAGACGAGTGAAGTAAGCCAACCCCCCTACGCTTTGCGAGCTGTAGTAACCCGGATCAACTTGCTCCATCATATCGTTGGCGTAGTTGGACAGGCGGCCCAGACGGAACTTACCCCAGCTGTCGCCGGCCAAGCCGATGAAGCTATCGCGAGTATTGAAGCCGGAGGATTCGGAGCCGTCGATATTCACACGATTCTCCACCTGCCAAATGGCTTTCAGGCCATTGCCCAGATCTTCATTGCCCTTAAAGCCGATACGTGAAGTCCAGTCGTTGATCTGGGAGTTGCCTTGCGGCTTACCGTTAGAGTCCAGGGCGGTGCTCGCACGGTAAGTCTTGTTGTACTCGTAACCCCCACGGATTTCACCGTAGATGGTGACGTCGGCCATCGCGGCGGCGGCCGGCATCAGGGCGGCGATTGCAAGAGCGATATGCGTCTTGTTCATTGCAGTTCCTTTCAAGTCAGTTGATGTTGTCCTGTTGATTTCGCTGCTCTAAAGCCAGAGAACCCGGACATTTATGTGCCACCGATATGCTTCGGTGATCGCTAGCCTCAATATAAGACCGACGTTGCGAAAAAACAAAAACAGCATGTACTTTCGACAAAAAATCACTCAAAAAAACAACACCATCATCACAAACCATTGTTTTACATGAGCCAAGCTCCTAAATACCCCAACCATTAAGATGCAATTACACAACACAAGCGGTAACTTGGTGCAAAAAAGCAACAAACCACCAGACACAAAAAAGGACAACACATTGTCAGACAACCAAACCACAACGAATCCACCTGTAAGCAAGACCGCTCTTTACTGGCTCAGACGCGATTTGCGCCTGGAAGACAACCACGCCTTACGGCAAGCGCTTGCCTCGGGGCTGCCGGTTCAATGCGTCTTTGTTTTCGATAGCAATATTCTCAACACACTCCCCCCCACCGATCGACGCCTCGGCTTCATCTGGCAGTCCTTGCGGGAGATTCAGGATACCCTGCGCGCGGCGGGTGGCGATCTGTGGTGCGAAACGGGACCAGCGCAAGACGTCATCCCCAGGCTGGCAGCGCAGCTAGGTGCCGACGCCGTTTACGCGAACGAGGATTACGAGCCTTATGCGCGCCGGCGAGACACGATGGTTGCCCAAACCTTGGCGACGATCGGCAAGACCTTTCACGCCTACAAGGACCAGGTCATTTTCGCCCGGGACGAGCTACTCACGGCCAGCGGAAAGCCATTCACCGTGTTTACCCCGTATTGCAATGCCTGGCTCAAGAAGCTGAGCCCACAGCACAGCCAAGCGCTGACCGTGCCGCCGCTGACTGGCCGACTGCGCCCACCAGCGGGTACGCCGGCCATGCCCAGCCTGACAGAACTAGGATTTGGCCAGGCCGAGCCTTGCTTGCTGGCGCCGGGCGCGTCCGGCGCAAAAGAACTGTTTGCCGATTTTTGCCAGCAACGCATTCAACGCTACCATCAACAAAGAGACTATCCCGGCGTAAAAGGCGTGTCCTACCTCTCCACCCACTTGCGCTTCGGCACCATCTCGATTCGCCAATTGGTGCAATTCGCCTGCTTCGACGGCGGCGAAGGCGCTATGTGCTGGCTGAAGGAATTGATCTGGCGGGAGTTTTATCAGCAACTGCTGTGGCACTTCCCGGATGCGGCCACTCACAGTTTCAAGCCGCAATACCGCGATCTGCCCTTTCCCAACCGTCTGGACTGGTTGGAAAGCTGGCAGAAAGGACTAAGCGGTTATCCGCTGATTGATGCGGCTATGCGACAACTGAACCAAACCGGCTATATGCACAACCGGCTGCGCATGATCGCCGCCAGCTTTCTGGTCAAGGATCTGCTGATTGATTGGCGCCTGGGAGAACGCTATTTCGCGGAGAAACTGTTGGATTTCGATCTGGCGTCGAACAACGGCGGCTGGCAATGGGCCGCCTCCACCGGCTGCGACGCACAGCCCTATTTCCGCATCTTCAACCCGGTCACTCAATCGCAGAAATTCGACCCGGATGGACGCTTCATCCGCCGCTACGTACCGGAGCTGGCGGCGCTAAACGATCAGGCGATTCACGCCCCCTGGCAAGCCAAGACGCTGCCAGAAGGCCTCAAACTGGGCCGAGACTATCCGCTTCCCATCGTCGATCACGCCAAGCAACGACAGTTGGCGTTGGCCCTGTTCGGCAAGCAATGAAAAACGCCCGTAGATGCGGGCGCTGTTTCCTGCAAACCGTTGCCGGGCGGGGGGTCAGGGCTTTTTCTTGGCCGCCGGCTTGGAAGCTTCTTTCTTGGCTCCGGCCACCGGCTTGGCCGCAGCAGCAGCCGGTTTGGCTGCGGCAGCGGGCTTGACCGCCGCTTTCGGAGCAGCGCTGGACACTCCGCTGACCGCGATCTCACTGCGCAGTTTCTCCAAGGTCTTGTCGCCGATTCCACTGACATTCTTCAGATCGTCAACACTCTTGAACGGCCCGTTTTTGGCGCGGTATTCCACAATCGCCTTGGCCTTGACCGGGCCAATACCATTCAGCGCCTCCAACTCCTGCTGGTTAGCGGTATTGATGTTGACGGCGGCAAAAGCGGTGCCGCAAATCAGCATCAGGGCGACAAACAGGGCTAACAATTTTTTCATCATTGATCTCCTTGTGAGACAGGACTGAGCAACCTCAACCGCGTTGCAGGATCAATTCTATGACGACCTTGCTCCCAATGTAAGCCAGCGCCAAGGACAGGAAACCGGCCAAAGTCCAACGAATCGCCACCCGGCCTCGCCAGCCTTGCAACTTGCGGCCGATCAACAAGCCGCCGAACAGCAACCATGACAACACGGCGAAAACCGTCTTGTGCGTCAGCGCTGCGGCATGCCCCAGCACTTCCTCGGAAAACACCACCCCGGTCAACAAAGAAACCGTCAACAACAAAAAGCCGACGCCAATCACTTGGAACATCATTTTTTCCAGGGAAAGCAAAGGCGGCAATTGCCTAACCAGCGGAGACGCCCGTTTATCGTGCAGAGCCTTTTCCAAAAACAGCATCAAAATAGCGATCAGAGCGCCGATGGCGAACAGGCTGTAGGCGAACAAGGACACCAGGATATGCAGCACAAAAGCCGGATTGCTCAGATCCTGAACCACGTGTTGGCCGGGAAACAGCAAGGCGAAACCCAGCGCGGCCATCGCCAGCGGCATCATGAACAGCTGCAAGCCTTCCACGCGATAGAAAAAACTGCAGGTCCAATAAATCAGCAGCATGATCCACACCATTACCGACAGCGCGCGGCCAACGCCAAGAGACAGCAATGCCCCCTGTGTCAGCGGTAACAGCACGGCTATCGCCTGCAGCAGCAGCAGCACGCCCAATAGGCTGTGTTCCAGCCGCGGCTTGCGCGGCCAGCAAGCCAAGCCTCGCCAGTTGGCGAAGTAATGCCAGGTGAAGACCCCGTAAGAGAGGATCAACGCAATAGAAAGTATGAGCAGGAAGCTGGTCATGGCGGGTGTTTTATCAAAACCGGGTGCAGCCCGGCGGCTCGTGGTAAAATCAATGGTTTGAGAGTCTACACCAACCGGCAAGCCGTTGGCAGAAGTAAGGACGCACCATGCTAGACAACCTGACCAGCCGCCTGTCCGGCGTGATGAAAAATCTGCGCGGCAATGCGCGCTTGACCGAGGCCAATATCCAGGACGCGATGCGCGAAGTGCGCATGGCCCTGCTGGAGGCCGACGTCGCCCTGCCCGTGGTCAAAACCTTTATCGCCCAGGTCAAGGAACGCGCCCTGGGCCAGGACGTGGCCGGCAGCCTGACTCCGGGCCAGGCCTTGGTGGGCGTGGTCAATGAAGAATTGACCAAATTGATGGGCGAGAAGAACGACGCCCTCAATCTGGCGGCCGTGCCCCCTGCCATCGTACTGATGGCCGGCCTGCAGGGCGCCGGTAAAACCACCACGGTGGGCAAACTCGCCAAGCTGCTGAAAGAGACCCAGAAGAAAAAAGTGCTGGTCGTCTCCGCCGACGTCTACCGTCCCGCCGCGATCGAACAGTTGAAACTGCTGGCCCAGCAGGTCGAAGTCGAATGGTTCCCCTCTTCCGGCGACCAGAATCCCATCGACATCGCCCGCGCCGCGGTGGATCACGCCAAGCGCCATTTCTTCGATGTCCTGATGGTCGACACCGCCGGCCGCTTGGCCATCGACGAGGCGATGATGGCCGAGATCAAGGCGCTGCACGCGGCGCTGAATCCGGTGGAAACCCTGTTCGTCGTCGATGCGATGCAAGGCCAAGACGCGGTCAACACCGCCCAGGCTTTCAATGAAGCGCTGCCGCTGACCGGCGTCATCCTCACCAAGATGGACGGCGACTCGCGCGGCGGCGCGGCGCTGTCGGTCCGCCACATCACCGGCAAGCCAATCAAATTCATCGGCGTCGGCGAAAAGGTGTCCGGCCTGGAACCCTTCCACCCGGACCGGATCGCCAGCCGCATTCTGGGCATGGGCGATGTGCTGTCGCTGATCGAGGAAGTGCAAAAAGGCATCGATCAGGACGAAGCCGCCGCCATGGCCAAGAAGCTGAAATCCGGCAAGGGTTTCGACCTTGAGGACTTCAAGGCCCAGATGCAGCAGATGAAGAAAATGGGCGGCATGAGCAATCTGCTGGAGAAAATGCCGGGACAGCTGGGCCAGATGGCCAAAGGCGTGCAGGGCGCGGAGGCGGAGAAAGCCATGCGCCGCATTGAAGGCATCATCAACTCGATGACACCGCAAGAACGCCACAAACCAGAGTTGCTCAAAGCCAGCCGCAAGCGACGCATCGCCGCCGGCGCAGGCGTGACGGTACAGGAAGTCAACAAGCTGCTGAACCAGTTCGAGCAGACGCAGAAAATGATGAAGCAGTTCTCCTCCAAGGGAGGCATGATGAAAATGCTTCGCGGCATGAAGGGCATGATGCCCGGCATGTAAGCTGAAACGGGTGCCTGGCACCCGTTTTTCTTGATGTAAAAGGATTTCGATGTCGCTCGATGTTGCCGTTCTGACCGATTCGCGCCTGCTGCCGCCGGACGACCGCGACTGGTATCGCCGCCAGGTTCATCATGAGGACGGTTTGGTCCTGACAGCGCTACAGCGCCAGGGTTTGCTTGTTCGTCGTCTGGCCTGGGATGACCCGGACATGGACTGGGCCGACGCGCGCTGCGCGCTGTTCCGCACCACTTGGGATTACTTCGAGCGCCTGCCCGCGTTTTCCAACTGGCTGGCGCGCGCGGCCGGCCAAACGCGGCTATTCAACGAGATTGGGCTCATTCGCTGGAATCTGGACAAACACTACCTGGCCGAACTGCAACAAAACGCTGTTCATACGGTGGACACGCACTACATTGAGAAAGGCGCGCCGCAAACACTGCGCCAACTACTGGCGGAACGAGGCTGGAACGACGCCATCTTGAAGCCGGTCGTCTCCGGCGCCGCCCGGCACACCTATCGCGTCGCCCCGGCGAACGCTGAAACGCTGGAATGCGTGTATGCCGAGCTGATCCAACAAGAAGCCATGTTGCTGCAACCCATGCAACACAGCGTGTTGACTCAGGGGGAGCTGTCCCTGATCGTCATCGATGGTCATTTCAGCCACGCCATCCGCAAAACGCCGAAGTCCGGCGACTTCCGCGTGCAGGACGACCACGGCGGCCAGGTGCACCCGCATCAGGCCGACGCGCAAGAGATCGCCTTTGCAGAAGCCGCCGTGCAAGCAGTGCCTTTCGACGTGCTGTACGCGCGCGTCGACGTGATTCGCGACAACCATGGCCGCCTGGCGGTCATGGAGTTGGAAATGATCGAACCGGAGCTGTTTTTCCGCTTCCGGCCGCAAGCCGCGGAGGAGTTGGCCGCGGCGCTCGCGCGACGCCTGCGTTGAGCATTAAGGGATTTTGTACCGCAACCCGCCAGAACACCGGCAACCCACGTTTGGAACTACCCAGCATGAACCTGACCACGCTGACCGCCCTAAGCCCCCTGGATGGCCGCTACGCCGGCCAAGTCGAGGCCTTGCGCAATCTGTTTTCCGAGTACGGCCTGATGAAGTTCCGCATTAAAGTGGAGCTGGAATGGCTGAAAATGCTGGCCGCTGAGCCAGGCATCGAGGAAGTGCCTTCCTTCTCGGAAGCCACCATCCGTGAAATCGACGACGTGATCGCCAACTTCAACGTGCAGCACGGCGAAGAAGTCAAAGCCATCGAGGCGCGGACCAATCACGACGTGAAAGCCATCGAGTACTGGCTGAAGGAACGTCTGTCCGGCAACCCGGAAGTCATGGCGGCCAGCGAATTCATCCACTTCGCCTGCACCTCCGAAGACATCAACAACCTGTCGCACGCGCTGATGCTGAAAACCGCGCGCAACACCGTAGTGCTGCCCACCATCGACGAAGTCATCCACAAGCTGCAAAAACTGTCGCATGAGCTGGCCGACACCGCGATGATGTGCCGTACCCACGGCCAGCCGGCGACACCGTCCACCATGGGCAAGGAACTGGCCAATACGGTCTACCGCCTGAAACGCCAACGCGAACAACTGGTACACCAGGAAATCCTCGGCAAGATCAACGGCGCGGTGGGCAACTACAACGCCCATCTGGTCGCTTACCCCGACATCGACTGGGAAAGCTTCTGCGGCCGCTTCGTCACCGGCCTGGGTCTGACCTTCAACCCTTACACCATCCAGATCGAACCGCACGACTATATGGCCGAGCTGTATCAGGTTCTGGCGCGGGTCAACACTATCCTGGTAGACCTGAACCGCGATATCTGGGGCTATATCTCGCTGGGCTATTTCAAGCAGAAGGTGAAGAAGGACGAAGTCGGCAGCTCCACCATGCCGCACAAGGTCAACCCTATCGACTTCGAAAACGCCGAGGGCAATCTGGGCATGGCCAACGCCATCCTGGGCCACTTGGCGGAAAAACTGCCGGTATCGCGCTGGCAGCGCGACCTGACCGACTCCACGGTTCTGCGCAATATGGGCGTGGGCTTCGGCTACACCATTCTTGGCCTCAAAGCCTGCCTGAAGGGCTTGAACAAGCTGGAAATCAATCCACAGGCGATTGCCGCCGATCTGGACAATAGTTGGGAACTGTTGGCGGAGCCAGTACAAACCGTAATGCGGCGCCACGGCGTGCCCAATCCGTACGAACAGCTGAAGGAATTGACGCGCGGCAAGGGCGGCATCACCCGTGAAACCTTGCATGCCTTCATCAAAAACCTGGAACTACCGGAAACGGAAAAAGCCCGCCTGCTGGAATTAACCCCGGCCAGCTATATCGGCAAGGCATCGGAACTGGCCAAGCGCATTTAATCACGCCTGCTCGAGCAATAAAAAGCCGCCGTTACCCGGCGGTTTTTTTAATTCAGCGGCCATTGATCGGACAGACCACTGGAAGGAAAACAAAAAACCCAGCTTTCAAAAGAAAGCTGGGTTTTTGAATTTGGTTGCGGGGGCAGGATTTGAACCTACGACCTTCGGGTTATGAGCCCGACGAGCTACCAGACTGCTCCACCCCGCGTCAGAGAGGTTGCATATTATACAAGCCATTCTTGGCTGTCAAGATATTTCTATCTTGAGCCAATTCAAACACTCCAATCCACCCAGCCCAACTGCCATGTAGCCAATATCACCAAGCCGAATACGATGCGATACCAAGCGAACGCATTGAAGTTGTGGCTGGACACATAGCGAATCAAACCACGCACCGCGAAGAAAGCGCTGATGAACGCCGCGATGAAACCAACGCCTATCACCGGCACATCCGCGGCGGTGAACTGGTGCCAATGCTTGTACACATCGTAGAACGTGGCCGCGAACATGGTAGGCACCGCCAGGAAAAAGGAAAACTCAGTGGCTACTTTGCGGTCCAGGCCAAACAACATGCCGCCGATAATGGTGGAACCGGAGCGCGATGTGCCGGGTACCATGGCAAACACCTGAGCGACCCCCACTTTCAAGGCGTCTTGCCAGCTCATCGCATCCACGCTGTTCACCCGCGGCACGCGCTGCCTGCGCTCAACCAGCAGAATGATGATGCCGCCCACCACCAAGGCCAGCGCCACGGTCAGCGGGTTGAACAAATAGTGTTTAATCGCCTTGATCGCGAAGAAACCGATGACCGCCGCCGGCAGGAAGGCCACCAGCAAGTTGCTGATGAAGCGCAACGACTGCGCATCCCGCTGCAAAGCGCCCTGCGCCACGCCCAGAAAACGCTGGCGGTATTCCCAAACCACCGCCAGGATCGCCCCCAGCTGAATCACCACCTCAAACACGTCGGCATTGTTTTGAAAACCGATCAGGTCCCCCACCACAATCAAATGCCCGGTGCTGGAAATCGGGAAAAACTCCGTCACCCCTTCGACAATGCCCAGTAATAAAGCCTTGGCCAACAGCATCACATCCATGTCCACCCATCCCCCATCAAGGATTAATACGCACAAAAGGCAGCCCCAGGGCTGCCTTCTTCACCAAGCGTCTTGCTCGATTCTTATTTTTTCTCGGCTCGGGCTTTGGCCACCAGCTCGTTGATCACCTGCACCATGCGCTCCGGCGCCACCGGCGTCACCACGTACTTGCCGTTGACGATCACCGTCGGGGTGCCCTGGATCGCATAATCGCGAGTCATCTTGGCCGCCTTGGCCACCTGCGCGTTCACGCCGAAGGATTTGTACGCCTGCATCACCTTGGCGGCGTCAACGCCCTTCTGCTGCTTGAGCCAGTTAGCGAACACACTCTCGTCAGACAGATTGATGCGCGACTTCACTACAGCCTCGAAAGCCGGGCGGTGCAGTTTGTCGTAGGAACCGGAGGTCTTGAAGGCGGAGAACATGCGCACGAAGCCTTCCATCGACTTTTGCCACACGATCTGCTCCTTGGAGAACGCCACGTCGGCGGGCTTGCTCTTTTCCCAAGCGCTCATCGCCGGCTCAAGCTCCAGGCAGTGAATGCAGTGATAGGAGAAGAACTCGATCACCTCCACCTTTTTCGGATCCGCCACCGGCTGCGGCGTCGCCAGCATGGTGTAATCCTTGCCCAGCTCAATCGCCGCGTTTGCCAGGCCGCTGAACAGCATCAACGAAAGCAATAACCACTTTTTCATTATCGATTCCCTAATAGAGGAAGAGTTTATTCCGCCTTGACGACTGTCGCGCCAATGCCATCCTGCTTCAACTGAGCCTTCACTCGGTCCACCTCGTCCTGGCGGCTATACGGCCCCACCCTGACCCGATGCACCAGTCCCTTTTCCGGCACAGTCACCGACTGGATTTTGGCCTCCACGCCCAACAAAGCCAGCTTAGCCTTGAGGTTGTCCGCCTCGTCCTGATTCTGGAAGGAACCCAGCTGCAAGTAGACCTTTTTGGCTGCCTGCTGAGCAGAAGGTTCCGCCGCCTTGCCGTTCTTGCCGGGCACCGCATCCACCTGCCCAGGCAAGATCTTGTAGAAATCAAAGCGCTGCTCTTCCTTGCCTGCGTCCTTGGTCGCCGGCGCGGTTGCGGCCGGCTTGGCGGGAGCTTCCGCCGGCATCGGCGGTGGAGCGGACGGCGCCTCCTGAGCCGGCTTGGCCACCGGGGCCGGCGCAGTAGTGGTTTCCGAAGCTGCATCCGCAATGCGCGTGCCCGGAGCCAGCAGCTCCGTCGGCGGCGCGGAAGCGCCGGCCGCTTTGCGATCCAACTTTTCCAAGTTGCTGAACGGCGTAGAGGACTTATTCAGATACATGGCGAGGCCAACCGCGACGGCAACGCCGACGATCAGGCCGATGACGATGCCCGCCACCATGCCGCCGCCTCCGCTCTTAGAGCTGGATGAGCGGCCACGGGAACTACGGGAGGAATTTTTTAAATCTCGATTTGCCATGCAGCACTTACGCTTTTAACTAATCAAATAGTTCAACAAACTATCTGGATTGATCAATTCTTTATTTATTGTTAGCCATTAGGCATTGCAGCTCGTCGTAATTGAATCGCCTGCAACACATGCTCCCGCATGACCATAGCCTGACCCTGCAAATCGGCAATGGTTCTGGAAACCCGAAGTATCCGATGATAACTCCGCGCCGACAAGCCGATCTTGTCCAAAACTTGCCGCAATAATGCCAGCCCTTCGGCGTGAAAATCGCCAAGCGCTTCAAGTTCGGCCCCGCTCAAGCCGGCATTCGCCTTTCCCTGCCTCGCCAATTGTCGACGATACGCCGACTCCACCCGTTCACGCACCAAAGCGCTGGGCTCGCCGGCGGCCCCATCCACCAACTCGTCGGCAGGCAAGGACTGCACTTCAACATGCAAATCGATGCGGTCCAATAAGGGACCGGATATTTTACCTCGATAGCGCCCCACTTGCTCGGGCGTGCACCGGCATTTTCCGCTGAAATGCCCAAGATAGCCACACGGGCAGGGATTCATTGCCGCAATCAGCTGAAATCGCGCGGGAAAACTGGCTTGGCGCGCGGCGCGCGAAATGTGGATTACTCCGGCCTCCAGCGGCTCGCGCAAGACCTCCAGCACTTTACGATCGAACTCCGGCAATTCGTCCAAAAACAAGACCCCATGATGCGCCAGGCTAATTTCTCCAGGCCGGGGATCGCTGCCACCGCCCACCAGCGCAACCGCGGACGCGGTATGGTGCGGAGAACGGAACGGCCGTACGCCCCAATCGTCCAGGGCAAAGCCATCGGTCCCCAAAGAACGCACGGCGGCGCTTTCCAGCGCCTCTTCATCCGGCATGCCGGGCAAGATACCGGGCAGGCGGGCGGCCAACATGGATTTGCCGGTGCCGGGCGGGCCGATCAACAAGAGGCTATGCCGCCCTGCCGCGGCTACTTCCAGCGCATGGCGCGCCATGGACTGGCCTTTGATATCCAATAGATCAAGGTAATCCGGAAGCGAGCGGGACGAACCGCCCTCTTGTCGGTACGGCTCCAGCTCGGAGAGACCGTTGAGAAAGGCGCAGGCCTCAACCAGGGTGCTCACGCCATACAAAGGCATGCCCTCAAGCACAGCGGCCTCCCTGGCGCTGGCTACCGGCAAGATGAAGGCGCGCCCCGCCTCCCTCGTTTTGCACGCCATCGCCAAGGCCCCGCGCACCGGCCGCAGGGCCCCGGTCAACGCCAACTCTCCCGCGATTTCATATTCCGCCAATTTGGGACAGCGTACCTGTCCGCTGGCAACAAGAATGCCAATGGCGATGGGCAGGTCAAAACGGCCGGAGTCTTTGGGAAGATCGGCCGGGGCCAGGTTGACGGTGATGCGCCGGGCCGGGAACTCAAAACCAGAGGTCAAGATTGCCGCGCGGACTCGCTCCCGGCTTTCCCTCACCTCCAGATCAGGCAAGCCGACAATGGTGAAAGCGGGCAAGCCGTTGGCCAAATGCACTTCCACCGCAACCTCAGGCGCGTCCACTCCGGCCAGCGCCCGACTTGCGACCACAGCCAGCGCCATGTCGCTCAGGAATGGCCGAGTTCTGATTGAGCCTCTACCGTGGCTCGCGCCTCCTCCGGGAACACCTGCGCCTCTAAGCGCGCTAGCTTCTGCTCCAGTTGAGCCAGCTTCTCCCGAGTTCGCACCAACACTTCCTGCTGCACGTCGAACTCCTCGCGCGTCACCAGATCCATTTTGCTGAATGTAGAGGCCATCATCGCTTTGACGTTTTTCTCGATGTCCTTGGCCGGACTGGCGGCAATAGTTTCGCTGATCTTGTTGCCGATTTCCTCGAACAGCTTTTGGCTCAACATGACGCGGCTCCTTGAGTGAATAAGTGATAACAGAGCAGAGTGTAGCAAAAAGCCAAGTCCGCTACCCGCCAGCGCGTACCCATTGGCAACCCCCATCCCAACTCCGCGCCCTTCGCGGCACCAAATCAGTGCGGCCCCTCATCGCCGCATGCACCGGGAAAGTGCCAAAAAGGCCAGTACAGACCTTTTTTGCATTGCAACATGATCTTAGCGTTTTCTTTTGCGCCAATCCGGCCTGGCACGATTCATGCGTACTGACGCGACAGCAGCGCTCAACTCAAGACACCGGATCATCAGACCCAAGGAGCAGTCATGAAACTCGTTTCTGCCATTATCAAGCCCTTCAAGCTGGACGAAGTCCGCGAAGCCTTGTCCTCCATCGGCGTGCAAGGAGTCACCGTCACCGAAGTCAAAGGCTTTGGTCGCCAGAAAGGGCATACCGAACTCTACCGCGGCGCCGAATACGTGGTGGACTTCCTGCCCAAGGTCAAACTGGAGATCGCCATAGACGACGCTTTGCTCGACCAAGTCGTGGAAGCCATCGAAAAATCCGCCCGCACCGGCAAGATCGGCGACGGGAAGATCTTCGTTTACGATCTGGAACAAGTGGTGCGCATCCGCACCGGCGAAACCGGCGCCGACGCGGTCTGAACCGCAATAGAGACTTAGGGGAAACGACAATGAAAAAACTGCTCGCAACCATTCAGCTCGCCGGCTTGGGCCTAATGGCCCCGCTGGCGTTCGCCGCCGCGCCGGCAGGCCCGGCGATTGCCGACGCCAAGAGCATCAGCGCCGGCGACACCGCCTGGATGCTGATCTCCACCGCCTTGGTTCTGTTCATGACGATTCCCGGCCTGGCGCTGTTCTATGGCGGCATGGTGCGCAAGAAAAACGTGCTGGCGACGCTCATGCAAAGTTTCGCCATCACCGCGCTGATCACGGTGCTGTGGGCGGTCATCGGCTACAGCCTGGCCTTCACCGTCGGCACGCCTTATCTCGGCGACTTGAGCCGCGTGATGCTGGACGGCATGGTTTACCTGAAAGACGCCGGCAAATTGGCGGTACATCCGCTGGCCGGCACCATACCTGAATCGGTGTTCATGACCTTTCAGATGACTTTCGCCATCATCACCCCCGCGCTGATCACCGGGGCCTTCGCCGAGCGAATGAAGTTTTCCGCGATGCTGGTCTTTATGACCCTATGGTCCTTGCTGGTCTACGTACCGGTAGCGCACTGGGTCTGGGCGCCGGGCGGCTGGATGGCGGACAAGGGCGTGCTGGACTTCGCCGGCGGAACCGTAGTGCACATCAACGCCGGTATCGCCGGCTTGGTAACCGCCTTGGTACTGGGCAAGCGCGTCGGTTTTGGCAAGGAAGCGATGCCCCCCCATAACCTGGTGCTAACCCTGGTGGGGGCATCGATGCTGTGGGTGGGCTGGTTCGGCTTCAACGCCGGTTCCGCCGTTGCTGCAGACGGCCGCGCCGGCATGGCCATGGTCACTACCCAACTTGCCACCGCCGCCGCCGCGCTGGCCTGGATGTTTGCCGAATGGCTCACCAAGAAAAAACCTTCGGTGCTGGGCATTGCCTCGGGCGCGGTCGCCGGCTTGGTCGCCATCACGCCCGCGGCCGGCTTCGTCGACGTCAAAGGCGCGCTGATTATCGGCCTGGCAGCCGGCGTGGTGTGCTTCTGGGGCGCCACCGGACTCAAGCACATGCTGGGCTATGACGACTCTTTGGACGCCTTCGGCGTACATGGCATCGGCGGCATCCTGGGCGCCTTACTCACCGGTGTCTTCGCCGTCAAAGAAATCGGCGGCGCGGAAGGCAGCCTCGCCGCTCAAGCGCTAGGCGTGGGCGTCACCGCGGCCTATTGCGCCGTCGTCACCTTCATCCTGCTTAAGCTGATCGATGTAGCAATTGGACTGCGCGTCGCGGAAGACGAAGAACGCGAGGGACTGGATGTGACCCTGCACGGGGAGCGCGTCGAATAAATCCAAATTTTCTTGTTGTGGTAAGGGACTTGGGGCGCCGCTGGCGCCCTTTTTTTTGCCAGAGAGGGTGCTTAAACTCCGGGGAGCCCGGACGAGACAACACGAAAACGGCTAAGAACCTGTC